>CAYUXB010000045.1:0-9988 GCA_964448525.1 uncultured Acidimicrobiaceae bacterium
GGCCTGGCCGTCGTAGTGGGTGTGGATGTCGACGAACCCGGGCGTGACCAGCGCGCCGTCGGCGTCGATCGTGCGCGCGGCGCGGCCGGCGATCGTGCCCGGGTCGGCCACGTCGGTGATGACGCCGTCACGCACGGCGATGTCGGCGGGGCGGGCGTCGGCTCCGGTCCCGTCGATGACGGTGCCGCCGCGGATGACGAGGTCGTGGTCGGTCATGTGGAGGCTCCTCGAAGGGGTGACGGCGCAGCGGCGGGCCCGGCGCGCAGAGCGGGGACGGCGGACAGCGCAGGCAGCACCTCGGCCGCCAGCAGGCGGTGCGCCACGCGGGCGTCGTCGCGATCGGCCTGGAACGTCGGCCCGGTGACGACGAACCGTCCGATGCCGAGGGCCGCCAGCTCGGTGAGGCGCTCGACGCAGCGCTCGGGCGGACCGACGACCGCGAACCGGTCGACGAAGTCGGGCGCCAGCGGGGCCGTGTGGTCGGCGGTGTTGCGCAGGTGGCGGGTGCTGTCGTAGCGGCGGCCGACCTCGGCGACCACGGCCCGGTCGCCCTCGCCGAGCCCGGCCCCGGTCGAACCCGGCATGGCGGAGAAGTGGGCGAACGCGGCCACGCCCCCGGCGATGAGCTCCCGGGCCGCGTCGAGGTCCGGGTGGCAGCCGACGTTGACGTAGGCGCCGAACGAGATGTCCGCCGGGTCGAGCCCGGCGTCGGCCGCGGCCTTGCGGGCGAGGTCGAGCGCCCAGGCCAGGCGGGCCGGATCGGCGCCGACGGCGAACGTGATGCGCTCGGCCGTGCGGGCCGCGAGGTCGATCAGGCGTGGGCCGGACGCGGCGACGTCGAGCGGCACCTTCGCCTGGCTGGTGCGGTCGAGCCACTGGATGCGGCTGGGGTGGCCGTCGCAGTCGACGGTGCCGCCCGCCAGGTAGGCCTGCACCTGACCGAGTCGTTCGGCGAACCGGGCGACCGGCATCGGCGGCAGGCCGAGGTGGAACAGCGCGGTGTCGCCCCGGCCGATGCCGAGCACGAAGCGGCCGCCGGACTCCTCCTGCACGGTGATCGCCACGTTGGCCAAGGCCGCAGGGTGACGGGTGTGGGCGTTCGTGACCCCGGTGGCGAACTGCAGGGTGTCGGTGGCCCGGGCGGCCAGGGCGACGGCCACGTACGGGTCGCCCACCAGGTTCTGCGAGTCGGTGAACGTGATGCCATCCCAGCCCGCGGCCTCGGCGCGCTCGGCCTGACGCTCGATCGTGCCGGCCTCGGGCGTGTGGGTGGCCCACATCTCGACGGCGTCGTTCGTCTCTGACCTGGATGTCGCTGACCCGGACGTTGGCGACCCGGTCGTCGCTCGCTCGGTCGGCTTCGTCCCCGGGCCGGCCCCTGGCTCGGACGCCGGACTCGTTCCCGCGTCGGTCACGTCGGGCGCCTCTCGCCGGGGACGGCGATCGACTTGATCTCCAGGTAGCTGCGCAGGCCCTCGGGGCCGAACTCGCGGCCGATGCCCGACTGCTTGAAACCGCCGAAGGGTGCCGACGACGCCTGCGGTGCGCCGTTGACGCTGTAGGTCCCGGTGCGGACCCGGCGGGCGACGTCGATACCGGCCTCGACGTCGGACGTCCACACCGACCCGGCCAGCCCGTAGTCGGAGTCGTTGGCGATGGCGACGGCGTCGTCCGGGTCGTCATAGGCGATGACGGCGACCACCGGCCCGAAGATCTCCTCCCGGGCGATGCGCATGCCGTTGTCGACGCCGGTGAACACGGTCGGCTCGACGTACCAGCCGGTTGGCAGGTCGTCCGGGCGTCCGCCGCCGACGACCGCCTTGGCCCCCTCGTCCTGGCCGAGCGCCAGGTAGCCCTCGACCCGCTCGCGTTGGCGGGCGCTCACCAGCGGACCGACGGCGGTGGCGGTGTCGGCGGGATCGCCGACCTGCAGGCCTCGGGTCCCCTCGACGAACGCATCGACGAACTCGTCGTGGCGGTTGCGGGACACCAGCACCCGGGTCTGGGCCA
Organism: uncultured Acidimicrobiaceae bacterium; assembly: GCA_964448525.1. Taxonomy (GTDB): domain Bacteria; phylum Actinomycetota; class Acidimicrobiia; order Acidimicrobiales; family VFJN01; genus ZC4RG19. The sequence goes on from CAYUXB010000045.1 coordinate 2,011, forward strand.
CGCACGCCTGGCCGGAGTTCACGTACGACAGGCCGAGCAGCCCCCGCACCGTGCGGTCGAGCGGCGCGTCGTCGAGCACGATCGCCGCCGACTTGCCGCCGAGCTCGAGGCTGACCCGGGCCAGGCGGTCGGCGCACAGGGCGGCGATGCGCCGGCCGACCGCGGTACTGCCGGTGAACGCCACCTTGTCGACGTCGCGGTGGGTGACCAGGTGCTCGCCGGCCGACCGCCCGCCGGGCACCACGTTGAGGACGCCCGGGGGTAGGCCCGCCTCGCGGCACGCCTCGGCGAGGACGAAGGCGTCGAGCGGCGCCTCCGGCGACGGCTTGAGCACGACCGTGCAGCCGGCGGCCAGGGCGGGTGCGACCTTGGACATCATGACGAGGAGCGGCGTGTTCCACGGCACGATCGCCGCCACCACGCCCACCGGCTCCTGCACCACGAGGCTGCGGGCCCGGGCGCCGCGCTCCTCCTCGAAGGCGAACGTGCGAGCCAGGCGGGCGTAGCTGCGCAGGGTCGAGATCGGCGCCGGGACCTGCACGAACTGCGAGAACGTGGCGGTCGAGCCCATCTCGGCGGTGATCAGGGCGGCGAGCTCGTCCTTGCGGGCGTCGAGGATGTCGGCCACCCGGTCGAGCACGTCGGCCCGGTCGGCCGGTGTCGTGCGCGGCCACGGGCCGGTGTCGAACGCGGCCCGGGCGGCGGCCACTGCACGGTCGATGTCGGCCGGGGTGCCCGCAGGCACCCGGCCGATGACCTGCTCCGAAGCCGGCGACACCACGTCGATGACCTCGCTGGCGGCCGGCGCGACCCATTCGCCGCCGATGTAGAGCCGATCTCGAACCTGCACGGCACCCCCTGTGCGTTGCGCGTGCGCGCTTCGTGCTGCGTGACACTGCGACGGTAGCGGGTGGCACTCATGGGTGACAAGCAGTCTCTCGCTGATGCCGTCGGGTGGCATAGACTTCTCCGCCGATGAGCACCGACGGCGCTGCCGCTGCGTCTCCATTCGCGTCGGGGTCAGCCGCGCCCGCTTCCGCGACCGGGTCGGACCGCGCATCGTCGGGGTCGGCCTCGTTGGTGCAGGAGCAGCGCGACCTCGCTCGGACGCGCATCGTCCGCGCCGCCCGTCGCGTGCTCGCTGCGCGTGGCCTGGCCACCACCGTCGATGAGGTCGCGGTGGCGGCCGGAGTCAGCCGTCGGACAGTCTTCCGCCACTTCTCCACCCGGGAGAACCTGTTCGCGGTCGCCATCCGGGACGGGCTGCGCACCTACGGCGAGCACCTCCCTGCGGCACCGAAGGGCGACCTCGACGATTGGCTGCTCGACGTGCTGCAGGCGGCACACCGGCTCAACGCCGGCAACGGGCGCATCTACTGGGAGCTGTCGGTGCTCGAACCCGAGCTCACCGGCGAGCTGGCCGCGGCCGCCGCCGAGCGTCGGGAGGCCCGCAAGCAGTGGGCCGCGGGCGTCACACGGGTGATGTGGCGGGCCCGTGGCGGCCGCGGCACGCCGCCGTCTTGGCTCACCGACGCGGTGGCGGTGCACCTGTCCGGCTTCACCACCCAGTCGCTGGCGGTCGACTTCGACCGCGCCCCCGACGAGGTCGCCCGCGTGTCGGCCCGCGTCCTCGACGCGGCGCTCACGGCCGCCCTCGCCGACCGCTCGAGCCCTCGGGGGTGACCGGCCGGCACGCCCCACACGGGCGTGCCGGGGCCGTCACGGTGCGTACTAGCTTCGCTCCACGGCCGGGAACGTGGTGACTGCCGCCGAGGACGCCAACGACGAGCAGCTCGTGGTCAACCAGCGGTCGCTCCTCGAAGGCCTGAAGATCTTCGCAGAGCCCGCGTCCGGCGGGTCGGGAGGCGCGTGGTGACCACGCATCAGCAGCCCGGCCTGCGTACGAGCAGCGCCGACCCGTTCGTCCTGTCGACCTACGTCACCAACGCCACCGCCATGACGGCGACGCTGCCGGAAAAGGTCACCGCGCTCACCGCCGCGACGGAAGCCCTGACCGCCGCCGGTGAGACGATCCCCGGGCTGGCGGACTTCGTCGACCGTCCCCGCGACCACTCCTGGACCGAGGACGGCATCGGGTCCTGGGTCGACGAACAGATGACCGGAACCGCGGTTGTGGTGCACACCGCCATGGACACCCGCCGCGCCACGGCCACCCGCACCGATCCCGACAACGCCGGCCTCGCCGACACGGATCGCCTCGCCGACGACTGGGCCGAGGGCTTCGAGACCTACGACGGCGACGCCCAACTCGACTACAGCCTTCTCGTGGTCGAGGCCGATCTGGCCGCCGACGTCCTCGTCGCGGTGGGCGACGACCACCTCGGCGACCATTTCGGCTACGACGACCGCGGGGCGCCCGGCAGGTCGGGGCTGGACTCCGCCGGACCACCGACCACCGAAGCTGACCTGAACATCGCCGCTGCCATCGCCGCCAATCCCGATGCCAGCCTCGCCTGGCTGACCGGCGACGGCATCGCACCGGGCACCGACAACGTCGAGCTGGTGCTGACGACGCCCGACATCGCCCCGGACATGTACACCGCACTCGCCGAGGTGGTCGACACCGGGCTCACCCACCCGACCGACCCCGCGGGCCGCGGCGGCCTGATGGAACACACGATCCGCATCGTCGCCGACGACCTCGCCGGCGCCGACCTCGACGACCCACCGTCCGGAACCACCCCAGAGGACGCCGAGCTTGCGACCGACGCCATGCGCCAGGCGTTCGGCAACGGCGCCGCCGCCAACATGAATGTCCTCCACGCCATGATCACCGACGACTGGGGCCATGCCGTCAGCGGCGAGCCCCCGTCCGACGATGCGCTCGCCACCCACGACTTCCTGCGCGAGACGATGGCCGACGAGGTGGCCGCCGACCGCGTCGCCGCCGGGTACGTGACCTACGCAGTCGAACAACTCGGCCCTGACGTCCTCCCGGAACCCGGTGTGGACAGCTCGCCTGGCGACCTACTCGACGACCGACGCGAGATGTTGCAGCAGATCGGCACGCTGGAGGGGACGATCGTCCGTGCCGAGAACAACGCTCTGATCGGATCGGTCGAAGAACGCATCGCCGCGCAGCGAGCGCGGGGCCGGTCGGTCAACGCGGGAATCGACATCGCCGCCTTCTTCGCCGGGACCGCACCAGGGTACGGACTGGTGGTCGGGGGAGTCGACACCACCGCCGACGTCGCCGGCGTCAGCGTGGGCGATCTGGTCTTCCCCATCGACGAGTCCGCACTCGACGCCGCAGAGGAGGAGGCCACCGCTAGCGAACGCCGCTCAGCGGTCAACTTCGCGACGCTCAACGCCCTCGCCAATGGTGCTGAGCAACCGCCCATCGACCCGACCGATGGCGTGAACGACGAAGAGCGTCTGGCATACGAAGCCTGGCTCATCGAAAACCACTACGACGGATTCGCTCACGACGCCATGGTCGCGGGGTTCGGCCACGCCCGCGAGTTCGAGAATCGACGATGACGGAGTCCGCATGCCGTTGGCTCCCGGGCCAGGGAAAGCTCGGTGAGATGTTCGTCTCGCTCGGGTGGGCCGCGATCGCCATCGTCGCCGCGTCGTGCAGCGGGGACGCCCCGGCGACGTTGGGTGGGGCCGAGCAGCTGGCTGCTGGCGGCGACGCTAGTTGGTCCGACGTCAGCGACATGCTCCGCTCGGAGGACCCCGACGAGGTGGTTCGCCTCGATGACCTCCCGCTCGAAGACGCTGCTCTGCTGCTGGCCGGGGAGGACGAGAACGTGGCGATCCTGTTCGAAGAGTATGGAGTTTCGGACGGCCGTGTGGTCGCGTCCCCGGATGATGGTGCGATCAACGAATCGACGTCAGCCATAGTCTCCGCGAGCGCCACGCAGACCGCCGCTCACATGACCGTCGACGGGCGATTCGTGACCGCAGCCGATGGCGACCTCGGCCGGGCGTTGTCTGGCAACCCTCTCAGTCCGAACGAGATCGCCCCCGAAAACCGCCGGATCACCGCCTATGACCCCGTCTCGGTCCCGAAGGCGGAGTACCCCCTCCCCTTTCCGGTGGGGGCGCTGGACCTCGCGGACGACGGCACGGTCCTTGCCGGAGGTCTCGCCGAGGGCCGGATCGCCCGTATCGACACCGACGGCACGACCACGCACCTGCTCGGCGCGCCGGGCATCGGTGCGCAGGTGACCGCCGATCACGACCTCGGGCCGGTCATCGCCGTCATGCTGCTCGACGACGACCGTGCCGTGTTCGTCGCCGGCACCGACGGCGACACCCGCCTCTACCTCCTCGACGACACCGCACTGCGCCCAGTCCCCGCCGACGACGGCGACGCCAGCCCGGTCGCCGGCACCGACGAGCGGCGCGTGCCGGACTTCGAGGAGCCCTACCCCCGGGCGGCCATCACGCCGCTCGCGCCGTCGCCCGACGGGCGCGTCCTCACCACCGGCATCGGGCCGGACGCCGACCCCCAGATCGCCCTCGTCGACGTGGACACCGGCGACATCGAGGTCCTCGCCACCCTCGACGACGTCGAACCCACCATCGACGACCCCGTCTCCGCCGCCATCGTCGGCACGGACCTCATCTTCCTCGCCCAACATCAGATCTGGCGCCTCCCCGACGTCGTCACCCCCGACGACCCGTGACCGTCGCGGTCCCATGAACTGGCAGGGCATCCTCGCCCCTCGCCTCAACCCCGTTGCCCTCGAGGATGTCCGTGGCCCGGCCTGTGTACCGCATCGACGCCGAGACGCGGACGGTCACGGTCGTACGCATCGACCACCGAGCTCACGCGTATCGGTCTCGCTGACCGCGGCGTGCGCTGGTGCGTGCGCTACGCCACGTCTGCCCGGGCGCGGACGGCGGCGAGGGTGTCGATGAGGCGGGCGAGGTCGTCGTGCGGGAACAAGTCGTCGGGGCCGCGGGGCGCGAGGTCGGTGTAGGGCGACTCGTAGAACCGGCGGGCCTCGATCACGCCGTGCTGGCTGAGGTCGTCGATGATCAGGTTGACGAAGTCGATCTGGCTGGCGCTGTAGGTCTTGTCGTCGAGGAACTCGGCGAACGCCTCCTTGGCGGCGCCGCGGTCGAGACCGACGAGGGATCGGACGAACAGGCCGAAGCTGCCGGCCTCGGCGCGGGCGTGGTCGACGTCCTCGGCGGTGCCGGTGCCGCTGGCGACGAGGACGCGTGCGAGCTCGTCCATGTCGGCGACCGTGATCGGCCAGTTCCGGTGGACCTTCTCGACCGCGGTCTCCCCGCGGTGCTCGCGCAGGTAGGCGGTGGCCTTTCGGCGGAACCGCTCGTACTCGTTCGCCAGCGCCAACCCGCCGAACTCGATCTCGACGTGCTCGCCGATCTCGTCCTCGAAGTCGGTGTAGACGATGGTGCGCTTGCGCTTCTCGATCAGCGCCACGAGCTTGCGCAGGCGCCGCCGGACCGCTTCGAGCATGGGAAGGGTGACGAACTCCCACCACTCGTCGGTCTGCACCTCGGCGATGAGCTCGAGCTCCTTGGCGACAGCGGGGATGCTGGCGGAGTCCTCCAGCAGCCCGGCGATCTGCTTCACCTGGTCGCGAAGGCGGGGGTAGCCCGGCTCGGCCCGAATGAGGGCGAGCTGCAGGTTGAGCAGCAGCAGGTCGAAGCGCTTGGCCTCCTCCGGCTCGGCGGGCAGCTCGGTGGGCAGGTCGGCGACCGACCGGGCGAGCGCCCGAGCTTGTCGGGGTCCCCACCCTCGGTGAGGAGCAAGTCCTCGGCACGCAGGCGGTAGCGCTCGATCTCCCGCTCGGTCGCGTCGATCGCCTTCACCTTGGCAAGGTCAAGGCGCCGGTCCTGGACGTTGGCAACGGCAAGGTAGGGCACGCTGCGGGTCTGCTCGCCGTTCGACCGTCGACCCTTCGTGATACCCGACGCCACGTCCGTGATGTCGCCTAGCCGGACGTCCTCGGGCCAGCCATCGGGTTGGTGACCGGGTCGTCGAACATGTCGATGAAGACCGACTCGGTGAGGGTGTCGAGCAGGGCGAGGGCGGCACGACGCTTGGCGCGGAGCTCGTCGGCCTGGTCGAGCACCACCGCGATCCGCGTGGTCCACCGGCCGTGCCGGCAACCACCGTTGCACGGTCCGGTACGGCCGAACCGTGACCGAAGGTACCTGCCGGCGCGACGCAGCGGATCAGGCGTCCGGGGCGGTCGGGGCCAGGTGCCGGGTTTCACGTCGTTCCGAATCGGCGGCGTGGCGTCTGCGGCGCGAGGCCGCCGTCCCGCGCGGGCTGCCCGGCGGCGAGACATCCCGTTCGGGGATGGAGCATCGGCGCCTCGACCTGGCCCCCGACCGGTCTGGCTCGATCAGCTGGCTGTGGCCCGCAGGGCATCGGAGGGCTACTCGTACCCGGGAAATATCCAAGAAGGCTTGAACCACATCAGTTGCAACGGCTAGTCTCGAACACGTGTTCGTTCCTGTCGTTCTCTCGGAGGTTGCTGAGGCCCGCACGACAGCCCGCGCGCTCACCCGACGACTGCTTCCCGGCGACGTCTTGCCAGGCGAGGCGGCTGCGATGTGGGAGGCGTTCGCGGCGATCGAACGGCACGCATCCGCGGCCAAGACGCTGCTCGCCGCGCGGGTGGCCGACCTGCACACCGGGCCGGGCACGCCCGAGGACGAACTGGCACGCACGACCGGCACCTCTCGCAGCGCCGCGCGGCGGACGATCGCCACATCCCGACGCCTGACGTCCCTGCCCGGCACCGAGGCTGCTCTGCGGCGGGGGGACCTGTCGGCAGAACAGGCCGAGACGGTGGCCGACGCCGCCGCGGTGAACCCGGGGGCGGAAGCGTCGCTGCTCGACACCGCCCGCACAGCCAGCTTGAGGCAGTTGCGGGACGCTGCGGTGCGGGCCAAGGCCGCCGGCGACCCGGATCCGGATGCGACCCACGCGCGGATCCGTCGGGAGCGGTACGTGCGCCGGTGGACCGACGCGGACGGTGCGTGGTGCCTACGGGCCCGGGGCACCGCAGACGAGGGCGCGATGGTCAACGCGGCGCTCGAACCGTTGATCGACGAGATCTTCCGCACGGCCCGGCGGGAGGGCCGCCCCGAGCCGCGCGACGCCTACGCGTTCGACGCGCTCCTTGCCCTCGCCGGTGGCGCCCCGGCCGCTGTCTGGCCGACCGACACGGCCGCCGTCCCGCAAGCCGCACCCGCCGACGACGCCCTCCGTCCTGACGCGGCGACCGGCAGCGCACCGTCGACAGATCTGGACCGCAGCGATCGACCCGGCCCGGCCGATCGATCCTGCTCGGTCGACCTGGCGGGCGTCGCCGATCCGTCGGGCTCCGCCGATCTCGGGCCGGGGCCGCCGACCGAGCCCTGCCGATCACCGGCGCCGGCGTCGCCACCGACGGGCCGGGCGTCTCGTTCCAAGGAGAACCCCCGGTTCCTCGCCCTGCTGAGGGTCGACCTCGCCGCCCTCACTCGCGGTCAGACCGAACACGACGAACTGTGCGAGATCGCCGGCGTCGGCCCCGTCCCCGCTCGCGTCGCCCGCCGCCTGCTCGGCGACGCCGTGCTCAAGCTCGTCATCACCCGCGGTACCGATGTCCTCAACGTCACGAGCCTCGGCCGCGGCCCCACCGCCTCCCAACGCGTGGCGCTCCTGTGGGCGACACCCGGGTGCACGAACTCCGACTGCGACAACACGCTCGCCATCCAGCACGACCACCGCGTGCCCTGGGCCGACGACCGGGTCACCGAGCTCCACAACCTCGACCGCCTCTGCCCCACCCCCTGCCACCAGCGCAAGACCCACGACGGTTGGGCACTCGTCTCCGGCACCGGCCGCCGACCACTCGTCCCGCCCGACGACCCCCGCCACCCCGCGAACACGAACACCGGCACCCCTCCTCCGGCCACTGCACCGCACGCCGCGAGGGACACCGCGCTCCTTGACAACCACGCAGCCTGACAGCCAGGC
>CAYUXB010000045.1:10088-18605 GCA_964448525.1 uncultured Acidimicrobiaceae bacterium
GCCAGGCCCACTCTCCGACCGTGCCCGGTCGCTTACTGCTCCAGCGCGGCGAGGATCGTCCTCGCCAGGTCGTCGGGGCGGGTGAACTGGGGCCAGTGGCCGGTGGGGAGGTCGACGATCTCGGCGTCGCTCACCCTGGCGAGCTCGGCTGTGAACGGATGACCGTCGGCCATCATGCGGCGCACCATGTCGCCCGAGAACTCGCAGGCGATGACCGTGACAGGCACGTCGTAGCGGCGCTCGTCGGCGAGCACCTGCGGGTCCTGTGCCACGCCGACCGCCTCGGGCACGGCGATGCTGCGGAACCGCTCCCGCAGCTCCTCGTCGAGGTCGACCAGGTCCTCGTCGTCGAACACCGACCAGTCGGGAAGCGGTATCTCGCCGTCGACCACGGGCAACTCGGCGTTGATGACCTCGCCGTGCCCCATGGGACCGCAGTCCACGTAGACGACGCGGGCGATGCGGTCCGGGCGGGCGTCCGCAACCGCGTGGGCGACGGCGCCCCCGCCGCTGTGGCCGACGAGGACGACGGGCTCGGCGAGCGAATCGACCGCCGCGACCACCGCGTCGACGTGATCTCGCAGGCCGATCCCCGAGCGGTCCACCCCGCGCGACTCCCGACCCGGCAGCGTGATGGGGTGCACGGTGTGGCCGGCATTCTGCAGCGGCGCGGCAACGTCGCCCCACGACGCCCCGTCGAGCCAGAAGCCCGGGATCATCACGATGTCCACCGCCGGAACGCTAGAGAACATCGTCCTGCGACGTCGATGAGTTCGCGGGTCGACGGCCGTCTCCACGCCGCCGCAACGAAGTCGAGGAAGGCCGAAGGTCCGGGTCGATCAGGCCCTCCGCGCGGGGGCAGGGCGCGATGGGCGCGAAGGACGTGGACGGTGATGGACGCGTCGACATCACGACATGGCGCCGCTGGCCTCGTCGACGAAGTGCAGATCAACCTCGTGCGCTCACCGCCACAGGCGTCGACGTGCCGATCACGGCACCCGTGGCGTCGAGGGCCTCCACGGTGACGGAGTCGCCGACGCCGAGTCCGGCGGCGGGCGAGTCCGCTGCATCGAGCTCGATGCGGGTCTCGAAGCCGTCCTTCGCCGCGGTCACCCCCGTCTCCACGACCCGCCACTCAGCGACCTCGGTCGCCCCGTTCCAGCTCACGAACACCTCGACCGTTTCCGACTCGCCGTCGCCCGCCTGCCGGGCCACGACGTCGGGAGTCGTCTCGGGGCGACCCGTCCACGGCATGCGGTAGACGCGGTACGAGTCGGCCGGCGACCACGTGGCGTCGAACACGACCTCGCCCTCGGGGTCGAACTCCGTCACTCGCCCCTCGCTGCCCCAGCCGACGACGACGCTGCCGTCGGCCAGCACCTGCGTGTTGCCCTGGCTGCCGGCCAGCACGCCATCCGGGTGCACGAGCTCCCGCTCCAGGGTGGCCTGACCGGCGGCATCGTCGAGCGCCAGCACCAGCCCGCGGGACTCGTCGCCGATCGGCGGGGAGGCCTGGTTGTCGAAGAGGCTGATGGTGCCGTCGGCCAGGCGGCGGGCGTCGTGCTGCCAGGCGAACGTCGTGCCGTCGCCCATGGCGTAGTCGCTGCTGCGGCCGCCGAGCGTCCACCGCACCTCTCCGGTGGCCCGGTCGATCGCGTACACGGCGTGGGTGTTGCGGGCAGATACGAGCAGGGCGTCGCCGTCCTCGGCCACCGAGTTCACGTGGAACCAGTCGAGCGGTGCTTCTTCGCTGCCGTCCTCGTCGCGCTCGTTGTCGGTGGCAGCCGCGTCGGGAACCAGCTCGCGGTACGTGTCGGTGATCGGCACGTGGTCACCGGCGTTCCACTCGAAGCGCACCTCACCGGTGGCGACGTCGATCTCCTGCACGACGTTGTCGAGGACGTGGCCCGACGCCGGGCCGTCGACCGCCGTCAGATCGGCCACACCGGGTTCGTAGGCGAGGACGAGGGCGGTGTCCGCCGCGGTGAGCTGGAACTCGTGAAGGTCACCGCTCAACCCGTTGCCCGCCTCGACGCGAGCGATCTCCCGGTACGCGGTGTCGGCGATCACGAACTCGCCGCGGCCGTAGCCGTCCTCGGATGTGCCTTCGTACCAGGTGAGCACAGGCTCGCCCCGATAGGTCTGCACCCGGAAGTCGGCCGCCGCCCGGTCCTCGATCGGTTGGGACCACACCACCTCACCGGCGTCGTCGACGATCAGCGGGCCGCGTTGGGCATCGGCCTGCTTGGGGGCGAGGAACAGGAGACCGGGTGACGCCGGCCCGGCCACCTCGACGTCGATCGCCGGCGGGTGGAGGTCGGGACGCGTGACGAACTCCTGAGCCTCGACCGTCTCCTCCACGGTCGTCTCGGTGGTCGGGTCGGAGCCACTCTCCTCCGCGGCGCGCTCGGCGTCGTCCGACCCGCCGGAACCGTCCGAGCAGGCCGCTGTTGCGAAGAGTGTGACGGCGACGATCACAGCGGAGGGCCTGGCGGCTCGGAGCCTGACGTTCGACATGACCGAAATTGTCGCAGAGTGCGAGCTCGCGCACGTACGGTCCTGCGACCGGGTTGCGTTCCCTGGTCGGATGGCTATGGTCGGCGGCATGACGACGACCGACCGCTCGAACGGGGGCTACGTGACCCCCGCGGCGGAGCGCCCGGCCTGCTGGTGGGCGCTGCTGGTCGGTGCGCCCCCGCGAGGCGTCTAGTCCTCCACGGCCGCCGCCCGGCGGTCGTCGTTCGTGGATCCCCCCGTTCCGTCCCGTGCCTGCGCGCCCCGATGAGGCCAGCGCGCCGGGCGGACACCAGATCGAGGAGTCGTCGTGACGACCGTTTCCGTCCTTGCCGGTGGGCGTGCCCGCGACCGGCGCACCCAGGCCGACCGCGGCCTGCCCGACACCACGCTCGCGGCCGTGGTCATCGTCGGCCAGCGCACCGGCCGCGTCGTCCTCGCCGGCGCGCGCACCGTACGCGAGGTGACGGGCCCTGACCTGCCGGTGCGCGTCGACCATCCCGACGACACGTCCGAGCTCGTCGATCGTCTCGTCGCCGCACTCCCCACCGCCGTGCCACCCCACGTCCCGGTGGTGCTCACCGGGCATCCCCGCGTCGTCGACCGCGCGTGCGCCGACCAGCGCCTGCTCAGGTACGTCACCGCCACGATCCCCGGCCATCACGAGCACACGGCACCAGCGATCCTGCGCTCGCACGCGCTCCGGGTCCTGCGTCGCCGCACCCCGACCGACCACGAGGTGGGAAGGAGGTGAGCCCCGATGGCCAAGCAGAAGAAGGCAGCCAAGCTGACGTTGATCGAGAAGCGGAAGCAGAAGCAGGCCAAGCGAGCCGCCCGAGCACAGGCGGAGCAGAAGCAGCGTGAGCTGACCCGCGTGTCGTGAGCCACGCCGGCCGCGTGAGCGGGCTGCCGGCGGTGCGTCCCCATGCGCGCCGCCGGCGACGGCCCGGCCTCGCCCGACCCGCCGACGTCAGGTCGGCACGCGCATCTCACGGAGCATGACCGCCGCCAGATCGCCGAGCGTGGTCGCCGCGGCGAGGTCGGCGACGTCGGGTTCGGCCACCGTGCGTTCCGCGAGCTCCTCGCTGACCTCGTCCCACAGGCGCAGGACGGCGAGGTCGTCGTCGATGCCGCACGCGGCGAGGGGCAGGGTGGGGTCTGGCTCGTCCGGGTCGCCGGGCGCGGCGACGAGCATCCAGATGAGGTCGAGGACGGCGGTGGCGTCGACGGTGTCGTGATGCGTGTGGGTCTCGGCCGGCATGGGGAGCCTCGGGATTTCGTCGTCGGTCCGGATGCGATCCCGTGCCGGCGGCCGACCGTGCCCTCCCTCCGGCGGAAGAGCGGCCTTGACCAGCACGACAGGTCGGCTAATACTTCTAGTCAATGCCAGATTTAATCGCAAACGGGGGCCGCAAGAGCCAGCCTCGGGGGGCCGCCGGACGGGTTGCACAGGCTCACCACCAGGCCCGCCGCAGCCTCGGCGTGGCCGTCGCGTTCGCCTTCGCCTCGCCGCTCGCATGGCTGGCCCCTCACGAGACGGGCACCTGGTTGCCGCTCCACCTGTTCCTCGTGGGCACCCTGCTGGCAGCGATCTCGGGTGCCACCCAGATGCTGGCGGTCACGTGGTCGTCGGCCCCGGCGCCGGCCCCGGTCCTCGCCACCGCGCAGCGCGGAGTGCTCGCCGCAGGCGTGATCGGTGTCGCCGCCGGCCGGGAGACCGGCATCGATGCCCTCACCGCGGCGGGCGGCGTAGCCGTGGCGAGCGGGCTGGTGCTGCTCGCCGCCATCCTGGTCGGCATCCGGCGGACCACGGTGACCGATCGCTACCAACCAGCGATCGACGTCTACCTGACCGCACTGGCGTTCGGGGCGGTCGGGGTGGTCCTCGGCGTCGCGCTCGGCACGGGAGCCGTGACCGAGCGGTGGGCCTCGGTGCGCGACGCCCATCTCACGATCAACGTGTTCGGTCTGGTGGGACTGGTCATCGTGGGCACGCTCCCCTACTTCGTCGCCACCCAGGCCCGCACGAAGATGTCCCCCGCTGCCACCCCCGCGCGCGTTCGAGGAGCCGGCGCGGCCGCGGCGGCTGCCACCGCCACGGCCGCCGCCGGGCACCTCCTCGAGGCTCCCCTGATCGCCGCCCTGGGGTTGGGCGCCTACGTCGTCGCCCTCGGGGCCACCGCCACGCTGCTGCCGCGCCTCCGCCGGCGCCAGCTCGACTGGGCCGGACCGCGGCTCGTCCAGCTCGCAGCAGGCCTGGCGTGGTGGGTCGGCACGACCGCGGTGCTCGCCGTGAAGGTCGCGTCGCAGGACCACGACCAGTCGGCGGTCCTGCGAGCCCTGGCGATCGGCGGCTTCGCCCAGGTCGTGGCCTCGGCGCTGGCCTACCTCGGCCCCGTCGTGCGGGGCGGTGGCCACCAGCGGCTGCACGCGGGGTTCGCCCTCACCGGCTCGTGGCTGTCGGTGGCGGCCGCCAACGTGGCCGCGGCCGCAGCGCTGGCAGATCAGTTCCGGCTGCTCGGCGTCGCCCTCGGCGTGTGGGCGGTCGACGCCGCGCAGCGAACCGTGCGGCTCACAGCATCCCGAGCTGGAGGCGGGCGGCCTCCGACATCCGCCCGACCGACCACGGCGGATCCCACACCAAGGTGACCTCCACGTCGTCGACGCCCGGAACGGCACCCACCACCCGCGCCGCGTCCGCGCGCAGCACGTCACCCATGCCGCAGCCCGGCGCGGTCATCGACATGTCGATGTCGATGAGTCGGGTGCCGTCGGGGCGCAGAACCTCGTCGCAGCGGTAGACGAGGCCGAGCTCGACGATGCTGACCGGGATCTCTGGGTCGTAGACCGTCTGCAGCGCGTCCATCACCCGGGTCATGGCGAAATCGCCCTCCCCGACGGCCTCGCCGGCACCCGCGGCTGGCGGGTCCAGGCCGAGGGCATCCGCGTCCTCGCCGTCGATGCGCAGCAGCATGCCCATCTCGGTGCGCACCGTGAAGCTGCCGCCGAGCTGCTGCACGACCTCGACCTCCCCGCCCTCCGCCAGCGCCACGCGCTCGCCGTAGGGGATCGTCGTGGCCGAGCAATCACGGCGCAGGGCGATCGGGGTCCACGATGCGGTCACGGGGCACCTCCCGGGGTCAGGGCGGACACGGCGTCGCGCAGCGAGGCAGGCTCGATCGTGGCGACGATCTCGTCGACGAAGGCGCGCACGAGCAGAGCCCGCGCCTCGCCGTGCGGGATGCCGCGGCTGCGCAGGTAGAAGAGGGCGTCGTCGTCGAGGCGGCCGACGGTGGCGCCGTGGGTGCAGCGGACGTCGTCGGCCAGGATCTCGAGCCACGGTCTGGTGTCCGCCTGCGCCGAGCGGGTCAGGACGAGGTTGCGGTTCGACTGGTCGGCGTCGGTGCCGGAGGTGTCGGCACGCACGATGATGTGCCCGCCGAACGAGCCGCGGGCTTCGTCGTCGATGACGCCACGGAACCGCTGGGCACTGGAGCAGTCCGACGCGGCGTGCTCGACGGTGACGACCGTGTCGTGGCGCTGGTCGCCGGACGGCACGTAGAGGCCGTCGAGCTCGGCGCGGGCGCCGATGCCGTGCAGGCCGACATCGAGGGCGTGGCGGGCGATCGCCGCGCCGACCATCACCGACACCGACCGCAGGTGCGACCCCGCGGCTTGCACGACACGGGTGTGCCCGACGTGAACGGCATTCCGGGCCTCCGCCTGAACCCGGTGGTGGGTCACCCGGGCGTCGGGCCCGACCACGATGGTGGTCGCGGCGTTCGTCACCGCGCCGGCGGGCGCTGTCTCGTCCGCCGGGACAGGGCGGGCGCCGTCACCGGCCGAAGGGATGCCGGCGAACGTCTCGATGATCTCGACCCGCCCCGCCTCGGCCACCTTCACGATCGTCTGGGGGTGGCTCACCTGGGCCTGGGCATCGGCGGTGGCCAGGTGCACCACGTGGACGGGTGCGCCGGCGACGACACCGGCGTCGACCAGCAGGACCGCCGCGTCCTGACCCGCGGCCCGGTTGAGGGCCTCGAAGCCGTCGAAGCGGGCGAGCTCGTCCGGCGACGGTAGTGCGGCCGCCTGCGCTGCGCGACCCGGCGGCAGGTCGGCCGTGGTGCCCCACCACACGCCTGGCTCCGTCCGGACGGGCGCCGAGAGGTGGGGCGTGTAGACGCCGTCGACGAAGACCAGGCGCGGGCCGCCGTGATCGCCAGCGATGGTGTCGACCATCGCGCGGTCGACCGTGGCGCGGTCGACCATCGCGCGGTCGACCATCGCGCGGTCGACCGTGGCGAGATCCTCACCGTCGCCACGGCTGTCGAGCGCGGCAGCTCGCGATGCAGGATCGAGCGCGGTGACGCCCGGCGCGGTGACGCCGCCGGCGATCTCGTGGAGGCGAGCGACGATGCGGTCGACGGGCGTGTAGCGCCAGGCCTCGTCCTTGGGATCGGGCAGCCCGTGCGTGGCGAGCCAGGCCCGCGCCGCGGGCGCACCTGGTCGCGAGTCGGAGGCAACCGCTCCGGCCCCACCGGGCACCAGCCGGTCGAGGAGCACGGTTCCGGTCACCCCGGCACCCCTGACGTCGACGCGACTGCCGACGCCGCCTCGACAAGAGCGTCCCCGGACGGCCCGGTCGCCGGTGCGCGCCCGTAGCCCTCGGCCTCCAGCTCCTGCGCCAGCGTGTGGTCGCCGGAGCGGGCGATCCGGCCGCCTTGCAGCACGTGCACGCGGTCGGGGCGCACCAGCTCCAGCAGGCGGGGGTAGTGGGTGATGACGAGCATGGCCCGCTCGGGACCGCGCAGGCGCTCGATGCCGCCGGCCACGAGGCGCAGCGCGTCGATGTCGAGGCCGGAGTCGGTCTCGTCGAGGATGGCGAGACGGGGTTCGAGCATCGTCATCTGGAGCACCTCGTTGCGCTTCTTCTCCCCGCCCGAGAACCCGTCGTTGACGGAGCGGCTGAGGAAGGCGGGATCGATGTCGAGCCGGGCCATGTGCGCCTTGGCCTCCGCCAGGAAGCCCATGGCGTCGAGCTCGTCACCGCCCCGGGCGCGCCGGACGGCGTTGACCGCCGTGCGCAGGAAGTACATGTTGCCCACCCCCGGGATCTCCACCGGGTACTGGAACGCGAGGAAGACGCCGGCCGCGGCCCGCTCCTCGGGCGAGAGCGCGAGCAGGTCGACACCGTCGAGCGTGACGCGGCCGCCGACCTCGTAGCCCTCGCGCCCGGCGAGCACGTTGGACAGGGTGCTCTTGCCGGCGCCGTTCGGCCCCATGACGGCGTGTACCTCGCCGGCCGCGATCCGCAGATCGAGACCGTCGAGGATGCGTTTCCCCGCGATCGACGCGGTGAGTCCCTCGATGTGCAGCATCACCCCACGCTCCCTTCCAGGCTCACCCGCAGCAGCGCCTGCGCCTCGACGGCGAACTCCATGGGCAGCTCGTCGAAGACCTCGCGACAGAACCCGTTGACGATCATGGACGTGGCGTCCTCCTCGGTGAGGCCGCGCTGGCGGCAGTAGAAGAGCTGGTCCTCGTTGACCCGGGTGGTCGAGGCCTCGTGCTCGACCTCGGCCGTGTCGTTGCGCACCTCCACGTAGGGGAACGTGTGGGCGCCGCAGTCGCCGCCGATGAGGAGCGAGTCGCACTGGGTGTGGTTGCGGGCACCGGCGGCGGAGCGCAGCACCTTGACGAGGCCCCGGTAGGTGTTCTGCCCGTGGCCGGCGGAGATGCCCTTGGACACGATCGTGCTGGAGGTGTCCTTGCCGATGTGGATCATCTTCGTGCCGGTGTCGGCCTGCTGGCGGCCGGCGGTGACAGCGACCGAGTAGAACTCGCCGACCGACCCGTCGCCCTGCAGGATCACGCTCGGGTACTTCCACGTGATGGCCGAGCCCGTCTCGACCTGGGTCCACGAGATCTTGGCCCGGGCCCCGGCGCGGCCCCGCTTGGTGACGAAGTTGTAGATGCCGCCCTTGCCGTCGGCGTCGCCGGGGT
>CAYUXB010000046.1:0-18187 GCA_964448525.1 uncultured Acidimicrobiaceae bacterium
CCTAGTCGCTGGGCTCCCAGCGGAACATCGCGATGGCGAGCGTCACTGCCGCCAGCGCCCAGATGGCGAGCACCGGCCACACGCGACCGGGCACGCCCATGTCGGGGGTGAGCGCCCCCCGCAGGGCCTCGGTCAGCGCCGTCGAGGGCAACGACCGCGCGCCGGTGCGCAGGCCGGAGGGCAGCTCGTCGAGCGGGAAGACCATGCCCGACAGCAGCAACAACCCGATGAAGATGGCGTTGGCCGCGGCGAGAGCCAGGAGGGCCCGGGCCCGGCCGGCGAGAACCAGCGCCAGGCCGGTGAAGGCGGCGACCGCCAGAACCACCGCGCCGACGAGAGGCAGCGGCTCGACATCGGGCTCCCAGCCGAGCGCGAGCGCGGCGGCCGCGATCACCACCGATTGGACGGCGATGACCACCAGGACGGCCATCCCCTTGGCCGCCACGAGCCGGGGCCGACCGAGCGGGGTGGCGCCGAGCCGCTTCAGCACGCCGTAGGACCGGTCGAAGCCGGTGGAGATCGCCAGGTTGGTGAAGGCGGTGGCCAGCACCGCCAAAGCCAGCGTGCCGGGGGCAAGGAAGTCGACGGCCTCGCCCTCGATGGGCAGCACGTCGACCAGCGAGAAGAACACGAGCACCGCCACGGGGATGCCGATGGTCAGCAGCAACGACTCGCCGTTGCGCACGGTCAGCGCCAGCTCGAGCCGGAGCTGGGCGAGGAACGGCTTCATCGACGCCCACCACCGCGGCGTCCGCCGTCATCGGTCCACTCCGCCCAGTCGGTGTCGCCGGAGCCGGCGTCGCCGTCCCGGCGCACCGACCGCCAGAACTCGTCGAACGTGGTGGCCTCGGATGGCTCGGCCGGTTCGGGATCGTCGAACGGCTCGGGCGCGCCGGTGTCGTCCCCCGGCCATCCGGTGCGCATCGTGGTGGGATCGTCGCCTGCGTCGCCTGCGTCGCCTGCGTCGCCTGCGTCGCCCGAGGCGTCCGCGGCCCCCGCGGTCTCGCCTCGTCGGCTGTCCGCGGTCGGCGACGGTGCCGGCTCATCGGTGCGGTCGGCCTCCGACCCCACCGGCGACTCGGCGGTCGGTGGAGGGGTGGGCGCCGGAGCGCCCGCGACCGTGAGCCGGAGGTACACGTCCTCCAGACGTTGGCGGCCGGCGCGCAGGTCCGCCAGAGGCAG
Organism: uncultured Acidimicrobiaceae bacterium; assembly: GCA_964448525.1. GTDB lineage: Bacteria > Actinomycetota > Acidimicrobiia > Acidimicrobiales > VFJN01 > ZC4RG19. Next base: position 1,183 of record CAYUXB010000046.1, read on the forward strand.
GTCGTGCTCGGCCAACCAGGCGGTGATGGCGGCGACGGTACGGGGGCTGGGAGGCAGCGCCACGGCGTAGTCGCCCGGCGCGATCTCCGTGACCTCGGCGCCGTCGAGGTGCGCCGCCAGCGACGCCTGATCGAGACCCCCCGGTGCCCGGAACCGCACACGCTCGTCGTCGCCGGAGGAACGGGTCAGCTCGTCGACGGTGCCGAGCGCGACGAGACGCCCGTCGACGACGATGACGACGCGGTCGGCGATCCGTTCGGCCTCGTCGAGGTCGTGGGTGGTGAGGAGCACGGTGACGCCGTCGTTGCGGAGATCGGCGACCACCTGGCGGATCACCTGCCGACCGGCCGGGTCGACCCCGGCGGTGGGCTCGTCGAGGAAGGCGACCTGGGGGCGCCCGATCAGCGCCAGCGCGAGTGCCAGCCGCTGCTGCTCGCCGCCGGACAGCTGCCGGTACGTGCGGCGCTCCAGGCCGGTGAGGCCGAGCCGGTCGAGCAGGCCGCGCGCGTCGACCGGGTCGGGGTAGAGCGCCGCCGCGTGGCGCAGCGCCTCGCGGACCCGCACGGCCGGATGGATGCCGCCTTCCTGGAGCATCACGCCGATGCGCGGCGTGAGCGAGCGGTGCTCTGTGCGGGGATCGAGGCCGATGACCGACAGGCGCCCGGAGGTGGGCCGGCGCAGCCCCTCGAGCGCCTCCACCGTCGATGTCTTCCCGGCTCCGTTGGGGCCGAGCAGGCAGGTGACCTCGCCGGCCTCCGCCGTGAACGAGAGGTCGTCGACGGCGGTGACCTTCCCGTAGTTGATGGTGAGCGAGTCGACCTCGACGGCGGGCATGGCGGCTGCGACGCTACCTGCCCGACGGTGGCCTGCACCCACCGGGCCACCGTGCCCGGTCGTCTCACCGCTCAGCGCGCTGTGTGCGCGCCGACGGGCGATGTCGGCGCCGGCCGACGCGGCAACGACCGTCAGTGGGCGGCGGCCACGTCCTCGTCGTCCTTGCCGCCGAAGGGCAGCCGGGGCAGGCGGGCGATCACGAAGACGAGCACGCTGCCGACGGTCAGGCCGACGATCGCCGAGGCGAGGGTGTTGGCGACCCAGGCGAGCACGCCGCCGATTCCCGCCACGCCGTCGACCGCGTGCTCGAGGTCGTGAACGAGGTGGTACGGCCAGGCCCAGCCGAGCTCGTCGGCCCCGACGAGCAGGATGTGGCCGCCGACCCACAGCATGGCGGCGGTGCCGATGACCGTGAGCCAGGCGAGCAGCTTGGGCATGCCGGTGACGAGCATGCGGCCGAACCGCTGCGCGGAGGCCGACGAGCGCTGGGTCAGGCGGAGGCCGACGTCGTCCATCCTCACGATGCCCGCGACCACGCCGTAGACCACAGCCGTGATGAGGAGCGCCACGACGGCGAGGATGGCGGCGCGGAAGACGAAGGGCTCGTCGATGACCTCCTTGAGCGAGATCACCATGATCTCGGCGGAGAGGATGAGGTCCGTGCGGATGGCCCCGGAGATCGTCGCCGCCTCGGCCTCCGGCCCCTTGACGGGGGCGGGGACGTCGTGGTCGTGGTCGTCCTTGCGGAGGGCGTGGATCACCTTGTGGGCGCCCTCGTAGGCGAGGAACGATCCGCCGCACATCAGGATGACCTCGACCAGGGTCGGCACGAACTGGCTGAGCACCAACGCCGCGGGGAGGACGATCAGCATCTTGTTGCGGATGGAGCCGAGGGCGATCCGCTTGATGATCGGCAGCTCGCGATCAGCGGCCAGGCCCCGTACGTAGGCGGGCGTGACCGCGGCGTCGTCGACGAGCACGCCGGCCGCTTTGACGCTCGCCCGACCGGCGGCGACCCCGACGTCGTCGATGGAGGCCGCGGCCAGCTTGGCCAGCGCCGCCACGTCGTCCAGAAGTCCTACCAGGCCACCGGCCATCGCTCGCGTCCTCGCTCTCGGCGGCTCGTCCCGGCACGATACAGACGGCGCCGCGCCCATCCCAGGCAGGCGGCACGATTCTCGCGTGCGGGTGGCGGTGGACAGCAGCCGAACCCGGTCCGGCCCCCGTGCCGGGCACCGGTAGCCTCGTGGGCCATGCTCGATCTCCGGCGCATCCGCAACGAGCCCGACGCGGTCATGGCCGCGCTCGACCGTCGGGGCCCGGGCACCTCCGAGCCGGTGACCCGCATCCTGGCCCTCGACGCCGAGCAGCGCGGCCTGATGGCCGAGCGCGACGAGGTCCGCAGCCGGATCAAGGCCCTCTCGAAGGAGGTCGGCCGCCTCCGGGGCCAGGGCGAGACCGCCGAGGCCGAGGCGCGGATGGCCGAGAGCCGCGAGCTGGGCGACCGCGAGAAGTCCCTGGCCGCCGAGGCCGATCGCCGGGGCGACGAGATCCGCACCCTGCTGCTGACCGTGCCGAACACGCCGAGCGCCGACGCGCCCGACGGCGCCGGAGAGGCCGACAACGTCGTGCTGCGCACGGAGGGCGCCGAGCCCGCCGCCTACGCGGACCACCAGCGGGTGCCGCACTGGGACATCGGCGACGACCTGGGCCTGTTCGACTTCCCGCGGGCCACCAAGATCTCGGGCTCGATGTTCATCATGTACCGCGGGTGGGGCGCCCGGCTGCTGCGGGCGATGGTGCAGTTCAGCCTCGACCGCAACGCCGATGCCTACGAGGAGGTGCGGCCGCCGACCCTCGTGCTCACCGACACGATGGTGTCGACCGGTCACCTGCCGAAGTTCGTGGACGAGGCCTACCACGTCGAGCGCGACGACCTGTGGGCCATCCCCACGGCCGAGGTGCCGCTCACCTCGTTCCACCGCGACGAGATCCTCGCAGCGGCCGACCTGCCCCGCCGCTACATGGCGCACACCTCGTGCTTCCGGCGCGAGGCGGGTTCCGCGGGCAAGGACACGCGCGGCCTCCTCCGAACCCACGAGTTCGACAAGGTCGAGCTGCTGGCGGTGGCGGCCGACGCCGATCAGGCGATCGCCTGCCAGGAGGACGTGCTCGCCCGCAGCGAGGGTCTGCTGCGCGAGCTCGGGCTCGCCTACCGGGTGCTCGACCTGTGCACCGGGGACCTCGGCAACTCGGCTGCCCGCACCTGGGACATCGAGGCCTACGCCCCCGGGGTCGACCAGTGGTTGGAGGTCTCGTCGGTTTCGTGGTTCGGCGACTACCAGGCCCGCCGGGCCAACATCCGCCGCCGGCCCGAGCCCGAGGTGGGCCCCGACGGCAAGCCGCTCAAGGGCGCCAAGGCGAAGGGCACCGAGGTCGCCCACACGGTGAACGGATCGGCCATGGGTTGGCCCCGCACCGTCGCCGCCTACCTCGAGACGCACCGGCAGCCCGACGGCACGGTCGCGGTGGTCGAGGCGCTGCGGCCCTACCTGGGCGGGGCGACGGTCATCACCCCCCGCACGTGAGTGGTGCGCCACCACCAGAGTGTCAACCGGGGCTGCCGTTCGTGTGAACGGCAGGAGTAGCCTCGCAGGGCACCCTCCGCTCCCCCCGCGGGAGGGACGACAGCCCGGGAAGGCACGAGACATCTGATGCGACGCGTCTGGGCCTGGATGGCCCTCAACTTCGGACGGCGAGCGGGTCTCGTCGGGGTCATCGGCCTGGTCATCACGCTGGTGCTCGGCCTCGGCATCACCCAGCTCGAGTTCGCCACCGGCCAGGACTCCTACCTCAACGAGGACGAGCAGACCTACAAGGACAGCGTCGCCTACCAGGACCTCTTCGGTGGCCAGGCGATGGTGTCCCTGTTCACGATGGACGAGGGCCAGACCGTCGCCGACCTGTTCACGCCGGCGAACATCGAGCACATGCGCCAGGTCGAGGATGACCTGCGGGCGACCGACGGCGTCATCAGCGTGATCAGCCCGCTCACCGCCCTCGAGTTCACGCAGAACATGGTCACGGGGCCGCCCGACGCCCGCGTCGGCGTCACCGAGAGCCCGGCCGGGCTGGCCCTGCTCGGCGCCCGCGAGCGCGACACCGACCCCGAGTCGGGCGCCATCCGCCTCGACGACTCGCTCGTCACGCTCCAACGTATCGACGCCGTGCAAGGGGAGCAGACCTTCGACAACCCGGAGTGGATCGAGTTCCTGCTCTTCGACAACCAGGGAGAGATCCGCAAGTCGCTCCGGCCGTTCTTCCCCGACGAGAGCCATGCCCAGCTCATCAGCCGGCTCGAGGGCAACGCCTCGCTCGAGGACGAGGGGGCGGCGGCCGCTCGCGTCACCGAGGTGGTGCAGGCCGAACCGTTCGAGAACTCATCGACGGTCACGACCGGCGCCGCGGTGCTGCTCAAGGACCTGAACGACTACCTGCGCGGGGGCATGCTCACCCTCGGTGCCATCGCGGTGGCGATCATGGTCGTGATCCTGGTGCTGCTCTTCCGCGTGCGCTGGCGCCTGCTGCCGCTGTTCGTCATCCTCGTCGGCGTCGTCTGGGCGTTCGGCCTCGCCGGCTACCTGGGCATCCCGCTGTCGATCGTCACCATCGCCGGATTGCCGGTGATGCTCGGCGTGGGCATCGACTACGCGATCCAGATGCACTCCCGCATCGAGGAGGAGGTGGTGATCGACCGGTCGTCCCACCCGATCCAGGAGGCGTCGGTCAACCTGGGGCCGGCCCTGCTGGTGGTGACCTTCGACGCCATCTTCGCCTTCCTCGCCCTGCGCTTCGCCAAGGTGCCGATGATCCGCGACTTCGGGCTGCTGCTCGCCGTCGGCATCGCCGCCATCTGCATCTGCAGCATCGTCGGGCCGCTCGCCGCCCTCGGCATCCGCGAGTTCCGGTCGCCGACCAAGGGCAAGGACTTCAGCCGCGGCAACCTCGCCAAGCTCGTCGTCTTCCTCGGATCGCTGCCGAGGGCGACAGCGGTGCCCCTCGCCCTGGCGAGCGTGCTCGTCTTCGTCGGGGGTGTGGTCGTCGAGGACAAGCTCGACATCCAGAGCGACCCCGAGGAGTGGGTCAACCAGGACTCGCAGGTGATCCGCGACATCGACACGCTGAAGGCCGAGACGGGCTCGTCCGCCGAGCTGGGCATCTTCGTCGAGAGCGACGAGGTGTTCAGCGACGACACCGTGGCGTTCGTGTCCGAGTTCGCCAACGAGCAGCTGGCCGAGCGCCCCGGCGAGCTGCTCACCGCGTCGTCGATCGTGACGACCGTGGCGTTCCTGCTCGACGTGCCCGGCACCACGCCGATACCGCCGACGGGCGAGGACGTGCAGCGCGCCTACGAGGTGGCGCCGCCCGACATCCAGCGCGCGCTCGTCAATCCGGAGCGCGGTGCGCTCAACCTGGTGTTCCGGACCGGGCCCGGCTCGCTCAACGAGCGGGCCGTGTACACGAACGAGATCCGCGACCAGCTCGAGGCGGGCGAGACCGCCGGCGGCGCCGTCATCCCCGACGGCGTCCGGGCCACCCCGTCCGGCCTCGCCGTGGTGGGCGTCGGGCTGCTCGAGAACATCGAGGCGAACCGCATCCTGCTCACCTACCTGGCCGTCGGTTTCGTGTTTCTGTTCCTCAGCGTGCGGTTGCGCAGCGTCGTGCGGTCCCTGCTGTCGATGGTCCCCGTGCTCATCGCGGTCGGCACGGCATCGCTCGTCGCGTGGATCTTCGAGCTGCAGCTCAGCCCGATGACCGCGCTCGGCGGGCCGCTCATCGTGGCGCTGTGCACGGAGTTCACGTCGCTGATCCTGCTGCGGTTCATCGAGGAGCGGCAACGCGGGTACACGCCCCGCGAAGCGATGGACGTCACCGCGCGCCGCACCGGCCGGGCGTTCATCGTGTCCGCCCTCACCGCGGTGTCCGGTGTCGCCGTCATCGCCTTCTCGTCGCTGCCCCTGCTGCGTGACTTCGGCATGATCGTGGCGATGAACGTCTCGGTCGCGCTGCTGTCGGCCCTCGTGTTCCTGCCCCCGATGCTCGTGTGGGCCGAGGAGCGCGGCTGGGTGACCCGCGGGCTCAAGGTCCACCACGAGCCGCTCGGCCCCGACGTCACCAGCGCGGTGCCCGCCGAGCAGGCCTGACCCTCGAGCGAGCGACCCGGCGCCGAGCGCACCGGGTGGCTCGCTCGGACGCGGGCCCGGAGTGCCGCGTCCGCCCCCCGGGAATCTCCGCATCATCGCCGACCACCGGCGATAACGTGACGTGCATCGAAAGACCCAGGGCCGCCCCACGCGGCCCGACGGCAGTTCCCGGGGCCGCTCAGCGGGGAGGGACCGTGATGAACCCCACAGCCGGCACAGAGTTGCGACTGCGACAGACACGGCCGTGACCGATCGCACGGCGCCCCTGGGAGGCGCCGCCACATCCGGGCCCTCCGCGGCCCCGCCCGACCCGGCTCCCGCGACGGCACCCACCGATGCCGCGGCGGGCGGAGCACGGACCGACGCACCGGCCGGCGCCGGCTCCGCGTCCGGCGCCGAGATCGCCCTCCGCCTCGAGAGCCTCACCAAGGTGTATCCGGGTGCGTCCCGGCCGGCGGTAGGGAACCTCGACCTCTCGATCCCGCGGGGCGAGTTGGTGGCGCTGGTGGGGCCCTCCGGCTGCGGCAAGACGACCACGCTCAAGATGATCAACCGCCTGGTCGAGCCCACCGGCGGCACGGTCTGGCTCGAGGGCACCGACATCCGCACGCTGGCCGTGCACGAACTGCGCCGAGGCATCGGCTACGTCATCCAGCAGGCAGGCCTCTTCCCACACCGCAAGGTCCGCGACAACATCGCCACGGTTCCCCAGCTCCTCGGCTGGCCGAAGACCCGCATCCGCGAGCGGGTCGACGAGCTGAGCGCGCTGCTCGACCTCGACCCCGTCCTGCTCGACCGCTACCCGGCCGCCCTGTCCGGCGGCCAGCAGCAGCGGGTGGGCGTGGCCCGGGCGTTGGCGGCCGACCCGCCGGTGCTGCTGATGGACGAGCCCTACTCGGCGGTCGACCCGATCGTCCGCAACCGGCTGCAGGACGAGCTGCTCGCCCTCCAGCAGCGGGTGCACAAGACCATCGTGCTCGTCACCCACGACATCGACGAGGCCATCAAGCTGGCCGACCGCATCGCCGTCCTCAACATCGGCGGCGTGCTCGAACAGGTCGGGCCGCCAGAGGAGCTGCTGCAGGCACCTGCCGACGACTTCGTGGCCGACTTCCTCGGCGACGATCGCGGCATCAAGCGCCTGTCGCTCATGCGGGTGGGACAGGCGACGCTCGCCCGGGGCCCGGTCGTGGCACCGGGCGCCAGCGCGGACGAGGCCCGTGCCGTCATCGCCCGCGAGCAGACCGACTTCGTCGCCGTCGTGGTCGGTGACGACCTACGGGGCTGGATCGGCGCGGAGGAGATCGACCGCACCGACCGCGTGCGGGAGGCCGACGCGCATCCGTTCGTCGCCGTCGTGCATCCCGACACCACGCTCAAGGCGGCGCTCGACGTGATCGTCACCTCGCGCTCGCGCGTGGCCGTGGTGGTACGGGACGAGCCGGATGGCACCCGCCGCTTCCTCGGTGTGCTCACCCTGGACGACCTCGCCGAGGGGATCACGGGGTGACACCGCTGCTGGCGGCCGACGAGCCGTTCGTCCGCTGGGACTGGGTGGGCGACCACACCGACGACATCACCGACGCCTTCTGGGAGCACATCACGCTCACGGTCGTGGCGGTCGGCATCGGCTTCGCCATCTCGATGGTGCTCGCGCTCGTGGCCATGCGGTGGCGCTGGACGTATGAGCCGCTGGCCGGGTTCTGCAGCGTGCTCTACGCCATCCCCAGCCTCGCCCTGTTCGGCGTGCTCGTGTCGATCCCGTTCTTCGGGCTCGGGTTCCGCACCGCCTCGGTCGCACTCGTCAGCTACACGCTGCTGATCCTGCTGCGGAACATCGTGGCCGGGCTCGACGGTGTGCCCGCGGCGGCGCGCGAGGCCGCGGACGGCATGGGCTACGAGCCATGGCGCCGCGTGCTGCGGGTCGATCTGCCCCTCGCCACCCCGGCGATCGTGGCGGGCCTGCGCATCGCGACGGTGACGACGGTGGGGTTGGTGACGGTCACGTCGCTGGTCGGAGTGGGGGGCTTCGGCGGGCTGATCAACGACGGCCTGGGGCGCGACTTCTCCACGCCGATCGTGGTGGGCACGGTGCTGTCCATCGCCTTGGCCATCGCCTTCGACCTGGTGTTCGTCGCGATCGAGTGGCTGATCACGCCGTGGGCCCGGGTGCGCGCACCGCGTGACGGCTCGCTCGACGATCCTCCCTCGGCAGCCGCTGATCCGTCCTCGGACCGCGACCGTACCGGCGTGTCGGCCCGCGCCACCCGTGGTGGCGAGACGGGGGTCGCCCTCGCCGGCCCCGGGAGCCGGCCGTGACCGAGTCGCTCGGCCAGATGTGGGACTACCTGCAGAGCGAGGCCGCCTGGTCCGGTCGCAACGGGCTGCCCGCGCTCGCGTGGGCGCACGTCAAGATCTCGGTGGTGGCCGTCCTCATCGCCGGGCTGGTGGCCGTGCCTGCCGGGGTGCTGCTCGGGCACGTGCGCCGGGGTGCTCTCGTGGCGGTGTCGGTCGTCAACATCGGCCGGGCCATCCCGTCCTTCGCCATCCTCGCCCTGCTCCTGCCGTTCTCGCTGCGGTACGGCTTCGGCCTCGGCTTCTGGCCCACGATCGTCGCCCTGGTGCTGTTGGCCATCCCGCCGATCTTCACCAACACCTACACCGGCGTGCGCGACGTTCCCGACGACGCGGTGGAGGCCGCCCGGGGGATGGGCATGCGCGCCGGCGAGCTCGTGCGCAAGGTCGAGCTGCCCGTGGCGGTGCCGCTGATCGTGACGGGCCTGCGGGTCTCGGCCGTGCAGGTGGTGGCCACGGCGACCCTGGGCGCCCTCGTCGGCTACCGCAACCTGGGCACGCCGATCGTCACCGGGTTCACCAACCCCGACAAGGGCCGGATGCTCGCCGGGGCGCTGGCGGTGGCGCTGCTCGCGCTCGTCACCGATGCGCTGTTCGCACTCGCCGAGCGCATCCTCGTGCCGTGGCGCCGCCCGGTCGGACGCACCGAGGACGTCACCGTCGTCGCCGAGGAGGCCGAGCCCGGACCGATGGCGGTGTCGCCGTGACCGACGCGCGGTGGCACCGGCACGATCGCCGCCGGCTCGCACCGGCAACCCACGTCGCCCGGTGCCGCCGGGCGGACGACCGACAGCAACCCCTGCGGGGAAAGGACAGACCCCAATGAGACGACAGAGCCGACTTCTCGCCGGCGTGGTGGCGCTCAGCCTGCTGGGCGCCGCCTGCGGCGACGACGACAACGACGAGGAAACCGAGACCGGCGCAGACGATGCCCCGGCGCCCGCCGACATCCCGGACGGCCCGGCCATCAGCATCGGTGCGCAGGACTTCGGCGAGTCGCTGATCCTGGCCGAGATCTACGAGGGCGCCCTCGACGAAGCCGGCTACGAGGCGGACATCCAGGAGGTCGGCGGCTTCCGCGACCTGTTGCTCGGCGCGTTCGACTCGGGCGAGGTCAACCTGGCCCCCGACTACGTCGCCTCCCACCTCGAGTTCCTCAACGAGGGCGCGGGGGAGGCCACGAGCGACGCGGACGAGACCCTCGACCTGCTCGAACCGCGGCTCGCCGAGAGCGATCTCGTGGGGCTCACGCCATCCGAGGCGGTCAACACCAACGCCTTCGTCGTGACCGAGGAGACCTCCGAGGAGCTGGGCATCACCACGCTGTCCGATCTGGCCGAGAAGGGAGCCGACCTCACCCTCGGCGGCCCGCAGGACTGCGAGTCCAACGCCTTCTGCATCCCCGGGCTGCAGCGGGTCTACGACCTCGACATGTCGCAGAACTTCGAGCCGCTCGACGCCGGCCTCGTCGCCACCGCCCTCGGCGAGGGCGCCATCGACGTGGGCCTGCTGTTCTCGACCGACGGGCGCATCGCGTCGGAGGGCTGGGTGCTGCTGGAGGACGACCAGGAGATGCTGGCCGCCGACAACGTGTTCCCCGTCGTGGCCCAGGACGTGGTCGACGCCTACGGCGACGACTTCACCGCGCTGCTCGACTCGATCTCGGCCGAGCTGACGACCGAGGAGCTGATCGAGCTCAACAAGCGCTACGACGTCGACAAGGACGATGCGGACGACATCGCCGAGGACTGGCTCGCCGACCACGGCTTCGGCGACTGACACGATCGCCCCTGTCGTCCCTCGGTCGGTTTGTCAGGACCGGGGGACGGCAGGTTGCGGTAGACCCGGGGCGTGGATCTCTCCGAGCTGTCCGAGCTGCGCCAGGAGTACACCTGGGCAGGGTTGGACGAATCCGATCTCGCCCCCGACCCGGTCGAGCAGTTCCGCCGGTGGTTCGCCGCCTGGCACGACGTCGCCGTCGGCGACCCCAACGCCATGGTGGTCACGACGGCGACGCCCGACGGGCACCCCTCGGTGCGAACCGTGCTCCTGCGGGCGCTCGACGACGCCGGGTTCGTGTTCTTCAGCAACCACGACAGCCGCAAGGGCCGCGAGCTGGCGGCCAACCCGCACGCGGCGTTGCTGTTCCCGTGGCACCCGCTCGGCCGGCAGGTGATCGTCGAGGGCGATGCCGAACCGCTCGACGCGGCGGCGTCCGACGCCTACTGGGCGACCCGGCCCCGCGCGAGCCGGATCGCGGCGCTGGCATCGCCGCAGAGCCAGGTCATCGCCGACCGCACCGTCATCGACGAGCGGTGGGCGCAGCTCGACACCGAGCTCGCCGGCGTCGAGATCCCGCGTCCGGTCCAGTGGGGTGGCTTCCGGGTGGTGCACCACAGGGTCGAGTTCTGGCAGGGACGCGAGCGGCGCATGCACGACCGGTTGGTGTTCCACCGCGACCCGTCCGCACCCGCGGGCTGGCGCACCGAGCGCCTCGCGCCGTAGCCGGGCCTCGCGCTCGCGGGCGTTCGCCCGGCGTGATGGTTCTCGGTTCGTCAGCCCGGGGTGACGGAAGGACCGAGCGGTTCGTCAGCCCGGGGTGACGGAGCGGCCAGGAGCGGTCGAGCCACCGGGCGCGGCGGAACCGCCCGGGCCGGCCGAGCCGCCGGGGGTGCGCGGGCGGCCGTAGCGGACGCCGACGACCACGCCCACCACGACGATCGTCACCACGACGGCGATGCGCACCGCGCCGATGTCGGTGATCCACTGCGTGGCGTCTCTCGACCAGCCGGCGACGACATCGGTGACGTTCGAATCGGGCACCGCGCCCTCGCGCGCCATGCGCACCTCGAGCCATCCGTAGTAGGCGACGTATGCGCCGGCGAGCGCGACGAGGCCGCCGGCGACCCGCCCGATGTAGGGCTGCACGCTCCGCAGGCCGCGCACGATCGAGGTGCGGGCGAGCGCGATGCCGACCGTGAGCGCCAGCAGGACGAGCGCCATGCCGAGGCCGTAGGCGGCGAACACGAGAACGCCGTCGAGGTACGAGTCGCGGCTGAACGTGCCGGCGACCGGCCCGAGGAACAGCGGCAGGGTGCAGCCGATCGAGGCGATGGCGTAGGACACGCCGAACAGGAACATCGAGCGGACGGTGCGCTCGCGGCCGCCCCGGTCGAGGCGGGGCAGCCGCACGCTCAGCTCGAAGCCGAACAGCATGGCCACCCCGAGCACCAGGAGGGCGGCGCCGATGACGATCGAGATCCACGGCGCGACCTCGTAGACGGGCAGCGAGGTGAGCCGCACCGCGAGCCCGGCCAGGGCGAACACCGCCATGAAGCCGGAGGCGACGGCCACCGTGACCCGCACGGCCTGGGTGACGCTCGCCTGCGGGACGTCGGCGTCGCTGCCCTCCAAACCGAGGAAGTACGACAGGTAGGCGGGGAGCATGGCGAACCCGCACGGGTTGACCGTGGCCACCATGCCGAGGGCGAGCCACCACCCCCATGCCTGGTCGGGTCCGATCCCCGCGAGCACGGTCACGCGGTGACCCCGAACAGGTCGGTGATCCGGGTCTGGAGCTCGGCCTCGGTCAGGGGGCCGCTGTGGACGTCGACGACGTTGCCCGTGGCGTCGATGAACACCGTCGTGGGCATGCCCAGGGCCCCGAAGTAGGTGAAGGCGCTGGCATCGGGATCGTCGAAGGTCGGGTACGTCACGCCGGTCGACTCGACGATGGCCAGTGCGTCCTCCGGCGACCGCTCGCGGTTGGACATGCCGAGGAAGGTGACCTGGTCGCCGAGCGCCTGGTGGACCCGCTCGAACGCCGGCATCTCCTCGACGCAGGGCACGCACCACGAGGCGAAGAGGTTGACGACCACCGGCGTGGTGCCGATCAGCTCGCCGAGCCGGCGGTCCTCCCCGCCCTGCAGCGACCCGAGCCGCACCTCCGCGACCGAGCCGGGAAGGTCGCCGGCGGGGCTGAGCTCGAAGCCCTCGGTGGTACCGTCGGCCGAGGCGTCGCCGTCGTCGCCGTCGTCGAGCATGGCGAGCACGCCCAACGCCGCGACCAGGGCCAATGCAGTCGCAGCCACGATGACTGACAGGGGGAGGCGGCGGGTTGCCACGGCTCGACCGTACCGCCGCGCGGAGCCGGGGCGGCAATCGATGGACGACCTCGCGTCCGGATGACAGGGCCGGTCGGTGCCGGCGCCCGCCGTGCGGGGGGAGCATCGCCGCCGCGATGCCCCCCGCCGGTCATGTCCGGTCCCCGACAGGGGCCGACCGTTCGCCGCTTTCGCCGCTGTGCCGGCCACGGTGCCGGGTCGACGGGGATGGCTCATGTGGAGCCGACCCGGGGGCCGGCGGGTTGCCTGTCCTCGTCGATCGTCGCAGCTAGCGGTGCTTCGGGCCCGCCCCGGGGAGACCTCCGGCAGAGTCGGCCGGCGTCTACGCGATGCGCACGACCGCCACGCTCTGGAGGTGCTCGGGGATGGGGATGTCGGGTAGCTGGTCCTCGGGCCGGGGCAGCTTCGGCGGCCGTCCACGCCGCCTCTTGGTGGCGAGGATCTTCCCGTTGAGGAAGAGCTGCCCACCCCACACGCCCCACGGCTCACGCCTCTCGAGGGCTCCCTCGAGGCAGGGGATGAGGGCCGGGCAGGTGGCGCAGATGTTCTTGGCCCGGGCGATGTCTTGCAGCTCCTCGCTGAAGAACATGCCGGCGAGCTGGCCGCTGCCGTCGTTGCAGCGGGCGTGTGCCCACCAGGTGTCCTCGGTGGCGAGGAGCTCGGGTTCTGGTTCGTCGGCCGTTCCGGGCCCGTAGTCAGCGGGTCTGGTCAGGTCGAGGATCTCGTCGATGTCGGTTGCGGTGGGGGCCATCAGCCCATTCCCCTCGTGTATTGGTGCGAGATCTGCTGGTCGAAAAGTCATCTGAGAAACCAAAAAGGCCGCCGGGTGATCCCGACGGCCTTCGGAGGTTTGCGCTTCTGCGCCTGATCTGGTCAGGGGAAGCGCTCCAAGAGCCGTCGGGTGGGTCGATCGGTGGCGAACACCGGGGAGACCTGCTTCGCGATCGTCACGTGCCAGGGCTTGCGGACGAGCGCGGCGGTGCCGGCGTAGGCGAGGTGGGCGGAGCAGGTGTCACCGGGGCGCGCGGCACCGGTGGTCATGCCACCCATATGCATGGTGCCGTTCAGCATCGGTCCTGGTCCGTCCTCTCTCAGCCCGGAAGGGCGTGGTGTCGGCTGGGGTGCCGGGAAGGGGTTGCCCGCCCGTGCATGACAGCGCACCACGCGGCCCCCATCGGCGTCAAACATTTATTTGGATCTGGCGCGATTCGTTTGCTCAGCGGCAGAAATGGTGTGCCGGTCGCGCTGCGACCAGCGGGAGACCTCTACGCGGAGGTCGGAGTGGCATCCGCCGGATCGGCGGCCTCGGCCTGATCGCTGGACGCCCGACCGGTCGAGCTCGCGGTGCGGAACAGGTGGTCGCGGTACCAGCGCAGCTCGGCCACGCTCTCGCGGATGTCGTCGAGAGCCCGGTGGCTGGTCGCCTTGCGGGGAGCCGCCTCGACGACTGCGGGTGCCCAGCGCACCGCCAGCTCCTTGATGGTGGACACGTCCACCGACCGGTAGTGCAGATGGTTCTCGATGTCGGGCAGGTAAGCGGCGAGGAACCGCCGGTCGGTGCCGATCGAGTTGCCGCACAGGGGGACGGTGCGGGGCGCGGGCACGTGCTGGCGGATGAACTCCAGCGTCGCCGTCCCGGCCTCGGCCAGGCTGATCGTGGAGGACTTGATGGCGGGCAGCAGGCCGCTGCGGGTGTGCATGTCGCGCACCACGTCGCCCATGGCGTCGAGCGCCTCGTCGGGCTGATGGACCACGAGGTCGGGCCCCTCGGCCACGATCTCGAGCTGATCGTCGGTGACGAGGGTCGCGATCTCGACGATCACGTCCTTCTGGGGATCGAGGCCGGTCATCTCCAGGTCCATCCACACGAGCACGACAGGGAGGCTAGTGCCCTGTCCATGAACGTTCGCCCGTCCCTGTGGAGCTGCGATCGGGGAGACGCCGCGGCACCGCCCCGCCCGGGTGCGTCCCGGGGCCCCGCACGCCGGGAGCTGCCGCCGAGCACAATGGCGCCGTGCTGAGGATCCCCGTGACCTGCCTCGACCCCGATCTGCCGATGCCGGACTACGCCCACGTGGGTGATGCCGGGGCCGACCTGCGGGCCCGCCACGGCGTCGTGCTCCGCCGCCGCGGCGGCAGGGCCGCGGTCGACACGGGCGTGGCGCTCGCCCTGCCCGACGGGTACGTCGGGCTGGTCATGCCGCGCAGCGGGTTGGCCCTGCGCCACGGGATCACCTGCCTCAACACCCCTGGGGTGGTCGACAGCGGCTACCGGGGCGAGCTGCGGGTGCTGCTGGTCAACACCGATCCGGACACGGACTACGAGGTGCAGCGCGGCGATCGCATCGCTCAGCTCGTCGTGCAACGTGTCGAGCGGGCCTGCTTCGAGCCGGTCGAGGATCTCGATGCCAGCGACCGCGGCAGCGGCGGGTTCGGCCACACCGGCCGCTGACCAGGCCACGGCGCAGATCAGTCGTCCTCGTCTTCGTCCTCGGTGTCGGAGACCACCTTGTGCAGCCCGATGCGGTGCCCGTCGTCCTGCACCTGCCAGCTGTCGACGGCCGCATCCAGCACGGCCCGGGCGACCGACGGCACCGCGGTGACGCGGCGGGCGTGCGCGTCCTCGCCCGGGTCCGCGAGGTGCAGGTCGATGCGCATGCCGTCGGCCTCGATGTCGAAGACGAGGACCAGGCTGCCGTCCCCGTCCGGCTCGGGGGCGAGCAACGCCGCAGCCTCGCCCACGGCGAGCTGCAACTGCTCGACCTCGTGGTAGGTGAAGCCAGCGCGGGTGGCCAGGCCGGCCGCGGCAGCCCGGGCGATGCGCACGGCCGCGGACGACGCCGGTACGTCGAGCCTGATGCTGTCGGTCGGGGAGAGGTCCACGCCACGGCGGAGCGTAGCGGCCGGCCCCGTCCCCCTTCCGGGCATCATGCCGGCTGGGGCGGGCGGACGACCGCCGCCGGGTCGACGTCGGTACGTTCACCGAGGTACACGGGGTGCCGCAGGCGGCCGTCCGAGGTCCACTCCCCGTAGGCGATCTCGACCACCACCTCGGGCCGCACCCAGGTGGCGCCCCGCCGGTGCAACGGTTCGGGGGGCGGGTCGAACGGGCAGGTGTCCGTGGTGAGGGGGGCGAGGCGGGCGGCGATGCGGTCGAGCTCGGGGGAGGTGAACCCGGATCCGACGCGGCCCGCGTAGCGCAACGCGGTGTCGCCTGGCTGGTCGTGGAAGCCGACGAGCAGCGAGCCGAGCCGTCCCTCCCGGTTGCCGGCTCCGCCGCTCCACCCGCCGACCACGAGCTCGTCGTGACGGCGGACCTTCACCTTCACCCAGCTGCGGGTGCGCCCGCCGGGGACGTAGGTCGAGTCGGTCCGCTTGGCGACCACGCCTTCCAACCCGCGCCGGTCGGCGGCGTCGAGCAGCGCAGCCCCGTCCTCGAACACCTGGGCGACGTCCACCCCCGGCGGCAGGTCGTCGGCGAGTTGATCGAGGAGCTTGCGGCGCTCGCGCCACGGCCGTCCGATCAGGTCGTGGCCGCCGAGGCGCAGCAGGTCGAACACCACGTAGGCGACCGGGATCTCGGCGGCCCGCCGCACGGACTCCGCCCGCGACGACACGTGCATACGGCCCTGGAGGCGGCCGAAGCTGGGGCGACCGGCCTCGTCGAGCGCCACCACCTCGCCGTCGAGCAGCGCGTCGAGCGGAGCGAGCGCGGGCGACAGCGCGTCGAGCTCGGGGAAGGAGGCCGTGGCGTCGCGACCGTTCGCGCTCCACGCCCGCACGCCGCCCGGTGACACGTCGGAGATGACGCGCATGCCGTCCCACTTGATCTCGTAGACCCACGGGCCGCCGGACGGCAGCGTCCCGGTCGTGGCCTTCATGGGGGAGACCGCCACGGTCCGGAGCCTACGGTCGACCGCCCCGTCGCGCGCGGCACCCACCGCAGCGGCTTCGACCGAGCGGGACGAGCGGGACGGGCTCTACTCGGCGCCCGCGCCCGCCGGCGCCTCGCCCGTCTCCCCGTCCGGCTCCTCCTCGGTGGCGAATGTGACCACCAGGTCGAGCTCGTCGGAGCCCCGGACCACGTGCACGGTCACCGTCGTCGCGAGGTCCGGGTCGGCGAGCGCGGCCTCGAGGTCGGACGGACCGGCGATCTCGCCGTCCGGGGCGACCCCCGTCGCGCGGCCCTGGACGACCCGTCCGTCGGCGAACGTCACCTCGGTGGTGCGATCGCGCAGGTTGTGGGCGTTGGTGGCGACGAGGCCGTCGGCCACCACCACCCCACACCCCCGCCCACCGTGGCGCCCGATGCGGACGACCGCAGGGGCCACGGCGTCGGCGACCCGGCGGGTGATGGTCTGCTGGTCCTCGGTGCTCATGGTGCCTCCCGGCTCGTGCTTCATGGTTCGTGCGGCTCCCGGTCGCCGCTCCCGCCGGCGCCTCGCCAGCCTCGAGGGCCAGGGCCTGGTGGTCGGCGAGCCCTACACC
>CAYUXB010000047.1:0-18045 GCA_964448525.1 uncultured Acidimicrobiaceae bacterium
GTAGACGAGGAGCTTCGGCACGTCCTTGATGACGGCGAACCCGCCGGCCATGTCGCCGTAGAGCGTCGCGTAGCCGACGGCCATCTCGCTCTTGTTCCCGGTGGTCAGCACGATCCAGCCCCGGAACTTGTTGGACAGCGCCATCAGCACCATCCCTCGGATGCGGGACTGGAGGTTCTCCTCGGTGACGTCGGCCTCGAGCCCGGCGAAGCTGGGGGCGAGCATGTCGAGAAAGGCGGTGTGGGCCGGCTCGATGGCGATCGTGCGGTGGTCCATGCCGAGATCGACGGCGAGCTTCTCGGCGTCGGAGACCGAGTGATCGGTCGAGTACCGCGACGGCATGAGCACGCCGTGCACGTGGTCGGGGCCGAGCGCGTCCGCCGCGATGGCCGCGACCAGCGACGAGTCGATCCCGCCCGACAGGCCGATCGCGGCGTCGGTGAAGCCGTTCTTGCGCACGTAGTCGCGCGTGCCGATGACCAGCGCCTCGTACACCTCCGCCACCGGGGACTGCGGGGCGGTCACAGCGGGACGTCGCACGTCGCCGGGGTCGTCGACCCGGGGGCTCGACGAGATGTCGACGACCGGCAGCGGGTCGGTGGTGGCGCGCCCGCGCGGGTCGAGTAGCCGCTTGCGGAAGACCGGTAGCGCCTCGAGGTCGCAGACCAGCGTCTCCTCGGTGAACTGGCCGGCGCGGGCGAGCAGGCCGCCGTCGGCGTCGAACACCATCGATGCCCCGTCGAAGACCAGCTCGTCCTGGCCACCCACCTGATTGACGTACACGAGCGCGCACGAGGCGTCCGACGCCCGGGTGGCCAGCATGCGCTCGCGCTCGACCAGGCGGTTGGCGTAGTAGGGCGAGGCGTTGATGTTGACCACCAGCTCGGCGCCGCCCGCAGCCTGGGTGGCGATCGGGCCGGCGGGGCTGAAGGCGTCCTCGCAGATCGACACGCCGACCCGCACGCCCGCCACCTCGACCAGCGGCGACGCGCCCGTGCCGGCGGCGAAGTAGCGCTGCTCGTCGAACACCGCGTAGTTGGGCAGGTTGCGCTTGTGGTAGATCGCCTGCACCCGTCCGAAGGCGCACACGGCGGCGGCGTTGTACAGGTCGCGCCCCGCGTCGACGAAGCCGACGACCGCGGCGCACGAGGTCGTCGCCGCGGCCACCTCCTCGAGCGCTCGACGGTTGTCCCCGACGAAGCCGGGCTTGAGCAGGAGGTCCTCCGGGGGGTAGCCGGTGAGCGCGAGCTCGGGGAACACGGCGAGGTCGCACCCCTCCGCCTCGGCCTCCTCCAGCGCGGCGACGACGCGCCCCACGTTGCCGTCGAGGTCGCCGACGGTGGTGTTGATCTGGCACAGGGCAACACGGATGCGGGCCACGGACCAAAGGCTACGAGCCCCACCGCGGGTCGTGTCGCCGTCGCCGGCGTTCACCCCGGAGGAACCGTCAGGCGGCAGACTCGATCCGTGGAACTCGGGGATCTGGTCGAGCGCAGTGCCGCACCGGGTGCCGTGCGCGCCGCGCTCGAACGCCTCGGCGGCGAGGTCGCCGAGCGGCTCACGGCCTCCTCCGCGCTGGCCGAGGCCGTGGTGACCGTGGTGGCCGCCAGCCGCAGCGCCACCCGCCTGATCGAGACCGACCCCACCGCGCTCGACGTCATCGCCGACACGGTCGGCGACGCGACCGGTGGGGCCGACAGCGGGGCCACCGGTGGGGCCGGTCGGTTCGGTGCGGTGGCCGCGGCGGACGGGCCCGACGAGCTCGTGCGGCTCAAGCGGCTCGCCCAGCTCCGCATCACCACGCGCGATCTGCTGGGGGCGGCCACCCTGGGGCAGACCACGACCGATCTGTCCGACCTGGCGGCCGCGGTGCTCGCCGCGGCTGTCCGCATGGCGGACGCCGACGCCGGTGGGATGGCGGTGATCGGCATGGGCAAGCTCGGCGGGCGCGAGCTGAACTACGCCAGCGACATCGACGTGATGTTCGTCGACGGCGACCCCCGCACCGCCCGCGCGGTGATGGACGTGGCCCGGCGCTGCTACCGCGTCGATGCCAACCTGCGCCCCGAGGGTCGGGACGGGGCGCTGACCCGCACGGTCGACGCCTACCGCGCCTACTGGGAGCGATGGGCCCAGCCGTGGGAGTTCCAGGCCCTCCTCAAGGCCGTGCCCGTCGCCGGCGACGCCGAGGTGGGTGCGGCGTGGGCCGAGGCGGCGGCGACCTCGCTGTGGGGCCACGGGCTCTCCAGCGACGACCTGCGCTCGCTGCGGGAGCTGAAGGCCCGGTCGGAGACCGAGGTCGAGCGGCACGGCGCGGCCGAGCGCGACGTCAAGCGCGGGCCCGGCGGCATCCGCGACATCGAGTTCGCCGTGCAGCTGCTGCAACTGGTGCACGGCGGGGCCGACCCCGACCTGCGGTCGCCGAACACGATCGTCGCCCTCACCGAGATGGACGAGGCCGGCTACGTCGCCCACGACGACGCCGAGGGGCTGGTCGGTGCCTACCGGTTCCTGCGCCGGGTCGAGCATGCCCTGCAGATCGAGGACGAGCAGCAGGTCCACACCGTGCCCGACGATCGCGAGCACCGGCGCCGCATCGCCCGCGTGCTCGGGTATCGCGGTCGTCCGGAGGCGGGTCCGACCGAGGCCTTCGACCGCGAGCTCACCCGCCAGCGGAACCTGGTGCGTCGCGTGCACGAGCGCCTCTACTTCCGTCCGCTGCTCGACAGCCTCGCCGGTGCCGGACGCCTGTCGCCGGAGGCGGCCGCGGGGGCGCTCGCCAGCTTCGGCTTCACGGACGCGGAGCGCACCCGGGAGGCGGTCCGCGAGCTGACCCGGGGTCTCACCCGCTCGTCGCGGATGATGCAGCAGCTGCTGCCGCTGGTCCTCGACTGGCTGTCGACGTCGCCGGATCCGGACCTCGGTCTGCTCGGGCTGCGGCGGCTCGCCGCGACCGACCAGCGGACGCTGTCGATGGCCCAGGCGTTCCGCGACAGTCCCGACGTGGCGGAGCGGCTCTGCTCCCTGCTCGGCACGAGCGCCCTGCTCGGCGAGATCCTGGGGGCCAACCCGGATCTGATCGAGCGCCTGGCCGACGCGCAGCGACTCGAAACCCTCGACCGGGCCGACCTCGTGCGCTCGGCGGCGAGTGCCGTGAGCTGGCGCCCGCGGCTCGACGAGCGTCAGCGGGCTCTGCTCCGGTGGCGTCGCCGTCACCTCCTCGGCATCGCGGCCCGCGACGTGTTCGGCCAGGCCGACGTCGACACCGTGGGCACCGACCTGACCGCGCAGGCCGAGGCCTGCGTCGAGACCGCCCTCGCCACCCTCGACCCGCAGGTGCCGTTCGCGGTGGTGGCGCTCGGGCGGCTGGCGGGCGACCAGCTGTCCTACGCCAGCGACCTCGACGTCCTGTTCGTCCACGACGGCAGGACCGCCGCCGACCACGAGGAGGGGCTGCGTCTGGCGGCCGGTGTCCTGCGGTTCCTGGCGGGCGCGACCCCTGCCCAGCGCATCTACGAGATCGACGCGGACCTGCGCCCCGAGGGCCGGCAGGGCGCGCTGTCGCGCAGCCTCGACGGCTATGCCGCCTACCTCGACCGCTGGGCTCAGACGTGGGAGCGCCAGGCGTTCACCCGGGCCCGGCCCGTGGCGGGTGACCGGGCGCTGGGTGGCCGCTTCCTCGACCTGCTGGCCACTGCGGTGTGGGACAGGCCCTTCGGCGACGACCACGAGCGCGAGATCCGCCGGATGAAGGCCCGGATCGAGCGCGAGCGCATACCGCCGGGCGAGGACGAGCGGTTCCACCTCAAGCTCGGCCGCGGGTCGCTGTCCGACATCGAGTGGACCGTGCAGCTGTTGCAATTGCGCACCGGCACGCGGGCGCCGTCGACCTTGGGTGCCCTCGACGCGCTGGAGGAGGCCGGGGTGGTCGAGGCGGATGACGCCGAGGTGCTGCGGGTGGCCTACCGGGTCTGCGAGCGGGCCCGGAACCGCTGGTGGCTGGTCGGGTCCGCCCCGACGTCCGCCGACGCGCTGCCGGCGCGCCCCGCGGACCTGTCGCGCCTCGCCCGCTCGCTGGGCACGACACCGGGGGACCTGCGGGAGGAGTACCGGCGGGTCACCCGCCGCAGCCGCCGTGTGGTCGAGCGCCTGTTCTACGGCGCCGACTGATCCGCCGTCTCGACGGCGACGCTCGGTCGGTCACCTCGGCCGAGTCACCCCGGCTCCGGGCCGCCACTGCTCAGGACGGCCACGGCCATGTGGCGCCGGTCACGCTCTGCCGCGATGATGACATCACCGTCAGCCGCTGGAGGAATGCCATGCCGGTCACGCCCGAGGTCCAGAACGTCCTCGACTTCCTCGCCGCCGCCGGGGGACCACCTGGTGAGGAACCGGACGTCGCCGAGCTACGCCAGAGCTACGCCGGTCTCGGGGCCATCGAGTCGAAGCCCGAGGTGGCCTCGGTCGCCGACCACGTCGTGCCGGGGCCGGCGGGCGACATCCCGGTGCGGGTCTATGTCCCCACCGACGAGCCGGGGCCGCGACCGGTGCTCGTGTACTTCCACGGCGGCGGCTGGGTGATCGGCAGCGTCGAGACCCACGACGGCACCGTGCGCGCCGTGGCCGAGGGGAGCGGGGTCACCGTCGTGTCGGTCGACTACCGATTGGCGCCCGAGCATCCCTTCCCGGCAGCGATCGACGATGCGGTCGCAGCGATCCGCTGGGTGGTCGACAATGCCGGCGACCTCGACATCGACCCCGCCCGCCTCGCGGTGGGGGGCGATTCAGCGGGTGGCAACCTGGCCGCGGTCGCCGCGCTCGAGCTGGCGGCCGGCGACGGGCCGGACGTGCGCTTCCAGCTGCTGATCTATCCGGTCACCGACGGCACGATGGCGCATCCCTCCATCGACGAGAACGCCGAGGGCTACTTCCTCACCAAGGCGACGATGGCCTGGTTCTGGCAGCAGTACGTGCGCGACGGCGACCGGACGACCCCTCGGGTGTCGCCCAACCACGCGTCCGACGAGGTGCTCGCCGGGGCCCCGCCCGCCCTCGTGATCACCGCCGAGTACGACCCGCTGCGCGACGAGGGCGAGGCCTATGCGGCCCGGCTGGCCGCGGTGGGCGTCGACGTCACCGCCTCCCGCTACGACGGGGTGATCCACGGGTTCTTCTCTCTGCGCGACCTGGTGCCCGAGGGCAAGGCCGCGGTCGACGAGGCCTGCGAGGCGCTGCGCACCGCACTGGCCTGAGCGTCCCGCCTCCGCGGTGTCGGCGAACCCCGGCCACGCCCAGGGCGCGACGAGGGGGCGGCGCGTGGCCGCCCCCTCGCCTTGCCGTCGTCCGGTGGCGGACCGACGAGGTCGGTCCGCCACCAGGTGGATGTCAGGTCACAGCTCGCCGTGCGACGGCGCCGCCGCACCCCCGCTGCCGACGAAGGTGCCCTCCGGCCCCGCCGGCGTGGGCAGGGTGAACGGACGACCGGGCACCCGCCGACCGGGCACGCCGTTGACCGGCTCGGTGCTGTAGGCGAAGGTCAGCGTGGCGAAGGCGATGGCGTCGCTGTTGACGTCGATCGCCTCCTCGTCGACGTTGTCGATCGTGTCGCACGCCTGGTGGTAGCACTGGTCGAACGCCTCGCCGGCGATGCCGCCCCAGATCGCCTGCTGCTCCGGCGTCTTCTCCTCCTCGGCGCCGGTGAACAGGCCGCTGGCGGGGATGTCGGCGAGGATGAACGCCTCGTAGTCGCTCCGACCCGAGAAGCCCGTGTCGTCGTAGGGCACGCCCTTCCACGTGTAGTACGACTCGTAGACGTCCTCGACGGCGGTCGAGCCGGCGGGCACGACCACGCCGAAGTCAGCGGCGGCGAATGTCGATTCGTCGGCGTCGTACACCGTGTGGACGAAGTTCGGCGAGCCGACCATGTCGTAGTTCATGTACAGCGCGATCTGCGCCAGCTCGTCCTCGGGCAGGGTGTTGACGTAGTGGGTCGAGCCCACCAGGCCCGATTCCTCGGCGCCCCACCAGGCGAAGCGAAGCTGGTTGGGCGGGTTCACCTTCGCCATGGCGAGCGCGGTCTCGAGGAGAGCGGCCGAGCCGGAGCCGTTGTCGTTGATGCCCGGTCCGTCGAGCACGGAGTCGAGGTGGGCGCCGGACATGACGACGTTGTCGCGGTTGCCGCGGCGGCTGTCGGCGATCACGTTCTCGGTGGTGCGGAACTCGAGGAAGACCTCGGTGCTCACCGTGGCGGTGCTGCCGGGGACGGCCAGGGCCTCGCCGTCGGCGAACGACGCGCCCACCACCGGGATGGTGACCTCGCCGGCTGCCTGGTCGCCGAGCGTGCCGACGATCAGGTCGACCCGGGTGTCGGAGTTGCCCTGGTTGAAGATGACGACGGCCTCGGCGCCCGCGGCCTGCGCGTTGAGCGCCTTGACCGCGAAGTCGCACGTGCCGCGCTGGGTGAGCGCGATGTCGGCGGGGCCGCTGAAGTCGAGCCCTGCGAAGTCCTCGGCCTCGCAGCCGCTGTCCGAGGCCCGGTCGCCGGTGAGGTTCACGTCGACGGGGACCGTCCCGCCCGTGACCGTGCCTCCACCGGAGTACTCGAACGCGCCGGTCTCGTAGGTGGCGGCCACGGGGGTGAGCTGGGCGAGCGTCGCCGGGGTCAGCTCCTCGAAGAACGGGAACTCGAACTCCTGGCGGGTCACCCGGTAGCCGGCGTCGGTCAGCTGCTCGGCGACGTAGTCGGCGGATGCGTCGTAGCCCGGCGTGGCCGACGCCCGGGTGCCGTCGTTGGCGTCCGCGATCGCCTGCAGCGCGTCGAGGTGCTCGAACACGCCGTCGGCGGTCACGCAGGACAGGAGCTTGTCGTAGGAGTTGTTGGCCCGGCGCTCGCACTTCCGGTCGTGACCGTGGCCGCCGCCGTGGTGGCCGCCGCCGTGATGCCCGCCGCCGTGGTGGCCGTGGCCGCCGCCGTGGTCACCGCCTCCGCCGCCGGTGGGCGCTGCGGTGGCGGCGCCGGGTGCGAGTGCGAGGCCCGACAGTGCGAGGGCCGCGGCCACGAGCGCTCGGCCGATGCGGAGACGCGGCCGGAGTGGACGGTCTGTCATAGCGATATCCCCCTGGTACAACAGCTGGGCCACCCGCTCGCGGAAATGGCTATCACATCGCCCAGCCGAATGCGTCGGTGCGCGTCGGCGCGGTCGCGGTGGGCGATGATGTGGCGGCCATGAGCGCCCCGCTGGATCTCCGCTTCCTGCTGTCGGCCGATGCCCTCGATCGCCTGCCCGACACCCAGGCCGAGGTGGCGGTCGTCGGCCGTTCGAACGTCGGCAAGTCGTCGCTTCTGAACGCGCTCGGCAACCGCAAGAACCTGGCCCACACGTCGAAGACGCCGGGCCGCACCCAACTGCTCAACTGCTTCGCGGTGGGTGAGCCGGGCGGCGCCACCGTGGTCGACTGTCCCGGTTACGGCTACGCCTCGGTATCGAAGTCCACGCGGGCGGCGTGGCAGGGGATGATCGAGGACTACCTTCTGGAGCGCGACGAGCTGACGATGATCCTGGTGCTCGTCGACGGCGAGATCGGCCCGACCAAGCTCGACGTGCAGATGCTGGGCTGGCTGCGCGAGAACGTGCTGCCCCACACGGTGATCGCCACGAAGCACGACAAGGTCAAGTCGTCACAGCGCGAGAAGCGCAAGCGCGACCTGGCCGACGCGTGCGACCTCGACCGCGGCGACGTCGTGTGGACCAGCGCCGCGAAGAACGTGGGCATCGACCGCCTGCGCGACCTCACCCGCCTCTGGCTCGGCCTCGCCTGACGGGCGGTCCCCGTCCTGGGGCCGCTTGACGCGGGGGTTCAGACCTCGATCTCCGTGCGACGACCCCGCTCCAGCCAGTGGATCGCCGTGCGGACGTCGTCCGGGGCCTCGGCGAACGCTTCCTCGATCTCCGCCCGTGCCTGCCGGAAGTGCGACCAGCCCTCGTAGTGCACGGGGATCACGGTCTGGGGCCGGACCAGCCGGCACAGCTCGACGGCGTCCCGGGCCGTCATCGTGTACCGCACCGGTCCGGTCACGGGGAAGCGCACGCCGCCGAGGTGCACCACCGCCGTGCCGACGTCGACGCGGTCGGCCACCTGCCGCACGCCGTCGTAGAGCACGGTGTCGCCGGAGATCCACAGCTGCCCGTGCCGCTGACCGTCCCAGCGCAGCGCGAAGCCGACGACGTCGCCGACGATCGCCCGGCTGGCGGGCGGCCCGTGGCGGCACGGTGTCGCGATGACCTCGATCGCCGGTCGCCCCGGCGCCTCCAGCCGGGTGGTGTCCCAGGGCGCCAGACCCTGGGCGCCGCCGCCCAGCCGCCGGGCACCCGCCGCCGTGGTGAGCACCGTCCCGGCGGCGGGGAGGAGCGCCCGGCCGGCGTCGTCGAGGTTGTCGGCGTGGTGGTCGTGCGTGAGCAGCACGACGTCGATCGGCGGCAGGTCGCCGGCGGCGACGGCCGGCCCGGACACCTTGCGTGACGAGGTGCCCCAGCCGAACCGGTAGCGGCGCCCCGGCGGGTCGAACGTGGGGTCGACCAGCAGCCGCCAGTCACCGATCGACAGCAGTGTGGTCGGCCCGCCGATGTGGGTGACGCCGATGTGCGCGACGTCGGGCCGGGCGGCGGGGTCGATCACGAGCGCACGGCGTGCTGCAGGGCCCAGTCGAGGGCGTGGTCGGCGATCTCCTGCCAGCCCTCCTCGGCGGGCATGAGGTGGGACCGCCCGGGGATCTCCTCGACCTCGGTCACCGTCTGCGACTTGTAGTGCTTGGCGTTCGACCGCTGGACCTTGGGCGGCATGATGTGGTCCTCCCCGCCCGAGATGAACAGCAGGGGTGCCCGCGCGTCGTTGTGGTAGTCGACCCAGGTGTCCTGGTGGCCCGGCGCGAAGTTGGCGAGCACGCTGCTCCACAGGATCGAGCCGGGCGCCGGGATCGCGTAGCGCTCGTAGAGGCGGCGCGCCTCGTCGTCGTCGAAGGTGTTGGTGAACGCGTACTTCCACTGCTCGAACGTCAGGCCGACGGCCCGGTGGCGGTTCTTCGGGTTGTTGAGCACCGGGAAGACCGACTTGGCCTGCGACAGCGGCACGACCTTGACGCCCTCGGTGGGGGCCGAGTTGAGGGCCACCCCCGCGGCGCCTCGCCCGTGGTCGAGGAGGATCTGCACGAAGGCGCCGCCCGCCGAGTGGCCGATCAGGATCGGCGGCGCGTCGAGCCCGTCGACCACCGCCTCGAGGTGCTCGATGATCTGGGGCACCGTGACCTCGGCGATCGGCGTCGGGTCGGCGTTCAGCGCCTCGACCTCGACCTCGAACCCCGGGTAGGCGGGGGCCAGGACCTTGTAGCCGCTCTGCTCGTAGTGGTCGATCCAGTGCTCCCAGCTCCGGGGGGTCACCCAGAAGCCATGGACCAGGACGATCGTGTCGGGGGTGCCGGGGGCGTCGCTCATGACGGCAACGTACGGACGCACGCCGCGGCCGTCATCAGTCAGGTGACTGAGAGGCCGACGGTTCGGGCGAACCCCTCGACGCCGACATCGCTCACCAGCGAAGATGTCGGCGTGCCAGAGGCGGGCGACCCTCTGCTGGGGCGGGACGAGCCTCTCATGTGCCTGCGTGCCGTCGTCGACGGCGCGGGCGGCGGCGACGCGCTGGCGGTGCTCGTCGGCGAGCCGGGCATCGGCAAGTCCGCGCTGCTCGACGCGGCGGTCCGTCACGCGGCGCTCCGGGGGGCCCTCGTGCTGCGGACCTCCGGCGTGCCGTCCGAGTCGCGCCTGCCCTTCGCGGGCCTCGACCAGCTGGTGCGGCCGGTCCTCGCCGCTGCCGCGGACCTGCCGGCGCCGCTGCAGGCCGCCCTGCACGGCGCGCTCGGCCGGCTGGAGACCACCGGCGACCACGTGGCGGTGTCGCTGGCGGTTCTCGAGCTGCTGCGCCTGCACGCCGCCGACCGCACCGTGGTCGTGGTCGTCGACGACCTCCACTGGCTCGACAAGTGCACGGTCGACCTGCTGGCGTTCGTGGCCCGACGCATCGCATCGGACTGCGTGGCGCTGCTGGTGTCGTCGCGCGAGCCGCCGGTGGGATCGTTCGCCGAGCTTCGGGTGCCCCCGCTGGTGCTCGAGGGCCTGGACGCGGCGAGCGCGGCCGCCCTCGTCGACCGGCACGGGCCCGGCCTCGATCCGTCCCTGCGCGACCGCCTTCTCCAGGAGGCGCACGGCAACCCGCTCGCGCTCGTCGAGCTGGCGGTCGGCTGGAGCAAGCTGCCGCCGGCCACCGTGCTGGACGCCTGGGTTCCGCTGACCGCTCGCGTCGAGGAGGTCTTCGCGGCTCGGGCCGAGCCGTTGCCTGCCACGTGCCGAACGCTGCTGCTGCTCGCCGCGGTCGACGACGGCGACGGCTTGACCGATCTGTTGGCGGCGGCATGCCTGGTCGTCGGTGCTTCCGTGACGCCTGAGGATCTGCGCCCCGCCATCGCCGCCGGCCTGGTGGCGCTCGACGCCCGCGGCGTGCGCTTCCGCCACCCGTTGGCGCGCTCGGCGATCTACCAGGCGGCCGACGAGCTCGACCGCCGTGCCGCCCACCGGGCGCTGGCGGACGTGCTCACCGACCACGACCGCGTCGCGTGGCACCGGGCCGCCGCCGCCCTCGATCCCGACGAGCAGATCGCCGCCGCGCTCGACCGCGCCGCCGCCCGGGCGCGGCGTCACGGGGCGCTGCTGGCCGCGATCGCCGGCCTGGAACGGGCGGCCGACCTCAGCCCCGCTCCCGCCGATCGGGGCCGGCGCCTGGTGCGGGCGGCGGACCTGGCCGACGAGCTCGGCCGCCGCGACGTCGTCGAGCGCCTGCTCGACACCGCCGAGTCGCTGGCGCTCGACCCTGTCGACCGCGCCCGGGCCGCATGGCGCCGCCGGCTCCGGGAGGGCGCGCCGCCGAGGGATCTCGGCGAGGCACGGGCTCTCGTCGACATCACCGACCGCATGAGCACCGCTGGCGATGTGGATCTGGCGATCGAGTCGCTGATGGACGTGGCCAGCGCGGGCTGGTGGGCCGACACCGGTCCCGAGCTGCTGGGGGTCATCGCCGCCGCGGCGCGCCGGCTCGGCCTGCCCGACGGCGACCCCCGCCTGCTCAACGTGCTGGCTTTGACGTCACCCGTGGACGACGGCGCCGCCGTCCTCGCCCGGGTTCGGGAGGTCGACGCCGCCAGCGTGGCCGACCCGGCCGTCGGCGTCCTGCTGGGCACGACGGCCGGCATCCTGGGTGCCCACCACCTGGCGACCGCCTTCCTCGACCCCGCCACGCGGCGCCTGCGGGCCGAGGGGAGGCTCGGCCTGTTGTCGGACGGTCTCGTCAGCCGGGCGTGGGCGGGATGGCACGTCGGCGACTGGGACGGGGCCGTGGTCGCGGCCGCCGAGGCGCGGCGCCTCGGCGAGCGCAACGCGCGGCAGAACGCGGTCGCCAGCGCCCGCCTGCTGGAGGGAGCGATCGCCGCCGCCCGGGGCGACTCGGCGGCGGCGGAGGAAGCCGCCGCCGCGACCGAGCGCCGGTTCCGGCCGCTCGGCACCCGCACGATGGTGGCCCTGGCCGCCGTGGTGCGCGGGGTGGGGCTGTTGGCCGACGGGCATGCGGGCGCCGCCCACGACCTGTTGGCCGTGCAGCTCGACAGCACCGTCGAGGGTCCGTCCGCGGTGCTCGGCCTGGGGACGATCGGCCTGGCGGTCGACGCCGCGGTGCACAGCGGGCGGGAGGACAGCGTGCGAGCGGTGATCCCCCGGCTCGCCGAGCTGCAGGGGCGGACCGGCTCCCCCGCCCTCGCGGCCGGCGTCGCCTACGCCCGCCCGCTCGTCGCGTCCGACGACGAGGCGGAAGCGCTGTTCGTCGCCGCGCTGGGCTCCGACCTCGAGCGCTGGCCGTTCGAGCACGCCCGGCTGCTCCTGGCGTACGGCGCCTGGCTGCGCCGCCGGCGGCGGACCACGGAGGCCCGCACCGCCTTGCGGTCCGCCCGGGACGCGTGCGACGCGCTGCGGGCGACACCGTGGGGTGACACGGCCCGCCGCGAGCTGCGGGCATCGGGCGAGGTGAGCAGGCGCCCGCCGACAAGCGCGGTCGAGCGCCTCACCGCCCAGGAGCTGGAGATCGCCCGGCTGGCGGCCGCGGGGCTGACCAACCGCGAGATCGGCCAGCGACTCCTGCTGTCGCACCGCACGATCGGGTCCCACCTCTACCACCTGTTCCCCAAGCTCGGCGTCACCTCCCGCGGCGAGCTCGCCGCCGCCCTCGCCGGGGTGTGAGGCCACTGGGGCGCCGCGAGCTGTGGCGTGCTCGTACGCCAAGGCCCGGATCCCGAGCTGTGTCGCCGAGCGGCGACAGTCGATGGGTGTCGCCGAGCGGCGACATCGGTACACTGTCGCCGTACGACGACAGGAGCCTCCTATGCGGCCGATCCGCACCCCGCGTGAGATGGGCCTGGCGATCCGCCGGGCGCGGTCCGACCGCGGCTGGACACAGGCCGAGCTCGCGGACCGAGCGCAGGTCGGACGCCAGTGGCTCTCCGAGATCGAGGGCGGCAAGCGCACGGCCGAGCTGGGGCGCGTGCTGGCGGTGCTCGAGGTGTTGCAGCTCGCGATCACGCTCACCCCGGAGCCGGTCTCCAGGGGGAAGGTCGACCTCGATGACCTCCTCTGATGGACCGGCCGACACGTTGGTCGTGCTCCTCGACGGCTCGCCGATCGGTCGCGTCGAGCGCGGGTCGGGTGGGTTGCGGCTCGTCTACGACCACGTTACCTCGACGACCCGAACGCCACGCCTCTATCGGTCGCCATGGCCCCGCCCGTCCGGGCGCACACCGACCGGGTCGTCGCGCCGTGGCTCTGGGGGCTGCTGCCGGACAACGCCGACGTCCTCGATCGATGGGGCCGCGAGTTCGGCGTGTCCGTCGCGTCGCCGTTCCCGCTGCTCTCCACACAGGTCGGCCACGACTGCGCCGGCGCCGTCCAGTTCTGCACACCGGAGGCGCTCGACGAGCTGGTCGCCCGGCCCGGTGCGGTGGAGCCGCTCACTGAGGCTCAGGTCGCGCATCGCCTGCGGCAGCTGCGGTCCGACACGACGACGTGGCTCGGTCCCGGCTTCACCGGTCAGTTCAGCCTTGCGGGGGCGCAGGCGAAGACGGCGCTCACGTTCGACGAGGTCGGTGGCTGGGGCCAACCCCGCGGGGCGGCCGCCACGACGCACATCCTGAAGCCGGCGGTCGTCGGCCTGGACGGTCACGACCTCAACGAGCACCTCTGTCTCGCCGCGGCACGCCGGTGTGGGCTGTCCGCCGCCCGCACCCGTGTGGAGGCGTTCGAGGATCAGACCGCCATCGTCGTGGACCGCTACGACCGTCGCATGGTCGACGGCGAACTGGTTCGGATCCACCAGGAGGACGTCTGCCAGGCGCTGGGTGTCCACCCCGGTCGGAAGCACCAGTCCGAGGGCGGGCCATCACCGGCGGATGTGGCCGGCCTGCTCCGCTCGGTCATGCCCGCTGGGCGAGCGGTCGATGCGATCGCGCGGTTCGTCGACGCGCTGGCGTTCAACTGGATCGTGGCGGGCACCGACGCACACGCCAAGAACTACTCGTTGCTCCACGCCGGCCCCGAGACCCGTCTGGCGCCGCTGTACGACATCGCCTCCGCCCTTCCCTACGACACGAGCAACGGACACAAGCTCAAGCTGGCCATGAGGCTCGGCGGCGAGTACCGGCTCGCCGCGACCGACCGGCCCTCCAGCTGGCGGAATCTCGCCGCGGAAGTCGGCCTCCCCTACGAACGCGTCGCTGCTCAGGTGAAGGCGGTGACGCAACAGATCGCACCAGCGTTCGCCGAGGTCGCCGCCGATCCAGCGGTCGCCTGCCTCGCGTCGGATCTGCCCGACCGCCTCGTCGACGCCGTGGCCGCCCGCGCCGAGCACTGCGCGCAGGTGCTGGCGTAGGCGTGGGAGGTCACACCGGGGTCAGCCACCACGCCCAGTCCTGCTCGCCGAGGGGCGGGCCGGTGAGCAGGCGTTCCAGAGCGTTGACGAGGTCGTTCGGATAGCCCTGGCTGCCCCGGTGGAAGCGTCGGGGCGACGTGAACACGATCCCGTGGTGGTGCTCGCCCGTGGCCGCCCACGCCCGGGCGATGCGGTCGAAGTCCCGGGCGTTCTCGGTGACCACCGCCCTTTCCTCGCTGGCCGCGGCGCGCAGGAGCTCGTCGTCGTCCAGCGCCGCGAGCACCGGGTCGTCGGCCGCCGCCACCACGTCGTGGCCCATCGCCCGCAGGCGTCCTGCCGCGTGGCGCGAGTGGTGTGTGTCGAGCAGCAGCCTCACTCGGCGAGGAGGGCCTGCTGGCGGTGCCAGAGCGCCTCGGCCTCGTCGGCGGCCTCGGCGTTGAGATCGATCTCGGCGTCGATCTCGTCGGTGAACTCGGCGTAGTAGGCCATCGCCGCGTCCACCTGGGCGAGGCGCAATCCGAACACCTCGACGGCCCGTTCCCGTCGCTGGTCCCGAGGCACGTCGCCCCCGAGCATGCCGGACACGACCTCCCAGATGTCCGGGCCACCAACGAGAGCTGCTCGTCGTCCGGTGGCGCCGTCGCGGAACGTCACCAGCGGGTGGCGGCGGAGCCGGAGCCCTTCGTCGATCAGCTCCTCGGCCAGCGAGGACGACGATTCACCCCGCCGGCTCGCCTCGGCCTTGAGTCGCTCGACGACGCTCGACTGCCGGAACCTGACCGACACGGGATGTGACATGACTACATCGTAGTCACCTCACATCCCGGCGCCGGCGAGCCGCAGGCCATCGACGAACGAGGGACCCGGAAGCCGGACGTGGCGAACCCTGGATTCGTCGGCCTTCACGTCGCTGCCCCGGGGGTCTCGGGCGCGCTGCGGCGTCCACGTGTCGAGGTCGACGTAGAGCCAGCGCCCGTCAGCGGACACCGACGCGAGCCAGTGCCGCGCCTCCATCGACACGACGCCGAGCAGGGCGCGCGCCTCTGCTCCGCCCAGCGGCCGGACCATGGCTGCCTCCACCCGTTCCGCTGCCTCGTCGAACTGTGACGATTTCGCGGTGGCGTCGAGACGCAGCCATCCGAGGCGCCAACCCACCTCGGCCCAGATCGACCCGACGACCGGGCTGATCGCGGCCTCCTCGATCACCTGACCGATCGGGCCACGCATCCCGACGGAGGACCGCAGCCCTCGCCGGTCGATGACCTCGTCGACGGCGGTGCTGAGGTCGTCCTCCGTTTCGTCGATGAAGGCCAGGTCCTCGACGAGACCCGTGAAGAAGGCGTCCAAACCGATGAGTGGCGACCACATCCCAGGGCGGCGGACTGCGTCATCCAGCCGTTCGACCAGACGCGCCCGCACCATCTCCACCGCTCTCATCGGCCGACCACTCCCAGAGCGGCGTCAGATGTCGTAATACAACGCGAACTCCCACGGGTGGGGGCGTAGGCGCATTTCGTCGACCTCGTAGGTGCGCTTGTACGAGAGCCACGTGTCGATCAGGTCGTCGGTGAACACGCCGCCGACCTTGAGGAAGTCGCTGTCGGCCTCGAGCGCGTCGAGCACATCTTCCAGCGAGCCGGGCACCTGCGGCACCTTGGCGAGCTCCTCGGGCGGCAGGTCGTACAGGTCCTTGTCGAGCGGGTCCGGCGGCTCGATGCGGTTGTTGATGCCGTCGAGCCCGGCCATCAGCATCGCCGAGAACGCCAGGTACGGGTTCGCGGACGGGTCGGGGCAGCGGAACTCGAGCCGCTTGGCCTTGGGGCTCTGGCTGTAGAGCGGGATGCGCACGGCGGCCGAGCGGTTGCGCTGGCTGTACACCAGGTTGACCGGCGCCTCGTACCCCGGCACGAGTCGCTTGTAGCTGTTCGTCGTCGGGTTGGTGAACGCCAGCACGGCGGGGGCGTGGGTGAGCAGCCCGCCGATGTACCAGCGGCCCAGGTCTGACAGCCCGGCGTAGCCGGCCTCGTCGTAGAACAGGGGCTCGCCGGCCTTCCACAGCGACTGGTGCACGTGCATGCCCGAGCCGTTGTCCTGGTAGACGGGCTTGGGCATGAACGTCACGGTCTTGCCGTACTGGTGGGCCACGTTCTTGATGACGTACTTGAACAGCATGAGCTTGTCGGCCATGCGGGTCAGCTCGTCGAAGCGCACGTCGATCTCGGCCTGCCCGGCGGTGCCCACCTCGTGGTGCTGCAGTTCGACCTCGATGCCGACCTGCTGGAGAGCCAGCATCATCTCGGTGCGCAGGTCCTGGAAGTGGTCGGTGGGCGGGAGGGGGAAGTAGCCCTCCTTGTAGCGGATCTTGTAGCCGAGGTTGGGGTTCTCCTCCCGAGCCGTGTTCCAGGCGCCCTCGACGGAGTCGACGTGGTAGCTGGCCGAGTTGGCATCCTGGTGGAAGCGCACGTCGTCGAAGATGAAGAACTCGGCCTCGGGGCCGACGTAGCAGGTGTCGGCCAAGCCGGTGGACTGGAGGTGCTCGGCGGCCTTGCGCACGACGTAGCGCGGGTCGCGGCTGTAGGACTCACCGGTGAGCGGATCGTGGACGAAGGCGTTGATGGCGAGCGTGCGCCGGTGGCGGAACGGGTCGACGAACGCCGTGTCGGAGTCGGGGATCAGGATCATGTCGGATTCCTGGATCTCCTGGAACCCGCGGATTGACGACCCGTCGAACCCGAGCCCCTCCTCGAACACGTCGGCCGTGAGCTGGGAGGCCGGTATCGAGAAGTGCTGCATCAGGCCGGGCAGATCGCAGAACCGGACGTCGACGACCTCGACGTCCTCCTCGGCGATGAGCTGCAGGACCTCGTCCGGCGTTCGCTCTTCCACGATGGCTCCCTTCGGCGGTGCCGTAGCGCCCGCACGCTAACGCACCATCTGGCCTCGCATCGGCTGTACGGTACCGTCCGGTTCCGGACGGCTGGCGGTAAGGTCGTCTCCGTGACGACCGTCCGAGCCGAGGAAGTGCGCATCCCGCGCCACGCCCGCGAGGCCGTCGCGCGCCATGAATCGGTGGTCGTGCTCAACCGCGAACGGGCGGCGTTCGTCATCGTCAACCCCGACGACCACGCCGCCACCTCCGCGCCCGCGCCCCGGGGCCGACCTCTGCGCGAGGCCATCGCCATGCTCGCCCACGGAGCAGCGCCCGACCCTGCTTTCGCCGAGGACATGGAACACGTCCTCGGCCAGGTCGGTTCAGGGCCGGCCGACCCGTGGGCACACTCTTAGACACCACCGTCTTCATCGACTACGAGCGCGCGCTGCGCGCCCTTCCCCCCGAGACAGCCTTGGCGGAGGTCGGCCGCAGGCTCGAGGCCGTGCTGGGCCCGAACGAGGAGGTCGGCATCGCGGCGATCACCGCGTCCGAGCTGCTCCACGGCGTGCACCGGGCCGATCGCACCCACCGGGCGCGGCGGGACGCGTTCGTCGAGGCCGTGCTGGCCGCGTTTCCCCCGCTGCCGTTCGACCTGCTCGTGGCTCGGTCACACGCCAGGCTGTGGGCCGAGTTGGCGGCCGCGGGCGAGGACTTCGGGCCGCATGATCGGCTCGTCGCCGCGACAGCCATCGCCGCTGGGTGGCGGGTGGGGACGGCCAACATCCGCCACTTCGCCCCTGTCCCTGATCTCGACGTGGTCGCCGTTGTCCTGAGCACGTGAGCGTGGCGCCGCGGGTGCCGAGGCGCGAAGAAGGGCGCCCGATCGGGCGCCCTTCTCGTTGGTCCCCCAGCGGAACCGATCAGGTGAGCGGTGCTCAGTCGCCGGCGGCGGCACCGCAGATCGTGTCGACCAGCAGGCGGGTCACGACGTAGGGGTCGCAGTTGGCGTTCGGCCGGCGATCCTCGAGGTAGCCCTTCTTGTCGACCTCGACCTGCCACGGGATGCGCACCGAGGCGCCGCGGTCGGAGACGCCGTAGCTGTACTCGTTCCACGGGGCGGTCTCGTGCATGCCGGTGAGGCGGTGATCGATGTCGGCGCCGTA
>CAYUXB010000048.1:0-15022 GCA_964448525.1 uncultured Acidimicrobiaceae bacterium
CGTACTGGTTGTTCGCGAACACGACCTCGGAGACGGTGAACCCGAGGCCGAGGGTGACGACGGCCAGGTTCACGCCCCGGGTGCGCAGCGCGGGAAGGGCGAAGACGATGCCGATGAGCACGGTGAGAGCGATGCCGGCCGGGATGGCGAGCTCGACCGGCACATCGGCCCGGATGAGCTGGCCGGCGATCAGCGCGCCGATGCCCCCCAGCGCCCACTGGGCGAGCGAGAGCTGCCCGGCGTACCCCGTGAGCACGACGATCGACAGGATCATCACGCCCGCGGCCAGCGAGATGTAGGTGGCCTGGGCCCAGGAGTCGTCGAACACGCCGAACAGCAGCACGAGCACCACGCCGCTGCCGATGAGCAGCACGGGGACGTTGACCCGGCCGGTGCCGAGACGCGGCAGCCGGTCGGTGAGGTGCGACCGCAACGGCAGGCTGCGGCCGCGCACGACGAGCACGATCAGGATGACGAGGAACCCCGCCGCCCGGTTGAGGCCGGTGATCTGGTCCTGGTGCAGCCACCGCTCGACGTCGCCCCGGTAGCGGGTGGCGAGCGCCTCGCCGAGCCCGACCACGAGGCCGCCGACGAACGTCATCGGGAAGGAGCGGAAGCTGCCGAGCAGCGCGGCGGCCAGGCCCGCCACCGTGACCACCATCGTGAGGGTCAGGCCCGACAGCCCGGTGAGTGGCGCCACCAGCACCGCCGCCAGGCCGGCGAGGGCGCCGCCGAGACCCCAGGTGATGACGGCGAGGCGGTCGGGCGACCAGCCGAGGGTCTGCACGGCCCGCTCGTTCTCGGCGCTGGCGCTGATGGCGAGACCGGTGCGGGTGTAGCGCGTCCACGCCCACAAGGCCACGGTGACCGCCACCGAGATGGCGACGAGGTAGATCCGCTCCTCCTGCACCCGGACCTCGCCCCACTGCCACACGTCGTGGGGCAGGTACTGCTCGACCGGCATGTTGGCGCCGCTGTAGCGCTTGGTCACGATCGCCTGGAGAAGCCCGAGCAGGCCGACCGTGGCGATGACGCGCACGATCGCGGCCGCGTCGCGCAGTGCCCGGAGCACGACCCGCTGGAACAGCAGCGACACGACGACGGCCGCGGCGATGCCCGCCAGGCAGGCGGGGAGCGTCTTGAAGTTGTGCTCCGCCTTGAGCTCGGCGAAGGCCACGTACGCCGCCAGGGTGCCGAGCGCTCCCTGGGCGAAGTTCACGATGCCCGAGCCGCGGTAGATGAGCACGGCGCCCTGCGCGAAGAGCGCGTAGGTCGCTCCGGCGCCGAGCCCGATGATCACGAACTGCAGGAACGACTGCATGCTCAGGTCCCCCCGATCTTCTGCGAGCTAGGCCGGTTGCTTGCCGTTGCGCGTCCGGAGCACCTCGCCGAAGGGGAGGTTCCGGTCGGGCGCCGGGTCGCGAGGCAGGCCCAGGGTTCGCTCGGCGACGATGTTGCGCTGGATCTCGTCCGCACCCCCGTAGATCGACGATGCCGGCGAGAACACGAACGCCTCGGCGAACGTGCCGTCATCGACGCCGTCGGCCCCGGCGAGCATCCCCTCCGCGCCGACGATGTCGATGCCGAGCTTGGCCGCCAGCTTCACGATGCGGGTCTGGCTCAGCTTGCCGATGCTGGCGACCGAGCCGCCGCCGCCCCGCTGGGCCTCCGCCTTGCCGCGCAGGGCGTTCCAGCGCCCGGTCTCGCTGAAGGTGTGCAGCCGGGCGAGGTCCTGACGGATCGCCGGGTCCGACGTGCGGCCCTGCGCGCGGGCCAGCTCGGCGACGTCCCGGAACGAGAGCGTGAGCTTGGAATTGGGCGCCTCGTCGCGCGCGGCGTCGCCCGCCCGGCGGCCGAGCATGCCGCCCTTCGGGCCGGGTTCCGGGAAGCCGGCGTGGCTGCCGCCCGCGCCGATGCCGGTGCGCTCGAAGTGCAGGGTCGTCTGGGTGACCATCCAGCCGTTGCCCTCGCCGCCGATCAGGTCGGCGTCCGCGCAGACCGCCTCGTCGATGAAGACCTCGTTGAACACGGCGTGGCCGGTCATCTCGCGCAGCGGGCGGATGGTGACGCCGGGCTGGTCGAGCTCGAACGCGAACCACGAGATGCCCTTGTGCTTCGGCACGTCGAAGTTCGTGCGGGCCAGCAGCATCCCGTAGTCGGACACCTGGGCCCCGCTCGACCACACCTTCTGTCCGCTGATGACCCAGCGGTCGCCGTCGCGCTCGGCGCGGGTGGTCAGCCCCGCGAGGTCGGAGCCCGCCCCCGGCTCGCTGAAGAGCTGGCACCAGCCGAGCCGGCCGTCGAGGATCGGCGCCACGTGCCGGGCGATCTGGTCCGGCGTGCCCTGGGTGAGGATCGTCGGCGCCGCCATCAGCAGGCCGAGCCCGCCCGGCGGACGCAGCGCCCCGTAGCTGGCGAACGCCGCCCGCACGACGCCCTGCGAGCGCCGGTCGAGGCCGCGGCCGCCCTGGTCGGGCGCGAAGTGCGGGGCGGTCCAGCCGGCCTCGGCCACGCGCGCCCACCAGGCCTCGACCGTGAGGTCCGGATCCCAGTTCTCGTCGAGCCAGGCGTGGACCTCGGCCCGCAGGTCGCCGGTGCTCACGAGGAGGCTCCGAGGAGCTCCGCGCCGTTGTCGTGCATGATGCGCCGGACGGCGGCGTCGTCGAAGCCGCCGAGCTCCTGCGCGAAGTCGAGCGGCTGGGCCACGCCTTCGCCGTGCGGCCAGTCCGACCCGAAGAGGATGCGGTCGACGCCGATCAGGTCGGCCAGGGCGCCGAGATCCTCTTCGAGGTAGGGCGTGACCCACACGTGGCGCCGCAGGGTGTCGAGCGGCTCGTCGGGGAACACCCACGGGGTCTGGTTGGCCTGCTTGCGGAGGCGCTTGGTCAGCAGGTGGAGCCAGTCGGAGCCGTTCTCGATGCTGGCGATGCGCAGGTCGGGGTGGCGCTGGAACACGCCGTGCACGATCAGCGAGGCGACCGTGTCGTGGATGGCCCGGTCGGCGCTGATGAGCTGGGCGAGCACGTCGCTGTTGCCGAAACCGAACTCGTCCTTCGCGCCCCAGGCGCCGCCGAAGCGCCGCTGGTAGCCGCTGTCGCCCAGGTGGAACGCGACGGGGATGCCCGCCTCGGCCAGCCGGGCCCACACCGGGTCGTGCAGCGGATCGCCCAGCGAGCGGGTGCTGCCGTGGGGACCGGGGACCGGCGCGGGCCGCATGTGCACGATGCGGGCGCCCCGATCGAGCAGCGAGTCGACCTCCGCGACGGCGGCGACCGGGTCGGCGAGCGAGAGCATGGGGGCGGCGATGATGCGGCCCTCGTGGTCGAAGCCCCAGTCGTCCTCGAGCCACCGGTTGAACGCGGCGAGGCTGGCCATGGTGGCGTCGACGTCGTCGCGCAGCGCCTCCTCGACCCCGCAGCCGAGCGTCGGGAACAGCAGCGCGGTGCCGAGGCCCTGGTCGTCCATCACCTCGATGCGCTTGTCGCGGTCGCGGTACTCGGCGCGCAGCGGCTCGACCTTCATCAGGGAGCGGGGGTCGACGCCCTCGGGGATCTGGCCGCGGAACAGCGGGTCGAGGCAGCCCGGCACGATGATCGGGTCGAACGTGGGGTTGGGCACGAACCGGTTGACCCGCCCGCCGATCAGGAGCTGGGTCCGCTTGCCGTCCTGCACGGGGCGGACGCCCCGGTGGCGGTAGGCCTTGTCGAGGTGGCGGGTGAAGGCGTCGAGCGCCTCGTAGTAGTGGTTGTCGGCATCGATAGGCCTGACATCACCGAGCTCTACGTCCATCAGCTTCCCTCCACCGGTCGTATACATCTAGAGGTTTAGGCGTTGTCGAGCTCGACCGCAAGCGACGCGGGCGGGGTGCCCTTCTCGCGGAGCAGGCGCTGGAGGCCGGCCTTGTCGACCTTGCCGGTGGCGAGCATGGGCACCGACGCCGGGTCCGTCGTCACCAGCCAGACCGTCGGCACCTTGAACGCGCTCAGCCGCTCGCGGACCGCGGCCGCGATCGCCTCGGCCGGTGCGTCGCTCAGAACGAGGGCGGCGATCTCGGGGCGGCCCTCGTCGCTGGGCACGTCGGTGACGTACGCCTGCCGCACGGCGTCGACGGCCCGCAGCGCGGCCTCGACCTCGGAGGGGTAGACCGTCGCCCCCTTGACCTTGACCATGTCGTCGAGGCGCCCGGCGTACCAGAGGTAGCCGTCGGCATCGAGGCGGCCCAGGTCGCCGGTGCGGTACCAGCCGTCGCTCGTGAACACGTCCGACCGATGCCGCCCGCGGATGCCGCGCAGCAGGTTGGGGCCGCGGAGCCAGATCTCGCCCTGCTCGCCGACCGGCGCCTCGGCCCCGGAGTCGGGATCGGCGACACGGACCTCGACGCCGGGGAAGGGGCGCCCGCAGCTCCCGTGCTTGTCGGGGGGCATGTCGGTGTCGAGCCGGTCGCCGCAGTACGGCCCGAACGACTCGGTCATCCCGAACAGGTTGGCCCGGGCTCCCGGGGCGGGGCGCCGCTCGGGGGGCAGCACCGCGCCGAGGCTGGCGTCGGTGAGAGACGAGAGGTCCGCGTCGGCGAACGCCGGGTGGGCGGCGAGCCGGGCCGCCTGATCGGGCCAACCGCGAAAGAGGGTCACCCGCTCGCGCTGGAGCAGGTCGAGGGTGCGCGACGGCTCCGGCTCCGCTTCGGTGAGCAGCGTCGCCCCGGCGACCAGCGCGGTGATCAGGCCGCCGGAGAACCCGCCGGTCCAGAAGAACGGCATCGGGATGTACAGCCGCTCGCCGGGCCGCACGCAGCGCGCCTCCAGGCCGGCAGCGGTGGCCCGCAGCGCGCCACCGTGGGTGTGGACGATGCCCTTGGGCGCGCCTCGGCTGCCGGAGGTGAACAGCACGCACAGGTCGTCGGCGGGGCGCACGCGCGCCTCCATCGCCCGCACCATCTCGGCCGGCGCGGCGGCCTCGGGCACCTCGGAGATGGCCCACACGGCCCGCAACGCCGGCGCCGCCGGGTGCCGCCCGCCGCCGCCGGCACCAGCACCGTCACCGTCACCGGCGAGGCGGTCGACCAGGCCGGGCGCCGCTGATGCCAGGTCGTCGAGGTAGCGCCGGTTGCGGAACTCCGGCTCCGCGATCAGGTGCGTGACCGCGGCGGTGGCGAGTTGGGCCAGCAGCTCGGGCGGCCGCAGCAGCGTGCTCAGCGGCACGAGCACCGCGCCGATGCGCAGCGCCGCCAGCGCGGTCGTGGCCCACTCGATGCCGTTGGGGGCCAGCAGGCCGATCCGGTCGCCCTTCACGACGCCGGCTGCTGCGAGCCGGGCGGCCAGCGCCGCGCTGGCGTCGTCGAGGTCGGCGAAGGTGATCGCGTCGTCCGCCGTCACCAGCGCGCGCCGATCGGCGTCGTCGTCGCGGCGGGCCGCGAGCAGCGCGGGGATCGTCTCGCTCGGCGTCTCAGTCATCACCGAGCAGCTCCTTCAGGGCGCGGAGGTCGAGCTTGCCGCTCGACATGATGGGCACGTCGTCGGCGGCCACCACCCGGATGCGGCGGGGCACCTTGTACGCGGAGAGTCGGTCGCGGAGGCGGGCGCGGAGCTCGTCGGGATCGACGATGCCGTCGGACGGCGACCGCACCAGCGCGGCCACGATCTGGCCCCGGGCGGGGTCGTCGACGCCGACGACGTGGGCGACCAGGCCGGACACCTCGAGGATGGCGGCCTCGACCTCGCGGGGCGACACGTTGGCGCCGGCGGTCTTGATCATGTCGCTGCCGCGGCCCTGGAAGTAGAACAGGCCGTCGTCGTCGACCGTCACGAGGTCGCCGGTGCGGTACCACCCGTCCGCATCGAAGGTGTCGTGCCGCTCGCGGCCGTCGTAGCCGTCCATGAGGAACGGGCCGCGCAGGCACAGCTCGCCGAGCTGGCCCGGTTTGGCGTCGCCGCCGTCGTCGGTGCGACGGACGCGGGCCTCGAAGCCGGGCACCGGTCGGCCGAACGAGCCCCGCTGGTGCTCGGGCAACACCCGATCTTCCTCGTCGGGCGGCCCGGCCAGGCACACGCTGCCGGTCTCGGTCATGCCGAGCATCGTGTGGCGCAGCTCGATGTCGGCCGGCTGCAGGTCCGCGGGCATGATCGGCCACAGGTTGCCCCGGCGGATCGAGGACAGGTCGCGGCGGGGGAACGAGGGGTCGTCGGGGACGTGCGCGACCGAGGCGGCGAACCCGTTGACCATGGTTGGACGCTCGCGCTCGAGGACGTCGAGGATCCCGGCGGCGGTCGGCGCGTTCGAGCACACGAGCGTCGTCCCGGCGACCACGGTGCCGAGCAGCGCGTAGGCGAACCCGCCGATCCAGAAGAACGGCGAGTTGGCGAACAGGGTCTCGGGCGGCTCGTACCGGCGCAGGTCGTTGAGGTTGTCGAGGTGGCGGATGAGCGCGCCGTGGGTGTGCACCACGCCCTTGGGCTCGCTCGTCGAGCCGGAGGTGTGGACGATCACCATCGGATCGGCGGGCGACACCGCCGCCTCGGCCGCGGTGAGCACGTCGTCGCCGATGGTCGGCGCGCCCGTGAGCAGGCCGTCGACGGTCCAGCCCGCGTCGACGCCCCCCGCCGCCGAGTCGGCTGAGTCGGCCGAGGTGATGGCGAACGCGATCCGGCGGAGCGAGGGCACGGACGGGGCCAGCAGCGGCGGGGGAGCCGTGAGGTCGAGCTCCGGGATGCCGGCCCGCAGGCTCGCCGGATAGTCGTGGGAGCGGTAGCCCGCCGCGGCCAGCAGCACGGCCACATCAGCGCCCCGCAGCAGCCCGACCAGCTCGGCGCTGGTCGAGAAGGTGCTGAGCGGCACGCTCACCGCCCCGATGCGGGCCGCCGCCAACCACCCGACGACGAAGTCCGGGCTGTTCGGGAACAGCAGGGCCACGCGGGTGCCGGGACCCGCTCCCGCGGCCAGCAGGGCCCGGGCCAGCTCGGCCGAACGGCCGTCGGCCTCCGCGTAGGTCAGCGAGTCGTCGTCGCAGGTCAGCAGCACCTGGTCGGGCCGAGCCGCCACCTGCGATCTCAGCAGCGCGGGGACGGTCAGCGGGAGGTCGTCGCCGGCCTCGATCACGGGGGAGGTCATCGCACGCTCCTGCGGGGGGACACCTCGGGCAGCGCGGCGCGGTCGCCCGCGACGGCGTCGACGTCCGCCTCGCACAGCACCCGATCGTCGTCGAGCAGCCGTGCGGTCGAGCGGATGCGCCCGTCGGCGGCGGCGCGCTCGATCGTGAAGGTGAGCGGGGTCAGCAGCGGCACCGGCCGCCGGTAGCGCAATGCCATCGACGTCGTCTTGCCCGCCACGCCGGCGTCGCAGTTGTGGTGCTGCACCGCGCAGTCGAAGAACACGCCGAGGAACCCGCCGTGGACGATGCCGGGCGGCCCCTCGTACACCACGGGGAACTCGACGGAACCCGTGGCCCGCTCCCCGTCGACCTCGATGTCGTAGACCGGGAAGCTGGGGTTGTACGCGCCGATGTGACGGGCGTGATCGATGTAGGCGCGTCCGTCGCCGGCCGCGGCCGCGCCCACGCGGGGCGCGGGGTCGGCGGGGGCTCGCGTCGCCAGCGCGTCGTCCACCCGTCGCAGCTCCGCGATCAGGCGATCGACCTCCGACTCGTCGCCTTCGAGCGCCAGCAGCCGGCCCGTGACCCGCCGCAGCAGGTGGGCGGCGGTGGAGGTCTGCGCGAGCGGCTCGTTGCCGAAGGTCCAGGGCTCGGGCACGGCGGTCAACGACCCTTCGGCATGCCGAGGATGCGCTCGGCGATCAGGTTCCGCTGGATCTGCGAGGTGCCTGCGGCGATCGTGAACTGGAACGACCACAGGTAGTCGCGCACCGCCACGGCCGCCTCCGAGTCGGGCCCGTCGGTGCCGATCGCGCGGCGGCCGAGCAGCCGCATGCCGAGCGCTGCGAGCTCCTGGCCCAGCTCGCTGTAGCCGAGCTTCACCGCCGAGCCGAGCGGCGACGGCACGCCGGTGGCCTCGGCCTCCGTGACGCACCGCTGGGTCATCCGCCACAACGCGTCGATGCGGGCGTCGAGGCGGCCGACCGTCCGCCGCAGGCCGGGGTCGTTCCACGCCGTGCCGCCATCGGGGGACGGGGTCTGCCGGGCGAGCGTCACCAGCCGGCCGAGCTGGGACCGCAGGGTGATGATGTGCTGGGCGAACGCGGTGCCCCGCTCGAAGCGCAGGGTCACGTTGGTGACCCGCCAGCCGTCGTTCTCCGCACCCACCCGGTTCGTCACCGGCACGCGGGCGCCGTCGAGGAAGATCTCGCAGAAGTGGCTCTCGCCGTCGATCGTCTTCATCGGCCGGACCTCGACCCCGGGCGTGTCCATGTCGAGGATCAGCCACGTGATGCCCTTGTGCTTCGGCTGGTCGGGATCGGTGCGGACCAGCAGCTCGCAGTGGTCGGCGATGTGTGCCCGGGTGCTCCAGATCTTCTGGCCGGTGACGACGTACTCGTCGCCCTCCCGCACCGCCCGCGTCCGCAGCGAGGCCAGGTCCGAGCCGGCCTCGGGCTCGGAGAAGCCCTGGCACCACACGCGCTCACCGCGCAGGATGCGGGGCAGGTGTTCGCGGCGCTGGGCCTCGGTGCCCTCGGCGATCAGCGTCGGACCCGCGTGGGCGTTGCCCACGAAGTTGATGCCGACGTACGGCGCGCCGGCGGCCGCGTACTCCTCGAGGAACACGAGCTGCTGCGAGGCGGGCAGACCCCGGCCGCCGTACGCGACCGGCCAGTTGAGCCCGGCGTAGCCGGCGTCGTGGAGGGTGCGCTGCCAGCCGGTGTCATACGCTCGGCGGGCGTCCCAGTCGCCCGGCGGGGGCGGGCTTCCGTAGGCGGGGACGGCCTCGGCGAGCCAGGTCCGCACCTCCTTGCGAAAGGCCTCGTCGGCGTCGGAGTAGCGCAGGTCCATCGGTCAGGCTCCTGTGTCGACGCCGGCGAGCATCTCGGTGACGGCGGAGAGGTCGACCTTCGCCGAGTCGGTGCGGGGCAGCGCGTCGACGATGCGGATCTCGGTCGGCAGCTCGTAGCGGGC
This sequence comes from uncultured Acidimicrobiaceae bacterium, assembly GCA_964448525.1. GTDB lineage: Bacteria > Actinomycetota > Acidimicrobiia > Acidimicrobiales > VFJN01 > ZC4RG19. The sequence goes on from CAYUXB010000048.1 coordinate 9,059, forward strand.
CAGCGCCCCGGCCGCGAAGGCCAGCAGGTCGTCGGGCCCGACGGGATCGGCGTCCGCGCGCAGCTCGACCGCGGCCACCGGCACGGCCCCGAGGCGCCGGTCGGGTCGGCCGACCACCGCGGCGCCGCGCACGGCAGGGTGCCGTTCGAGCACGGCCCGGACGTCGTCGGGGCGGATCTTGAACCCGCCCCGGATGATCGCCTGGTCGGCCCGGCCGAGGACGAAGAGGAACCCATCCGGGTCGAGGCGGGCCAGGTCGGTGGTGCGGACCCAGCCGGTGCCGTCGCCGAACTGCCGGGCCTTGACCTCGAGGATGCCCTCCTCGTCCGGGCCGAGCGTCGCGCCCGAGTCGGGGTCGACGATCCGCAGCTCGCAGCCGGCGTGCGCCCGCCCGACGCTGCCCCGCTTGGTCGCCGAGAACTCCCGGTGGTCGGCGATGTTCCAGCCGGCGACGCCGCCGCCGAACTCGGTGGCGCCGTAGGAGATCAGCACCGGCACGCCGTAGCGGGCGGTGAAGGCGTCCGCGTCCGCCGGGTCGAGCGGGGCGGTGCCGGACACGACCGAGCGCAGGCTGGCGATGTCGGCGGGATCGACGTCGGCCTCCAGCACCATCCGCAGGGCGGTGGGCACGAGGCTGGCGGTCTTCGGCCGGTGGCGGCGCACGGCGTCGACCCAGCCCTCGACGGTGAACCGCTCCAGCAACGAGAAGGGCCTGCCGTCGGTGATGCACTGCAGCACCCGGAAGAGCCCGCCGACGTGGGCGAGGGGTGCGTTGACGACCGCGACCCCGGTGCGCAGCACCAGGCTGGTGTCGCGGTTGGACTCGTAGTGCTTGGCGCCCACCAGCACCCGCTCGAAGGTCTGGTAGGTGAGGTCGATGCGCTTCGGGGGTCCGGTGGTCCCGCTCGTGAGCATGCGGACGGCGACGCCGGGGCGGCCCCCCTCACCTGCCTCGACGGAGGCGGAGGCGGCGGTGACGGTGACCGGCTCGCCGAGGTCGTCGACGGCGATCGTGGTGGCCCGCGACCCGGCGGGCACCAGGTCGGCGAGATCGGCCGGGTCGCCGGCGAGCACCGGCAGGTCGAGCCCCGCGATGTCGTCGCGGGTGCGGTCGCGGCCTCGCCCGGGGTTGATCGTGACGACGCAGCCGCCGGCGCGCAGGACGCCGAGCACGAGCCCGAGCGAGGCGGGGGTGTTGCGCAGGAGGATTCCGACCTCCGTGCCCGGCTCGACCACCGCGGCGACGGCGGCAACGGTGTCGCCGAGCTGGCCCCACGTGCGCCAGCGCCCGCCCGACTCGACGACGTCCGCCGTCGGGTCGATGGCGAGCACGTCGCCGATCCGTCCGGGCAGGCCGGTGGTCGTGAGCGCCGTCACCGGAGCCTCGGCTTGGTGCGGGCCGGCGGGTTCTCGGCCACCTCGGCCATGCCGATCGGGTTGCCGAGCCGCGTGTAGATCAGGCCCTGCTCCATCGCCACGCGGTAGGGGCGGTCGAGCGACTCCCAGACGGCGCGGACCGTGCCCTGGGTCGCGGAGCTGGGCTTGGCGGCGATCCCCGCGGCCAGCTCGTGGGCGCGCGCCCAGAGCGCGTCCCGGTCGACGACCTCGGTCACCAGCCCGATCTGCAGCGCGGTCGTGGCGGTCACCCGCTCGTCGTTGCCGGTCAGCGCCATGCGCAGGGTGTGGGCGAGGCCGACCTTGCGCATCAGGCCCACCGGTTCGAGGGCCGACACCAATCCGGCGGAGACGTGCGAGTCGAAGAAGGTCGCCTCGGGCGAGCAGATGACGATGTCGGCCTCGTTGACGAAGTAGAGCGCTCCCGCGGTGCACATGCCCTGGACCGCGCACACGACGGGCTTCCACACCTTCTGCCACTTGGGGCTGAGCAGCTCGCCGGGGTCCTCGTGGTTCCAGATGTCGTCGGGCTGGCCGTAGGGCTTCTTGATGTCGAGGCCGGTGCTGAACGCCCGGTCGCCCGCGGCCCGCAGCACCACGGCGTTGACCCCGGCGTCGTCCTTCACCAGCCGCCAGGCGGCTTGCATCTCCTCGCACATCCGGCGGTCGAAGGCGTTGAGCACCTCGGGCCGGTCGAGCGTGATCGTGGCGACGCGGTCGGGCGAGGTCTCGTAGCGGATGGTCTCGAAGTCGGGTGCTCCGGTACTGCTCACGATGCCGTCCACCTCGGGTCGCGCTTCTCGACGAAGGCCAGGGGGCCCTCCTTGGCGTCGTCGGTGCGGACCACCCGCTCCCGGAACGCTTCGGCCATGATCTCGGCCTCGTGCAGCGGCAGGTCGATGCCCTTGCGGATCGCGAGGCGGGTGCCCCGCACCGCCAGCGGTGCGTTGCGGTTGACCAGCGTCACGACCTCGCGTGCCCGCTCCATCAGCCGGTCGTGCTCGACGACCTCGGAGATCATCCCCAGGTCGTAGGCCCGCTGGGCGCTCATCCGCTCGTGCCGCCCCGTGAGGGCGATGCGCATGGCGATGCCCATCGGCAGCACCCGGGCGAGGCGCACGACCTCGCGCCCGGAGACGAGCCCGATGCTCACGTGCGGGTCGAAGAACTCGGCCCGGTCCGAGGCGATCGTGATGTCGCCGGTCGTCACCCAGTCCAGCCCGGCCCCGCAGCACAGCCCGTTCACGGCCGTGACGACCGGTTTCGTGCCGGTGCGGAACGGGGGCGTGCCCTCCTGGGGCGCCTCCCACTGCGGCAGCGTCGACAGGTACGGCTCGTCGTAGATCACCCGCCCGTCGGCGGGGATCTCGGTGACGTCGGCCCCGGTGCAGAACGCCCGCCCGTTGCCGGTCACCAGGATCGTCCACACCGCCTCGTCGGCCTCGGCCGCCGCGTAGGCGGCCCGCAGCTCCCGCACCATCAGGGGGCTCAGCGCGTTGAGCGCCTCGGGCCTGTCGAGGGTGATGGTGGCGGTGCGGTCGGCGACCTCGTAGCGGATCGTGTCGAAGTCCATCGGTCTCTCCTAGCGCCCTTCGTACCGGGGATCACGGCGTTCGGTGAACGCGCGGAGGCCCTCACGGAAGTCGGCTGTGCGCGACGACAGCTCCAGCGTCAACGCCTCGTCCGCCATCGCGTCGACGATGCCGCCGTCGAGCGCGGTGTGCAGGCAGCGCTTGGTGAGGCCGATGGCGACGGTGGCGGCGGCGCGCAGCTCGCCGACCAGGTCCTCGACGGTGCCGTCGAGGTCGTCGCCGGGTACCGCCCGGTGGATCATCCCCCAGTCGGCTGCGTCGGCGCCGGTGACGGGGCGGCCGAGCAGCAGCAGCTCCTTGGCCCGGGCCACACCGACGAGGCGCGGCACCAGCCAGGTGGCGCCGCTGTCGGGGGTGAAGCCCCGCTTCGTGAAGGGCAGCCAGAAGCGGCTGTCCGCCGCGGCGATCGTGAAGTCGGCGGCGAGCGCGATCTGGCAGCCGAGGCCCGCCGCCCACCCGCGCACCGCGCACACGACCGGGAGCTGGATCTCGAGCAGCAGGGCGATGAGGCGGTGGGCCTGCAGCGGCGTGCGGCGCTGGATGCTGCCGGTCCGGGGCTTGGCGTCACCGCTCGCGTTGCTGGCCACCCAGTCGGCGCCCGAGCAGAAGTCGTCACCGGCGCTCGTCAGCACGACGGCGCGCAGGGAGTCGTCGGTGGCGGCCGCTTCGAGGGCCTCGACGATGCGGCGGACGGCGGTGGGGTCGAGCGAGCCCTTGCGGGAGGGCCGGTCGATCGTGATGCGCAGGACGCCGTCGTCGTGGGCGACGACGACGCCTTCAGCCGTGTCGGAGGAGCCGCTCATCCGGCCACCGCCTCGACCTGTGCGCCGAGGTGCAGGGCGTGCTCGTCGCCCGCACCGAAGCCCGCTTCGAGCACCCACGCCCGCTTCAGCAGGTAGTTGGGCAGCATGTCCCACGTGAACCCCATGCCGCCGAGCACCTGGACGGCGGCCCCCGCGTTCGTGATCGCGGCGTCGGCGGCGAGCAGCTTGGCCGAGGCCGCGGCGCGGGCGGGGTCGTCGCCGCCCGGGTCCTGCGCCACCGCCGCGGCCGCGTAGGTGGCGCTCTGGGCGAGGGTGCTGCGGAGGTACATGTCCGCCAGCATGTGCTTGATCGCCTGGAACGAGCCGATCGGGGCGCCGAACTGCTCCCGCTCGATCGCGTAGTCGCGGGCCACCTCGAGCGCCCTCGCCGCCACCCCCGTCAGCACGGCTGCGGTGAGCACGGTGCCGAGCAGGCGCAGCTCCGACGCGGCCTCTGCGCCGCCGACTTCGCGGCCCGCGGTGAGCCCGGTGACCCGACCGACCGGAGTGAGCGGGTCGAAGGGATCGAGCGCGGTGGGTGCGGCCAGCTCCGCCGTGTCGTGGGCGACCACGGTGTCGTCGCCGACCACGAGCAGCACGTCGAGGTCGTCGGCGTGCTCGACCGCCACGGCATTCTGGGCGACGGCGTGCGCCTCGACGCCGCCGACCAGCCGTTCGCCGGTGGCGACGCCGTCGACCAGCCCGGCGGCGAGGACGGCCCACAGCACGGGTCCGGACACGAGGTGCGAGCCGAGCTGCTCGAACAGCAGCGCCCCCTCGACGGCGCCGAGCCCACTGCCTCCCGCCGACTCCGGCAGCAGCAGCCCGAACATGCCGAGGTCGGCCATGGCGGACCAGGCGTCCCGGTCGGTCGGCACGCCCTCGCGCGCGTCCACCGAAGCGAGCGGAAACCGGTCGGCGCAGAACCGTGCGACGGTCTGTTGCAGCTCGACCTGCGCAGGGTCCAAGCGGAACTCCATCACCCCTCCCCGGCGGTCGAGCCGCGCTGGAAACATCTAGAGGTTAAGCGTACGGTCTGCTCGACGATCACGCCAAGACGTTGCCCCAGGAGGCCAGTCGGTGAGTGAGCGAGCAAGCGAGACGCGGGTCCTGTTGGAGCGGGACGAACAGACGGGCATCGCCCGCATCACGCTCGACAATCCGGAGCGCAAGAACGCCTACGACCCGGCCATGCGGGCGCAGCTCGGCACCTACCTCGACGAACTGGCCTACGACGACGACACCAAGGTGGTCGTGCTGCGGGGCGCCGGTGGGGTGTTCAGCACGGGCGCCGACATGAACAACGCCTATGCCTGGTACGGCGACGGGGCGCGCAAGCCGCAGACCCGGCGCCGCCCGAGCCAGCGCCGCCGCTTGCTGGTCGACCGCAAGACGTTCGACTTCTACCACGCGTTCCTCGGCTACCCGAAGGTCACGGTGGCCGAGGTGTCGGGGTTCGCCCTCGGGGGCGGGTTCGAGCTGGCGCTCATGGCCGACATCGCGGTCGTGGCCACCGACACGGTGATCGGCATGCCGGCCACCCGCTTCCTCGGCCCCGCCCTCGGGTCGCTGCACATGTTCTTCCACCGGCTCGGCCCGGTGCTCGCCCGCCGGATGCTGCTGACCGGCGACACGCTCCCCGCGTCGGAGGTCGCCCACCTGGGGGTGTTCACCGAGGTGGTCGAGCCGGACGCGGTGCAGGCGCGGGCGGCGTGGTGGGCGGCGAAGGTGGCCAAGATGCCGGCCGACGGCATCGTGATGGCCAAGGAGGCGTTCCGCCTCGTCGAGCAGCTCCAGGCCTACCCCGGCGAGGAGGTGCTGAACTACATGGTCCACGCCTACGGCACGAACCTGCAGTTCGACGAGGACGAGTTCAACTTCGTCAAGACCCGCGCCGAGCACGGCACCCGCCGCGCTTTCGAGCTGCGTGACGAGCACTTCGAGGTCCCCGAGCCGTAGGCGAACCGTCCGTCATCCTCGACCTGCCGTGATCGTCAGAAGTCGGTGCCGCCGTCGACGTTGATCGTGGCGCCGGTGAGGTAGCCCGCCCGTTCCGACAGCAGGAAGGCGATCACGTCGCCCAGCTCGTCGGGGCGGCCGGCGCGGCCGAGGGCTACCTTCATGCCCCACTCCTCGGTCATCACCCGTTCGAGAGCGTCGTCGACCGGCCAGCC
>CAYUXB010000048.1:15122-18030 GCA_964448525.1 uncultured Acidimicrobiaceae bacterium
CGGCACGCCCGCACGGTCGCCAGCAGCACGTCGTCGAACGTCGCCACCCAGTCCTCGTCGGTGCCGCCGAGCAGGTCGCGCTGGCCGTGCATGCCGAGGCCGGTGGTCACCGCCATGCCCCGCAGGCCGCCCAGGCGGTCGGCGGCCGCGGCCACCACGGTCTCGGCCGCCCCGGCCACCGCAAGGTCGCCGGTGAGGGCGACGACGGTGGCGCGGGTCTGCTCGGCGAGCGCGGCGGCGGCCGCCTCGCCCAGCTCGCGGCTCCGGCCGGCGATCGCCACCCGGGCACCGTCGGCGGCCAGCACCCGGGCCGCAGCCAGGCCGATGCCCGCGGTCCCGCCGAACACCAGGTACCCCCGGTTGCGCACGCCGAGGTCCATCAGTGAGCCCCGGTCACCGTGGTCGCGTCGACGGCCGTCAGCGCCACCTCCTGCGCCCACCGGTAGTCGGCTTTGCCGTTGGCGTGTCGCTGCACGGTGTCGCACACGGCGATCGCACGCGGCGCCTTGAACCGGGCGAGGTCGGTGGCGACGAACTCGCGCAACGCCCCCGGGTCGACGGTCGCTCCCGGATGGAGCGCGACGACGGCCACGACCTCCTGGCCGAAGCGCTCGGAGGGCCGTCCGACGACCAGCGCATCGGCGACGTCGGGATGGCCGATCAGCGCGGCCTCGACCTCCTCGACGAACACCTTCTCGCCGCCGGTGTTGACCACCATGGCGTCGCGGCCGAGCATGCGGATGCCGCCGTCGGCCAGTCGCTGCGCCCGATCGCCCGGGATCGCCACCCGCTCGCCGCCGATGATCGGGAACGTCGCCTCGGTGCGCTCGCGGTCGCCGAGGTAGCCGAGCGGCACCCGGCCTCGGCGGGCCGTCCACCCGATCTCGTCCGTGCCCGGCTCGAGGAAGCGGGAGCGATCGTCGGATACGACGTCGGCGCCGGCGCTGGGCGAGAACCCGTCGGGCCGGTTGTCGCGGCTGCGGGCACCGAACGCCATGCCGCCGGTCTCGGAGGCCCCGTAGCCGTCGATGATCGTGACGTGGGGGAGCAGGTCGAGCAGGTCCTCCTTGGTGGCCTCGCTGGTGGCGGCGCCTCCGGTGCCGATCACGCCGAGCGAGCCCAGGTCGTACGGTCGGCGGCGCAGCTCCTCGACGAAGGGCCGGGCGTAGGCGTCGCCCACGATCGACATCAGCGCCACCTGCTCGCGCTCGGCGGTCTCGAGGATGTGCCGGGCGTCGAAGGGGCCCGAGTCGTCGTGGAGGACAGCCGTGGAACCGGTGTGCAGGCCCGAGAACGCCGTCCACTGGGCGGCGGCGTGCATCAGCGGCGGCACCGCGTACCAGCGACCGCCGGGCGACCCGCTGGCACCCGCGGCGATCGACTCGGCGGTCGCGTCCGCGGTGCCGGACATCGCCGCCACGTAGATGTCGCCCTGGCGCCACAGCACCGCCTTGGGCCGGCCCGTCGTGCCGCCGGTGCACACCATGTAGAGGTCGTCGGGCGAAGGCGACGGCAGCGGGGAGGACACCGCCGTGCGGGCCGCGTCCTCGAAGTTCGTGCTGCCGGGCAGCGGGTCGACGTCCGAACCGTCGTCGACGTCGAGGAGCACGAGCCCGGCGGTGTCGATCGCCTCGGCGACGAGCGGCCCGAGCGATCGGTGGTAGACGACGGCGCGGGTGTCGAGGTCGGTCAGCAGGGCGCCGACCTCGGCCGGGCGGTAGTGCTGGTTCACGTTGAACGGCACGGCCCGGGCCCGGAACGCGCCGAGCATGGCCTCGACGTACTCGGGGCCGTTGTGGAGCACCACGGCGACGGTGTCCTGGCCGTTCTCCCAGCGTTCGAGCTCGTGGCGCTCGCGGCGGACGCCGAGCCCCCGTCCGGAAAGGAACGCCGCGAGCGACCGGGTGCGCGCCGCCACCTCGCCGTAGGTGCGCCGGACCGTCCCGCACACGAGCATCTCGCGCTCCGGCACGGCCGCCGCCAGCACGTCGTGCACCCCCGCCATGGACCACTCCCCCGAAGACATGCGAAAAGTCTAGAGGTTTTGGCGCTCCAAGGCCTGGCTGATCATGTTGTCGTGCGGGAAGTCGGGCCCGACGAACCCCATGTCGACCAGCAGCTTGCCCATCCGCAGCATGATCACCGCGAAGCGGACGCCGGCGAACAGCTCGTAGTAGCCGAGGGCATCCGTCGACCGGCCGGTCGCGCTCGCCCAGCGCTGTGCCGTCTCCTCGGTCGAGGGGAAGCCGGGGACCCGCGTGCAGCCGTGGCCCCGGGTGAGCGCGTCGTCCGCGAACAGCCACCAGCCGAGGTCGGCCAGCGGATCGCCGATGGTCGCCATCTCCCAGTCGAGCACGGCGACGACCGCGAAGTCGCGGTAGATCAGGTTGCTCAGTCGGGCGTCGCCCCACACCAGGCACGGCCCCGCGGCGGGCGCCGCCGGCCGGTCGCGCCGCAGCACCTCGACCCCGCGTCGACCCAGCGGGAACGGCGTGCCGTCCTCGGCCCACGCCAGGAATCGTTCGAGGTGGTCGAGCTGGGCGCCCAGCGTGTCGACGCCCGCGATCCCGGTGGCGACTCCCGCGGAAACCTCGGGGAACGTGCTCGGAGGGAGGCCGAGGCGTTCCACCTCCACCCGGTGGATGCCCGCCATGGCGTCGATGCCGGCGTTCCAGGCCTGTGCCTGCTGGTCGGGGCTGGCGTCGTGGAGCCAGCCACGGCCGGCGTAGTGCGGGACATCGGCGGGTATGTCGCCGTCGATGCGGTCCATGATCCAGAACGGTCGGCCGAACCACGACGGATCGGTCTCCAGCCAGTGGACCCGGGCCATCGGCACGTCGGTGCGTTCCGCCAGGGCGCGCATCACCGCGTGCTGCCGCAGGAACGTCTCGTCGGGGAACACCTGGTG
>CAYUXB010000049.1:0-14759 GCA_964448525.1 uncultured Acidimicrobiaceae bacterium
CGGCAGAGCCGGCCAAGACCGCCCACTTCTGCTCGATGTGCGGCCCCAAGTTCTGTTCGATGGCCATCACCGAGCAGGTGCGGGCCTACGCCGCCGAGCAGGAGGCGGCGGGGCGACCCGCCGGCGCCACCGTGGCGGTCGAGGCAGGGATGGCGCAGAAGTCCGCCGAGTTCCGGGCGGCCGGCGGCGAGGTCTACCTGGCCGATCCCACCCTTCCGGATGCGGCCCCGGCGCCGTCGTCGGCCTCCGTCCCGTCCTCCTCCCCGTCCTCAGCGGCGGTGCCGTGACCACGCCCGACGTCCCGTCCGACGGTGTGGGGTCAGGTGCCGGTGGCGCCGAGCACCGTCTCGGACGCCTGCACGTGCTCGTCGACTCCCTGCTCGTGGCCGAGGCGGCGCTCGAGGCCGGCGCGCCCACCCTGCAGGTGCGGCTCAAGGCGGGCGCCGACGCCGATCGCCATCGGCTGGCGCTCGCCATCGCCGAGCGGTGCCGGGCCGCGGGCGCGTCCTGCCTGGTGAACGACCGCGCTGACCTGGCCGTGGCGGTCGGGGCCGACGGGGTGCACGTCGGCGCCGACGACCTGCCGGTCGCGGCCGTGCGCCGGGTCGTCGGGCCCACGGCGCTGGTGGGGGGCACGGCCCGCGATCCGGCCACCGCCGAGCGGCTCGTCGAGGAGGGGGCGTCGTACCTGGGCGTCGGGCCGACCTTCGCCACGTCGTCGAAGACCGGTCTGCCCGATCCGATCGGCGTCGAGGGGGTACGGGCCGTCGCTGCCGCGGTCGACGTGCCGGTCATCGCGATCGCCGGCATCACCGCCGCGACCGTCGACGAGGTGCTCGCCACCGGCGCGCATGGCGTGGCTGTGATCGGTGCGGTCGCCGAGGCGATCGATCCCCACGTTGCTACCCACGACCTGCTGGTGGCGGTCGCCAAAGCCGTCGACGCCCTGGGCAACGACCGATGAGCCCGCCCCCTCCCGATTTTCTGCGCGGTTCTGGTCGCTCCAGCGACCAGAACCACGGGCGAAATCCAGGGGACGGGCGTGCGGTCGACGTGGCGGTCGTGGGCGCCGGGGTCATCGGCCTCGTGTCGGCCTGGCGGCTGGCCCAGCGAGGCGCGTCCGTCGTGGTCGTCGACCCGTCGCCCGGGTCGGGCGCCACCGGGGTGGCCGCCGGGATGCTGGCCCCGGTCACCGAGGCGCGCATGGGGGAGGAGCCGCTGCTGGCGCTGAACCTGGCGTCGTGGGCCCGCTGGCCGGCATTCGCCGAAAAGGTGGCCGAGGCGGCGGGCCGCCCGATCGGCTACCGGGCCGACGGCACGCTGATGGTCGCGCTCGATGCCGACGACAGGGAGGCGCTCGACGACCTGGCGGCACGGCACCGGGCGATGGGCCTCGAGGTCGAGCGGCTGCGGGGGCGGGAGGCGCGTGCACTCGAACCCGGGCTCGCCCCCCGCGTCCGGGCCGGGCTGCTGGCGGCGAGCGAGCGGTCGGTCGACCCGGCGGCCCTCGGGGAGGCCCTGCTCGCCGCGGCGGTCGGCGCAGGGGCCCGTCTCGTCCGGGCCGCGGCCGTCCGCCTGCTCGGCGACGGCGACGGCGACGTCGACGTCCCCGGCTACGGCGACGGCACCGCCACCGGCCCCGACAGTCGCCGGACCCGCATCACCGGCGTCGCGGTGCGCGCGGCCGACGGCACCCGCGGAGGCGACGGAGCGGGCCCGGTCACCGAGATCCGTGCCGGCACGGTGGTGCTGGCCGCCGGCTGCCGCTCGAGCACGCTGGCGGGAGTGCCCGATCGCGTCCGACCGCCGGTGCGGCCGATCAAGGGGCAGATCCTCACCTTGCGCCAGCCGGTGGACGATCCCCTGGTCACGCGTACGGTACGGGGCATCGTGCAGGGATCGAGCATCTACCTGGTACCCCGCGACGACGGCCGCCTCGTCGTCGGCGCCACCGTCGAGGAGCGCGGCTGGGACACCACGCCCACCGCGGGCGGCGCCTACGAGCTGCTGCGCGACGCCCTCGCGCTGGTGCCCGGTCTCGACGACGCCGAGCTCGTCGGCGTGCGGGCCGGGCTGCGGCCGGGCTCACCGGACGACCTGCCGATGATCGGCCGCAGCTCCGTCGACGGCCTGGTCGTCGCCACCGGCCACCACCGCAACGGCATCCTGCTCACCCCCGTGACCGGCGACGCGGTCGCCGCGGTCGTGGCCGGCGACCCCGTGCCCGACGAGGTGCTGGCCTGCGACCCGCACCGCTTCGAGACAGCATCGACCGCACCATCCGAGGCCCGGCGATGACCGCCGATCGGGACGGCGACGGCGCCGTGCGGGTGACCGTCAACGGCGATGAGCACGTCGTGGCCGCCGACACCACCGTCGCAGCGCTCGTCGCGGCGATGGGCTTCGAGCGGCGGGGCATCGCCGTGGCCGTCGAGGGCGAGGTGGTCCCCCGCCGCACGTGGAACGAGCGGCCGCTGAAGGCGGGCGAGCAGGTCGAGATCCTGACGATCGCCCAGGGAGGATGACGATGGCCGACACGCAGGCCGCACACGACCGGACACACGACCAGGGCGAGCCCGTCGACGACCCGCTCGTCATCGCGGGCGAGACGTTCCGGTCGCGGTTGATCCTCGGCACGGGCGGCGCGCCGAACCTCGACGAGCTGGAGCGCGCCCTCGTCGCGTCCGGCACCGAGCTCACCACGGTGGCACTGCGCCGGGTCGATCCGTCGGCCCCGGGCTCGTTGTTCGACCTGTTGCGCCGCAATGGCATCCGAGCCCTGCCCAACACGGCCGGGTGCTTCACCGCCCGCGACGCGGTGAAGACCGCCCGCATGGGCCGCGAGGCCCTGGAGACCGACTGGGTGAAGCTCGAGGTGGTGGCCGACGAGCGCACGCTCCTGCCCGACCCGGTCGAGCTGCTCGACGCCGCCGAGCAGATGGTCGACGACGGCTTCGTCGTGCTCGCCTACACGAACGACGACCCGATCGTGGCCCGCCGCCTCGAGGAGATCGGGGTGGCTGCCGTGATGCCGCTCGGCTCGCCGATCGGCAGTGGCATGGGCATCCGAAACCCCTACAACCTGACGATCATCCGCGAGTCGGCGCAGGTGCCGATCGTCCTCGACGCGGGCATCGGCACCGCGTCCGACGCCGCGCTCGCGATGGAGCTCGGTTGCGACGCCGTGCTGCTCGCCACAGCGGTGACGCGCGCCCGGCACCCTGTGCAGATGGCCACGGCGATGCGCCACGCCGTCGAGGCGGGGCGGCTCGCCCGCGGGGCCGGGCGGATCCCGCGGCGGCTCTACGCCGAGGCGTCGACGTCCTTCGAGGGCATGGCCGACCTGTGACGACAGCGCGCGCGGGTGGCGCCGTCCCGGCCGTCACCGTGCTCACCGACCGGAGCCAGGCCGACCGCGCCGGGGGTGGGCTCGACTCGGTGGTGGCGGCTGCCGTCGACGCGGGAGCCGGCGCTGTGCTGCTGCGCGAGAAGGACCTGCCGGTGGCGGCGCGCCGCCAGCTGGCCGAGGCGCTCCGGGCGGCGACCGCGGCGGGCGGGGCCGAGCTGTGGGTTGCGGGAGACGCCGCGCTGGCGGCCGCCGTCGGGGCCGATGGCGTCCACCTCGCAGCCGACCAGGCGTGGCCGCCGCCGATGCCGAACGTGTCGGTGGGGCGCTCGTGCCACACCGTGGACGAGCTGGTGGCCGCCCGCGCCGGTGGGGCCGCCCGCGCCACCTACTCGCCCGTGTACGCGTCGGCATCCAAACCGGGATACGGGCCCGCGCTCGGGTCCGAGGGCCTGGCGGCCGGCTGCGCGGCGGTGCCCGACCTGGCCGTGGTCGCGCTGGGCGGGGTCGCACCCGGCCGAGCCCGGGCCTGCGTGGAGGCCGGTGCCGCTGGGGTCGCGCTCATGGGCGCCGTCATGGGGGCCGCGGACCCGGCGGCCGTGGTGCGATCGGTGATCGACGAGCTGAGGAGAGCCCACACATGACCGACACGCCGCCGGTGGCCCTGACCATCGCCGGGTCCGACTCCGGGGGAGGCGCCGGCATCCAGGCCGACCTCGTCACCTTCGCCGCCCTCGGCGTGCACGGCGCCAGCGTCATCACCGCGCTCACCGCCCAGAACACGGTGGGGGTGACGGGCGTCCACGTGCCACCGGTCGAGTTCCTGATGGCCCAGCTCGACGCCGTCCTCGATGACTTGCCCGTCGCCGCGGTCAAGACCGGGATGCTGGCCACCGCGGAGGTGGTGAAGGCCGTGGGCTTGGCGACCGCCGCCGGCCGGCTGCCCCACCTGGTGGTCGACCCCGTGCTGGTCTCGTCGACGGGCGCCCGCCTGCTCGATCCCGGCGCAGAGCGGGCCTACGTCGAGGCGCTGTTCCCCCACGCCCTGGTCATCACGCCGAACGCGCGTGAGGCGGCCGCGCTCGTGGGCAGCACCGTCGCGACCGCGGCCGACGCTCGGGAGGCGGCCCGCGAGCTTGCCCGCCTCGGTCCCCGCTGGGTGGTGGTCAAGGGCGGTCACCAGGTCGACGACGACGAGGCGGCCGCGCCGGCGGCGCCGGCCGCTCCGGGCGAGGGTCCCGCGGGTCGGGCGGGCAGCGTCGAGGCCGTCGACATCGTCTACGAAGCGGCCACCGGCCAGGTCACCGAGCTGCGCCGGCCCCGGGTACCGACGCGCAACGACCACGGCACCGGCTGCACGTTCGCGGCGGCCACCGCGGCGCTCGTCGCCGGCGGCGCGCCGGTACCGGAGGCCTTGATCCGCGCCAAGGCCTTCGTCCACCAGGGCCTGATGGCGTCCGCCGACTGGCGTCTCGGTGGCGGCCACGGTCCGGTCGGCAAGCTGGGAGCGTGGTCCGTCGGCGGGTGACCGCTCGTGCCGGTCGTCCCCGGGCCTCAGTCGTCGGCCAGGACGGGAAGGCCGCCGCGCCAGCGCCCGGCTCCCGCGGCGCCCGCCCCCGCGAGCCACGCGGTGCCCGGTGGGCAGTCGTCCCGGAGGTCGCACCAGCGGCAGGCCGGCGACGGGGTGGCATCAGCCGGGTCGTAGCCTCGGTCGACCGCCACGACCCGCTGGCGGACGACGTCCGCGATCATCTCGCCACCCGCCCGCAACAGGTCCTCGTCGACGGTCACCCGGGTGCGCTCGCCCGTGTCGCCGGCGGTGATCGTCACCGCCGCCGGAGCCACCCGGTGCGCCAGGGCGCCGGCGGCAGCCTCGACGGTGGCCCGTCGGTGCAGGTCGCGGTCGTCGCCGGCGGAGGGCCGGTGCACGATCAGGACGTGCTTGCCCGCTCCGCTGACCCGGCCGATGCGGGCGTCGGCACCGCTGCCCACGCTCACCGGCGAGCCCTTGCGCGGCCACCACTTCGCGGCCCCGGCGCCGTCGTCGCGACTGACGTTGAGCAGCGTCAGGCGGTCCGGCAGCGGCCACCCGAGCACGCGCACGAACCCGCCCAGCCACCGGCCGGCCGCCGCGGCGGCGGCCGCCAGCGTGGCCCCATCGCCCTCGGAGCGCCGCTCGCCGACCCAACCGGTCACCCCCCGGGCGTCGGCGGCGGCAGCCCGCATCCAGTCGCGCACGGTCTCGACGGGGTCAGGCAGGGGGACCGGCGCACCACGGGCACGGGTGGCCGCGCTGTCGTGGTGGTCGAGGTGCCGGTCGAGCGCCGCACGGGCGATCGCCCCGGCGGCGGTGGCGGCGGACCAGCCGGGGAAGCCCCACCCGTCCTCACCTCCCGCCCGGTAGCGCGCCGGGCAGGTGGCGGCATCGGTGGCGGCCACCCAGCCCACGAAGACCGGGCCGGTCGGTGCGCTGGCCGACGCCAGAGCGGCGTCGGTGGCCTCGGTGACCGCGGCCGCCAACCGGTCGGCAGCTCCGACCGCGTCGATCATGCGAGCATCTCGGCGCCGGCCCGCCAGGCACGCCCCGGGCCGCAGCCCGGCCGGGCCGGGCAGTGGGCGCAGTGGGCGCCCGGGTGGGTGGCGGGCGGCTCGCCGGCGGCGATGGCGGCGGCGATCCCGATGGCGTGGTCGACCCGTTCGGCCGCGGTCGCGAGCACCGCCGGGCGCACGGGCTCGACCTGGGTGGTGCCGTCGGCGACCACGGTCACCACCGCGTGCGGGGCCCGGCCGTCGCGCAGGGCCACGAGCAGCGCGTAGAGGTGGCCGTCGGCTCGCATCCCGTCGTACCAGCGGCCGCCCTTCACCTCGACGACGACCGCCGGCCGGTCGGTCGGTGGGCCGCCGAGGAGCAGGTCGAGTCGACCGGTCAGCATGATCGCGCCGCCGGCGAGGCGGGCTCGGGCGGGTTCCTCGACCCTCGGCCACCAGCCCGGCCCGATGCGAGGCCAGGCCGCGGCCAGGGCATCGACTCGGCCGCTCAGGTCGTCGAGCAGCCCGGTGGCGGCCGCTCCCCGGTCCGCCAGGTGGGTCGCGACGGTCGTGTCGCCGGATGCCTCCAGGTAGGCCAGGGCGGCGTCGACGGTCGGTGGGCGCTGGGGCACGAGCGTGGCCAGCTTGGCGGCGGCGTCGACGACCAGCCCCGCGACCAGGTCGTCGGTCACCTCGATGTCGCCGTCGGTCAGCGCGCGGCGGGGACAGCGCAGCAGCCACGTGATCGTCGCCTTCGAGAGCCGCAGGGGATCGTCGGCGGTCCATCCCCCGGTCGGTGCTGCGGCGCGGGCCGCCCGGTCGAGCAGCGAGCGCAGCTCGGCGACCTCGCGGTCTTCCTCGCCGGGGGCGAGGCCGGGGTCGACCAGGTCGAGGGCTCCCGTGAGGACGTCGGCGAGGGTGCGCGCAGGCTGGTCGGCCATCGTCCGCATCGTAGGGACCGGTCGCCCGGGGGACGCGGAGCCGGTGCAGTCAGGCGTGGCGTGCGGCCAGCCAGTCGGCCTCGGCCTTGCCCATGTCGGTGGACGGGGGGCCGTCGACCCACGGCCACAGCTCGTCCGCGATCCGCCGGAAGTTCGCGGTCGCCCCGAGGTCGCCGAGGATGGCCATGAGGCCAAGGTTGATGCGCTGGATGATCACGAAGCTGGGTGGCAGGTTGGCGGCCTTGATGATCGGCCCGTGCGGCCCGGTGGGATCGAAGAAGCGCGACACCGCGTCGGTCGACCACTGCGGCGTGATCGTGACCTCCTCGTCGCGCAGCACGAACTCGTAGAAGTGGCTGAAGTACTCGTACACCTGGTCGTCGGACACCGGCGTGCCGGGCTTCAGCAGGCCGATCCCCTCGATGATGCTGCGGTAACGGGCGGTGTCACCCTCGAGAACGAGCGCCCGGATCATGTCGCCGAAGATCGCGATCTCGGGCTCGGTGAAGTGCTTGACCAACCCGAAGTCGAGGAAGGTGACCCGGCCACCGGGCTGGAACAGGTAGTTGCCGGGGTGTGGGTCGCCGTTGAACGCGTTGAGCCGGTAGAGGCTGCGGAACACGAACCGGTAGATCGACTCGGCGGCCAGGTTGCGCTCCGCCTGGCTCCAACCGGCCATCGTCTCGAACCGCACGCCCTCGGCCAGGTCGGTGGTCAGCACGCGCGCGGTCGAGAGCTCGTGCACGACGTCGGGCACGTGGATGAACGGGTGGTCTCGGTACGTGTCGGCGAAGAGCTGCTGGTTGCGGGCCTCGTTGGCGTAGTCGAGCTCCTCGATCACCCGGGCCCGGATCTCCTCGACGAGCGGGCCGGGATCGAAGCCCGAGAAGGCGAGGCCCATGGCGCCAAACACCATCCCCGCGGAATCCATGTCGGCGGTGATGGCGTCGTCGACCCCCGGGTACTGCACCTTGACGGCGACCGCCCGGCCGTCGCGGGTGATCGCCCGGTGGACCTGACCGATCGATGCCGAGGCGAGCGGGGCCGGGTCCCACTCGAGGAAGAGGCGCTCGGGACGCGCGCCGAGCTCTCGCTCGACGACACCCGCAGCGAGCTCGGCGGACATGGGGGGCGCATCCTGCTGCAACCCGGCGAGGGCCTCGCGGGCGTGGTCGGGCAGACCGACATCGAGGTAGGAGGCCATCTGCCCCAGCTTCATGAAGGCGCCCTTCATGCCGCCGAGGGCCTCGGCCACCTGCTCGGCGGTCCGCAGCTCGAACTGCTGGTCGAGCTCGGCCTGACGCTCGGCCGAGGCGAACACCCGCCGGGCGCGGTGCACCGCGAAGCCGGCCCCGGCCCGGCCGCCGAGGCGCGCCAGCTCCGTGCGCCGCTGGTTGCGGGTGCGATGCCGGACGGCGCTCGGGTCGGCGCCGCCGGACCCCGTCTCGCTGGATCCCCGGCGCCGCACGATCGCGACGGCTGCCGCGGCCGCGATGCCGGCCGCGAGTGCCTTGGTTCGCCTGCGAGCCACGACCCGAGCCTACCGACCGGTAACCACGGACACCGTCACCGCTCTCACCAGCCCCGATAGTCCGGATCGCGACGCTCGACGAACGCGTCCACGCCTTCGTTCGCGTCGTGCGTGGTCATGTTCAGCTCCTGGGCGAGGGCCTCGTCGCGGAGGGAGGTGGTGCGGTCACCGTCCAGGGACCGGTTGAGAAGGCCCTTGGCCAGCCCGAGCGCCCGGGTGGGGCCGACCGCCAGCCGGGCCGCCCACTCGCCCGCCACCTTGTCGAGGTCCGCGGCGGGCACCACGCGGTTGACCAACCCGAGGCGCTCGGCGTCGTCCGCGGACACGGCGTCGCCGAAGAACATCAGCTCCTTGGCCTTCTGGAGGCCGATGAGGCGGGGGAGCAGGTAGGCACCGGCGCCGTCGGGCACGAGCCCACGGCGCACGAACACCTCGATGAAGCGCGCCTCCTCGGCTGCGATCACGAGGTCGCAGGCCAGCGCCAGGTGGGCGCCGATGCCGGCCGCCGTGCCGTTCACAGCCGCGATCACAGGCTTCGGGCAGTCGAGCACCGAGGTCATCAGGCGTTGCGCCCCCTCGGCGATCATGCGGGACACGTCGCCGACGACCCGGTCGGGCGCTCCCTCGGGCCGGGCCGGGCCGGGGCGGGAGTGGCGCAGGTCGGCGCCGGTGCAGAAGTGCTTGCCCGTGGCGGTGAGCACCACGGCGCGCACCTCGACCCGGGCTCCGGCGTCGGCCAGCAGCTCGATCAAGCGGTCGCGCTGGTC
Organism: uncultured Acidimicrobiaceae bacterium; assembly: GCA_964448525.1. GTDB lineage: Bacteria > Actinomycetota > Acidimicrobiia > Acidimicrobiales > VFJN01 > ZC4RG19. The sequence goes on from CAYUXB010000049.1 coordinate 9,115, forward strand.
CGGCGTCACCGCGTTGGCCGCCTCCGGGCGATTGAGGGTGAGACGGAGCACCCCGCCGTCCTCGTGGGCGGTGAGCTGGTCGTCGAGGGGCCGCTCGTCGGTCATCCCCGCACCGTAGCGAGTTGTCTGACGGAGCGTCAGATCCCGGCCTCCTACCCGTCGAGCACGTCGGCGGCGATGAGCTCCTCGAGGTCGCGGTCGCTCCACCACGAGACCTGCCGCGCCTTGGCCCGGCGGAAGTAGAGCTGCACGTCGTACTCCAGGGTGAACCCGTTGCCGCCGTAGATCTGCTGGGCCGTCGCGGTGACCTGGCGCAGCACCTTGCCGGCGAACAGCTTCGCCATCGGCGCGAGCCGGGTCACGGAGCGCCCGGACGACCGGGCCCACGCCGCTTCGTGGACGAGCGTGCGCGCCCCGTCGAGGGCCGCCTGCCCGTCGGCGAGGTAGTGGGCGATCGACTGGAACGCGCCGATCGGCTTGCCGAACTGCTCGCGATCCTTCGCGTACTGCACCGTCATCTCCTGCGCGGCCTCGGCGGCCCCGACGGCCCACGCGGCAAGCAGGATCAGCGCGTCGTCGCGCATGGCGGTCCACGTCGCCCACCCGGTGCGGGCGGCGCCGATGCGGTCGTCCGCCGTCACCCGCACGCCGTCGAGGTCGACCCGGTACTGCGTGTCCGAGGCGACCGTGAACTGCTGGGTGAGCGTGACGCCGTCAGCGTGCGGGTCGACGAGGAACAGGTCGATGTCCGCATCGCCGTCGCCGGTGCGGGCCAACACGACGAGGCGCGTGGCGGCCGCGGCGAAGGCGACGTGGCGCTTCGCGCCGCTGAGCGCGTAGGTGGCGCCACCGTCGTCGGTGGTGGCGCGCGCCTGCACGCCGCGGGGCCCGAAGCCGCCGTCGGGCTCGACCCATGCGGGGGTCAGCACCGCCTCGCCCGCGGCGATGCGGGGTAGCCACTCGGCCCGCTGGGCGTCGGTGCCACCGACGGCCAGGGCGGTGCCGCTCGCGATGCAGCTCTCGAAGTGCGGCGTCGGCGCGAGCGCGCGGCCCAGCTCCTCGTAGAGCACGACGCCCTCGAGCAGTCCCATGCCCGACCCGCCGTGGGCCTCGGGCAGCAGCATGCCGAGCAGATCGAGCGCGCCGAGCTGCTTCCAGAGCCCGGCGGGGTAGCCGACCGGGTGGTCCTCCATCTCGCGGACGACCGTCAGGGGCGCGTGCTCCACGAGCAGGCCGCGGGCGACCTCGCGGAGCATCTCCTGCTCCTCGGTGAAGGCGAGATCAAGCATGGGTCGGGATCCTTTGTCGTTCGGGTCGTGCGGGGGCGGTCGACGCGGTCAGGGCGTCCACTGGTCGCCCCGCCGCTGCCAGGGGTTGTCCTCGGGCCCGGCCGGCACGGCGATGCGCAGCGTCGCGGTGGTGCAGAGGCGGGTGCCGCCGTCGTGTCCGGTGTCTCGGGTGGTCGCACCGGCTCGGACCTCGACGGCCACGGTCGCCCAGCCGCATCCGGTGGCGTCGGTCTCCACGTCGGTCACCGTGCCGGTGAGCGTCATCGACTCGCCGGGGTACACGGAATCACGCATGCGGAAGTGGAGCCGCCCCGGGCGGCCCCGGGGGCCGGTCCAGTCGGTGACGAACCGCTCGAACCACGCCTGCTGGTTGGGCGTGTTGAGGAAGATGTCCCGGGCGCCGTTGCGGTCGATGGCGAAGTCGCGGTCGTGGTGCATCGGCCGCCAGTCGCGGCTCGCCAGCGCCCCCAGCACGACCGTCGTGGCGGTGACGGCGTGGGACAGCGTCGGCAACGTGTCCCCGACGGTGATGTCGCCGAGCGTGAGGCGCGGGGTGGCGTCGTCGGGCGTGTCCGGCGGGGCGGCGCCAGGCGGCGTGGCGCCGGACGTGCCGGCGGTCGCCTGCGCGTCAGCGCCGTCCGGCCCGGTGGCCGTGTCGCCCCCCGGCGTCGTTCGCGGGGGCGCCGCGGCGCGCACGTAGCCGAACCCGGTGAAGGTCTCGACGCCCACCAGATCGTCGCGCTGGTTGCGGTAGGGGACATCGATGACCCAGAACCGGCCGGTGCCGAGCTTGGTCGTCTTCGGTTCGCTGAGCGAGCGCAGCACCTGCGAGGTGCTGATGACGTCGCCGGGGCGCACCGGGTCGTGGAAGACGACCTCGCTGTCGCTCATGATCGCCTCGGGCAGGCCGAGGCGTTCCTTGAGGTCGAAGTGCACCTGCAACGGCAGCCTCTGGGTGGTCTGTCCGGGCTGCCAGTGGTGGGGGCGGAACCACAGCGAGAGCGTGGACGGCGGCGCGACCGGCCCGCCGGTCAACTCGGCGGCGACCGCGTCGTCCCAGTACAGCGGGTTGCCGTTCTCGACCGAGGCGCAGCTCGTCCAGATGTAGCCGCGCTCGACGGGGAAGTCGGCCGTCTCCGCGTACCGGGTCTGCCCGATCCAGCCCTCGACCTCGTCCGGAACGGGCGCGGTCGTCATGCGATCACTCCTTCGGCCAGCAGGGACTCGATCTCGTCGGTGGGCAGGCCCGCCTCCGCCAGCAGTTCCGCGGTCTCGGTCGCCGCGGGGTCGGGCAGGTCGTACCGCTCCCGGCGGGGGGCGCCGGCCAGCAGCGGGGCCAGCTGGCGGAACCGTGGCGCCCCGCCCGGCGGGTCGGCCTCCACGAACGCGCCGCGGGCTGCGAACTGCGCGTCGGCGGCCACCTCGGCGATGTCGAGCACCGGCGCGACGCAGGTGTCGGCGTCGGCGAGCACGGCGACCCACTCGTCGCGCGAGCGGGTGGCGAGCACGCGCCGCACGTCGGCCCGGATCTCGTCCTGCACCGCGTCGTCGGTCTGGTGCTCGATCCACCGGTCGAGGCCCAGCAGCCGGCACAGGTTCGCCCAGAAGGCCGGTTCGATGGCTCCGACGGCGAGCCACCCGCCGCCCCCGGTGGGGTAGACGTCGTAGCAGGCGTACCGCCCGGTCAGGATGTAGTGGCCCGGGCCCGGCGCCTCGCCGGTGGCGAGGTACTCGTCGATGTAGAGCGACAGCATCCACAGCACCCCGTCGGCCACCGACACGTCGAGGTGAGCGCCCTCGCCCGTCGTCGCCCGTCCCACGAGTGCGGCGAGGATGGCGGACGCCGCGTGCAGGCCACCCGCGGCGATGTCGGCGACCGTGGCGCCGGGTAGCGGCGGCCGCCCCTCGTCGGTGCGCTCGGACATGTGCAGGAACCCGCCCGCCGCCAGGTAGTTGATGTCGTGGCCCGCCCGGCGAGCATGCGGCCCGTCCTGCCCGTAGCCGCTGGTCGAGCAGTAGACGATGCCCGGGTTCACGGCCCGCACGGCTTCGTGGCCGATGCCGAGCCGGTCGACGACGCCGGGCCGGAAGCTCTCGATCACGACGTCGGCCGCCGCGGCCAGGCGCAGGAACGCGTCCCTGCCTGCGGGTGACTTGAGGTCGATCTGCACCCGTTCGAGGCCGCGCTGACCGCTGTAGGCGTGAAACGGCGGCACGATCGCCGTCGCCCCGGCCTTGGGTGGCGCGCCGACCTTCACCACCCGGGCGCCGTAGTCGGCGAGCAGGCGCGAGCAGCGGGTGGCGGGTCCGACGGTCGAGAAGTCGAGGACTGTGATGCCGGAGAGCGGTCCGGCGGGCGGGCCCTCGGTCGGGTCGGCCATCGCTCAGAAGTTCTTCGGCAGGCCGAGCTTGCGGGTGGCGATGATGTTCTTCTGCACCTCGGAGGTGCCGCCACCGATGGTGTCGATGACCGTGTAGCGGTAGGTCGACTCGGCCCGGCCGGCCATCGGGGCCTCCTCGGTGCCCACGCGCAGCTGGGTGCCGGGGCCGCCGATGTCCATCGACGCGTCGGCCAGTCGCTTGGACAGCTCGGTCGAGAAGAGCTTGTACTCCGAGGCCTCGGCGCGGGGCGGGTCGCCGCCCTGGATCGACTTGTGCACGAACCGCAGCCCGAGCACGCGCGCCACCTCGCCGTCGGTCACCAGCTGTGCGACCCGCTGACGGATCACCGGATCGTCGCGGAGCGGCACGCCGTCGCGGGTGGCCGTGCGCACGTAGTCGGTCAGGATGCGGATGCGCTCTTCGATCTGGCTGTAGGTGAACATCGTGAAGCGCTCGAGGTCGAGCGCCTGGGCGATGTACTGGAAGCCCCGGTTGAGGTCGCCGACCACGTAGTCGTCGTGCACGAAGACGTTGTCGAAGAACACCTCGTTGGTGCGCTCGTCGCCCATCGTCCAGATCGGGCGGATCTCGAGACCCGGGTCGTCGAGGGGCACGAGGAACAGGGTGATGCCGTGGTGCTTGGGTGCGTCGGGGTCGGTGCGGGCGCCGACCCAGTACCACTCGGCGAAGTGGGCAGAGGTCGTCCACGTCTTCTGGCCGTCGAGCCGCCAGCCGTCGCCGTCGCGCGTGGCCTTCAGCTGCATCGCCGCCGCATCGGAGCCGGCGTTGGGCTCCGAGTAGCCCACGGCGAACTCGACCTCGTTGCGCAGGATCTTCGGGAGGAACTCGGCCTTCAGCTTGTCGGAGCCGTACTTGATGAGGGTTTTGCCGATGATGCCGACGCCCTTGCCGATCTGCGGGGCTCCCCGCCGGGCGAGGGCCTCGTTGAGCAGGTACTCGTAGACGCCGTCGCCCTCGGAGCCGCCGTACTCCTTCGGCCAGGTCATGCCGAGCCAGCCACGCTCGCCGACCTCGGCCATGAAGGCGCGGCGCTCCGGTGTGTCGCAGATCTGCGCCATGTTCTCGCGCGTCGGGTCCATGACCTCGACGGTCTGGTGCTCGTCGAGGAAGGCCTCGACCTCGGCGAGGAACCGCTGCTGCTCCTCTGAGAACTCGAAGTCCATCGTGGGTCCCCCTGGACGGCGGTGGCGCACGGACCTGTGCCGCACGCGTCACCCGCTCACCGAATCTGACGGTTCGTCAGATTAGCCGGGGTGTACCGCACGCGCATCCTGCGGATAGGCGGAGGCCGGTCCGACCCGAGCACCGTTGGCACCGGCGTGTACGTCCCGCCCAGGTCAGGCGTTCTGCCTCGGCGGACAGGTCAGGTGATGCCGCTGGCCCCGCGGGCGCGTTCCTTCCGGATGATGAGGTCGACCTTCCATCCCGTGCTGGGATCGATGATGTTGAACTGGTCGCGACGTGCCAACGCGTCTTCCGCCCGCGCTGTTGACCTGCGTGAGCAGTCTCGTCGCGCTCACGGAGCGACGAGTGGCGCGTCGGGCCACACGGCGCGGAAGAGTTCATCGCCGAGTCGGAGGCGCCGGAGCGCCCACTCGACCTCGTTCCGGCCATAGTCAGGGTGGCGCGCCACGATGCCTGCCGCGAGGACCTGGAACGCCTCCTCAGACATCTCAACGCCGATCTCCACCCGACGTGATGGCGACATCGACCGGTACACCTCGATGTGCCGGTCGTAGACCTCGGTCGACGTGTCGGCGCTCCGCATACGTCGAGCGTAGGTCGGTGGTGTCTGTCGCTGGTGCGTTGTCAGAACGCAGCCGGCGGGAAAGAAGGCTGGCGGCTGGCCGTCGAGGGGCTGTGGTAGCAACCGGCGGTGGCCGACCGGCAGCTGACCCGCATCTCGGCGCACGGGGTGTGCGTCGCCGACGATCACCTCCTGCTCGTGCGGCT
>CAYUXB010000049.1:14859-17826 GCA_964448525.1 uncultured Acidimicrobiaceae bacterium
CGTCCGTCCAGCACCCGCCGGCTCGTGAGCACGCCGCCCATGGTGGCACCGCCGTGCGGCGTGCCGTCCACCGTCAGCGCGGTGGGCTCACCCTGTAGGTGAGCGACGCGGTGGCGGCCGTGCGGCCGCTGTCGGTGACGACCTCGGCCTGGCAGAACACGATCGTTCCTCCCCGCTGCGTCACCCAGCCTTCGGCGACGGCGTCCTCACGGACGACCGCGCCGAGGTACTGGATGTCCATGGTGAGGGTCGAGTACCGCCAGTCCTTCGGGTAGGCCGCGCCCACGGCGGGCACGACGACCGTGTCGATCAGCGTGGCGATGGCGCCGCCGTGGACCAGCCCGGCGGGCTGATCGAGCTCGGGTCGGTACGGCAACCGCATGCGGCAGTAGTCGGCGAGCAGCTCCTCGATCTCCAACCCGACGAGGTTGGGGAAGTACGTGCGCTCCCACTTGGCGAACTTCGCCCAGCGCTCGGCGGCGGCGGGCGGCAGGGGCTCGAAGCGATCGGCGCGCATCGCCGGACCGTATCCGGGCTGCCGGAGAGGTCGACGACTCCACGCCGGCGGATGCGATCCCTGTGCAAAGGTGCTGTTGCATGCCATTCGACACTTCTTTGTCCACGTACATGTTTTTCATGATCTACAGTGCCCACCATGCAGTTCCGAACCTTCTGTGCATGTCTGGTGACCGGCACGCTCGCCGCCACGGCGGCGTGCTCCACCGCGTCCGAGGGCGCATCGCCTGAGGCCGATCCGCCCGAGCCGACCTTCCTCCGGGTCGAGGCCGACAACCTGGACCACACGTTCATGACGTCGTCGCTGGGTGATCTCGTCCCACCTGCGCAGGCGGGTGCGCCGTGGACCGTCGTCGGCTCGATCCTCGACCCCGACGTGGGTGAGTCGACCGCCGCCGTGTGGTCGTCGGTCGATGCCGAGACGTGGGAGCGCACGGACGTTCCGCCGGCCGATCCCGACGTCGGTGAGTCGTTCGCGGCGCTCATCGAGCATCCCGCCGGTCGTCTGGCGGTCGGTGGCGTGGGTTCGGGGGCCTCGGCGGATGCGGCGTTCTGGCGCGAGGTCGAGGGCGCGTGGCAGCGACTCGATGTGCCCGGCGGCGACGGCGACGGCGTGCAGGCCGCCACCGACCTCGTCACTGACGGCACCCGTGTCCTCGCTCTCGGGTTCGAGAACGTCGACGGCGAGGGCCGGCCGCTGCTGTGGTTCAGTCCCGACGGCGTGGAGTGGCAGGCCGTCGACGGCGGCCCGGGGGGTGCGTTCGACACCACGGGGGACGAGTCCGTCCTCGATGTCGGCCTCGGTCCGGCCGGCTTCGTGGCGGTCGGCCACCGCCGCAGCGACGCCGGCGCCGAGGGGCTGGCCTGGGCCAGCGCCGACGGCGTGGAGTGGACACCGGTCGACCTCCCGGTCGGCGAGGGTGCGGCGCAGTGGTCGCTCCAGAGCGTCGGCGCCACGGCCGACGGCTACACCGCCGGTGGGTCCGTCACGGTCGCGAACGAGGGGACCGTGCCCATGGTCTGGCGTTCGGCCGACGGGCGGTCCTGGTCCGGCCCGATGCCGCTCCCGCTGCACGACAACGGGCGGTTCTCGACCGGCGGGGTGGCGGTCGACCGACTGGTCGCGACGTCGGACGGCTGGGTGGCGAGCGGGGGCGACTGGATGCCCCACATCTGGCGATCGACGGACGGCTCGACGTGGACGCTCGCCCCCGACCCGACGGACGCCTCCTTTCCGGATGGCGTCGACCTCGGCGATGTCGATGCTGCGGGCGGCATGGTGGTCGCGCTGGGAAGTCCGCCTGCGGTCCTCCGACTGGTCGACGGGGTGTGGCAGGTGAGCGAGGGCACGACGATGCCGAACGGCGGGGCGACCCCCCACGCCGGCGCGATCACGGTCGCCGGCGACACGGTGGTGGTCGGCGGCGGGCGCACCGGGCCGTCGTCGTCCGAGAGGTTCGGGCCGAGCACCGGTGCGGCGTGGACGCGCACCGCGGACGGCACCTGGCAGCGGCGCACGACCGGCCTCGAGTCCGGGCCCGTCCACGACCTCGCGGCGACCGCGGCCGGTGTCGTGGCGGTGGGCACGGAGCAACGCCTCGGCGCCATGCGCCGCGGGGGCGACAACTTCGCCCCCGACGGCGTCGTGTGGACACGGGACGCCGACGACAGCTGGACCCGCATCGGGACGGAAGCCCTACCGCCGATCGAGTCGACACCCGACGGGCCGTACCAGGGCGCGGACGAGCCCTCTGTTCCGCCCGTCGGCGGCCCCGGCAGCTCCTGGCTCGATGCGGTCGTCCCGGTCGGCGAGGGGTGGATCGCGGTCGGCGGCACGTTCGCCCCGGACGGCAGCGGTGGCTTCCGGGGCGACGGACTGGTCGTGGCCAGCGCCGACGGGCTCTCGTGGGGCGGCGAGGATGCATCCGCCGGGGGCCCGGGTGACCAGAGGTTCGACGGGGTGTGCGCCGCGCCGGACGGCTCCGTCGTGGCGGTGGGGACGTCGTCGGACCGGGCGGTCAGCAGCGCCATCGTGCGGCACCGCGATCCGCAGGGCGCATGGACGGCCGGCGCCCCCGACGGCGGCGGCACCTTCGCGGAGGGCGATCACAGCGTGTGGGACTGCGCGGCGAGCGAGGACGGCTACCTGGTGGCCGGTCGCGTCGAAGCCGGCAACGACAGCGACGCCGCGGTGTGGGCGTCGCCCGATGGCATCACATGGTCCCGCCTCGATGACGACCTCTTCGGCGGTGCGGGCGACCAGACCGCGTCGGCGGTGGTGGCCGTGCCGTCGGGCGGTTGGCTGGTGGGCGGCGGCGACGACTCGAGAGGCGACATGGACGCCGCGCTCTGGCGGATCGACGCCGCCGGCGAGGTCACCCGGCGCGACGTCGGCGAAGGCGCGCTCGGCGGCCGAGGCGGCCAGCAGGTGTACGACATGGCCATCGTCGA
>CAYUXB010000050.1:0-2190 GCA_964448525.1 uncultured Acidimicrobiaceae bacterium
TGCGAGACGAGGGTCGCCGTGTCGGTCTCGCCGAGCGGCAGGTAGTGCTCGCCGACGATCGTCATGCCGTGGGCCGCCGCGTACTGCGTGATGATCCGGTTGGCGGTGCGGGGGACCACGTAGTCGCTACCGACCAGGTAGATCTCGGTGTGGCCCTGCTCCTTGAGGTAGTCGAGGGCCGGCACGATCTGCTGGTTGGTGGTGGCGCCCGTGTAGAAGATGTTCGGCGAGGCCTCGAGCCCCTCGTACTGCACCGGGTAGAAGAGCAGCCCGTCCAGACCTTCGAACACCGGCAGCATCGCCTTGCGGCTGGCGGAGGTCCAGCCACCGAACACGACCTCGACGTCGTCGACGGTCAGCAGCTTCTCGGCCTTCTCGGCGAAGGTCGGCCAGTCGGAGGCGCCGTCCTCGATGACGGGCTCGATCTGGCGGCCGAGCACGCCGCCGTCCTCGTTGATCTCCTGGATGGCGAGCAGCTCGGCATCGTGGACCGCCACCTCGCTGATCGACATGGTGCCGCTCAGCGAGTGGAGGATGCCGACCTGGACCGTGTCTCCCGAGTCGCCCCCGGACGCCTCGGCATCGTCCGAGTCGTCACCGCACGCTGACGCGAAGAGCGCCATGACCATTGCCAGCGCGAGTACACCGCGCGCTCCTGCCCGCTTGAACATGTTGACCCCACTTCGTCGGCTGTCGTGTGGCCGCAAAGTAGGGAGGGGCAGTTTCGCGGTTGTTCCTCGACTGTGAACAACAGGTAGTCGGTACCTGACGGCTATCTGCACCGCCCGTGCACAGGCGCACGTCAGGCGGGGGCGAGGTGGGTGTCAGGGATGGACGCCGCGGAGGCCGCGCCAGGCGAGGTCCGCGAGCTGTCGGGCCAGCGTCGTCGGGTCGGCGTCGCTGTTCGACCGGAGCCAGTGGATGCTCGCGCCCTCGATCAGCCCGACCACCCCGTGGCCGAGCACCTGCCGCTGGCCGGGGCTGAGCCCCTCGATCTCGATCAGGCCGGCGACGAGGCCCGCGACCGCGGTCTCGGTCTGGTTGACGACCTCGGCGAACTCCTCGTCGCGCGCCATGCTGCCGCCGTAGAAGAGCTGGAAGGCGTCGCGGTGCTGGTCGACGTAGGTGAAGTAGGCGGTGAAGCCCAGCTCGACCATCTCGCGGGGTGTCTCCGCGGCGGTGACGGCCTTGGTGATCGCCTCCTGCAGGTCGCGGCCCACGTCGGTGAGCAGTTCGGCGAACAGCTCGCGCTTGGACGTGAAGTGCTGGTAGAGCACGGGCTTGGTGACACCCGCGGCGATGGCGATGTCGTTCATCGAGGCGTCGTGGAAACCACGCTCGGCGAAGACCCGGAGGGCGACGTCGAGCAGTTGGCGACGGCGCCGGGCGGCAGGCAGGCGGGTGGACACGCTGGTGAGGTCCTTTGTCAGCTAGCCCGGAGGCGCCACCTCGTTGTGACGCTGTTCATACGGGTTACCTCACGGTAACAGCCCGAACTGCGCCCCGCCGTGACACCGTTCAGTTCGTGAGGCCCCGCTCGCGGTCGTCGCGGTCGGCGGCCTTGACCGCGTAGCCGACGACGATGGCGGGGGCGAGCAGCACCGACCCGACGCCCATGGCGATCAGGATGCCGGCCACCAGGGCGCCGTTCAGCCCGGTGGCGAACCCGATGAAGAACAGCACGACCGCCACGCCGAACAGCGCGTACCCGGCGCGCTGAGCCAGCACGGCGCCCCGGGCCATCTGACGGCGGCGGACCAGCACCGGGTCAGCGGCGGCCTGCCGGTCGTCGTCACGGGGGGTGGAGGTCACGCTCGCATGGTGGCCGCTGCACCCGCCCCCGGGCCAGACGGGCGTCCGGGGGAAGGGCGACAGGGCGGGGCCAGCCTTGCTACTCCATGCCCATCTCGGCCAACACCTCGGCCGGGATGCAGGAGGTCATGCCGCTGACGATGGCAACCTGCTGCTCGGTGGTCAGCGAACCGTCCGTCATGGGGTTGGTGCCCGACATGCTCATCTCCATGATCGTCTCGGCGCCGAGCTCGTCGACGAACACCTGGGCGGCGCAACGGGCCTGCTCCTCGGTGATCTGGTCGGAGCTCTGCTGGATGCCGATGGCCATCAGGTCGACGATGCCCTCGGTGCTCATGTCCTCGTCGATGTCGTCGATGTCGAGGTCGCCGTCGCCGT
>CAYUXB010000050.1:2290-4126 GCA_964448525.1 uncultured Acidimicrobiaceae bacterium
GTCGACGGGCCGGACTTCACCGGCTGGCCCGCGGGGAACTGCCCGCTCGAGCTGGGGTATCCGCCGTAGCCGGGGCCACCACCGGGGAACGCGCCGCCCTGAGGGCCGGGCTGAGGGCCGGGCTGCTGCGGCGAGTACTGCGGGGCGTACTGCTGCGTGGGATCCGCGGGCGCCGCCGGGGCGTCGGCGCTGCCGATCGGGTCGACCGAGGTGGCGCCGCCGTCGGAGACGTCGTCCGTCCAGGCGCCGCCCTCCCAGTAGCGATACTCGTGGCGACCGGTCGGGTCGGGGTGCCACCCGGGCGTGGGTGCGTTCATGGAGTCCGTCCTTGTGCTCGGTGTACGCGCTCTCGGGGGCTACGCACGATCCGCCTCGCAGTGATGTTAGGTGCTCATCGGGCCGATGCGGACCTCGCCCCCGGCTCGGAGCGCGTCGGGTCGCGGCGATAGCGTGCGCCGCCGTGATCCACACCGAGGCCCGCGGGCACCTCACCATCGTGACCATCGATCGCCCAGCGCGGCGCAACGCCGTCGACCACGAGGCGCTCGAAGCCCTGGTCACAGCCCTGGACGGGTGCAGTGACGACGTCCGTGCGCTCGTGCTCACCGGGGCGGACGGCCACTTCTGCGCGGGGGCCGACCTGTCCGGTGTCGAGGACGAGTCCTTCACGACGCTGCTCCGGTCGGTGCTCGACCGCCTGCGCCTCGCCCCCTTCGTCACGATCGCCGCCGCGGACGGCGCCGCGCTGGGGGCGGGCACCCAGCTCGCCATCGCCTGCGACCTCCGGGTCGCCACGCCCGCGGCCAGCTTCGGCATCCCGGCGGGACGACTCGGCCTGGCGGTCGACGTGTGGACCGTCGATCGTCTGGCCCTGCTGGCGGGGGCCGGTCCGGCCCGGGCGATGCTGCTGGCGGCCGAGGTGGTGAAGGGCGACGAGGCGCACCGGCTCGGGCTGGTGCAACGCCTCGGGACGTTCGACGACGCCCTCGCCTGGGCGGACGACGTCGCCGCCCTGGCCCCGCTGACGTTGCGGGCGCACAAGGCAGCGCTCGAGGCGCAGCCGGATGCGGCGGCGGCCGTCGGCCGTGCCTGGGCCAGCGACGACCTGCAGGAGGGCCTCACCGCCTTCCGCGAGCGCCGCCGCCCGGTCTTCCACGGTCGCTGACCCGCCAGACACGGTCGCACGGTCGCTGACCGGCCTGACACGATCGCCGTCGGTGTCGTCGTCGACCGCCGCCGTCGGCTGGCCGCTGCGCGGGCCGGTCGCACCGGCGAGCGCTCCGCCACGGTGATGCGGCTCAGTCGAAGCCGTCGGCGTAGCGCTCCTCGAAGGGGTCGTTGACGCGGATGCCGTCGAACTTGCGGAAGTCGCGGTCGCGCGACCAGATCGTCGACACGCCGTGCTGCCGCATCAGGGCGACGAGGTGGGCGTCGGGCACGAGGTTGCCACGAGGCCTGATCGGGCCCGCGACCGACTGGAGCTCGCGCCAGAAGCCGTCGGTCTCACCGACCGCCCGCACGGTCGGCGACCGCAGCAGGGCATCGATGTTGCCCATCGCAGCCGCCGGGCTGAGCGGGTTGGGAAAGATCGAAGGGTGGGTGGCGATGCGCAGGTACCCGAGGATCGTCGGCCACAGCAGCACCACGATCGACGGTCCCGCCGCCAGGTGCTCGAGGAGCAGCCGTGCGCGCTCGTGCTCGTCAGCGCCGGCGTTGGAGGCGTAGAGCAGGACGTTCGCGTCGACGGTCTGGGTCACGGACGGTCGAGCACGGCCCAGACCGCGTCCTTGTCGTCGATGTCGACCGTCGGCGTACCCATGTTCTGCGCGTGCCAGG
>CAYUXB010000050.1:4226-15003 GCA_964448525.1 uncultured Acidimicrobiaceae bacterium
ACGCCGGGGCCGGCCACGACGGCAGGCCCCGGCGACATCGTCAGCGGTTGGTGCCCTGCGCAGATCCCGTCAGCTGGGTGTCGGGCTCGTACAGGATGCACACCAGCTCGCGGTCGCCGTTCGCCCACGAACCCTCGCTCGGCACCAGCCGGTCGATGTACAGCGCCGAGGAGTAGTACTCGACCCCGACGTAGCTCGCGAACGCGGGGTAGCACTCCTCCTCGACCAGCGTGACCATCTCCTGGTCGCTGGGCCGGTCGGTGGCATCGATCACGTGGACGTGGAAGACCTCCTTGTCGTGCGGCTCGCTGCACGGCACGCCGGGCAGCTCCTGCAACCCTCCTTCCGTCTCAGGATCGAGGTAGCAGTCGCCGGCCTCGAGGGCGAACACGTCGAGCAGGGTGGTGCCCGTCGATCCGCCGGTCGTCGTGGAGGTCGTCGAGGAGGTCGTGGTGGGATCCTCCTCGAGCGTCGTGGTGGTGACGCCCCCCTGGGTCGTCGTGGTCGTCGAACCGCCGGCGACATCGTCGTCGTCGCCGCCGTCGTCGCCGGACAGCAGGACCACCAGGCCGGCCACGACGACGAGAAGCGCGACCACCACGCCTCCCACGATGAGCGGGATGTTCGGCCCCGCCTTGGCCGGCTGGCCGGGAGGCATGGGCCCGCTGCCATAGCCGCCCGGCCCGCCGATGCCGGGAGGCTGCCCGTAGTCCTGAGGCCCCGGCTGCGGCGCGTAGCCGCCCGAGGGGGCCCCGTAGGGATCTGCCTGCCCCGGGGGCGTGTACTGCTGCGTCGGATCGAACGGCGCCGTCGGCTCCCCACCGGGCGGTGCGGCGACGTCGAGGGGATCGACGGCCGTGACGCCGTCGTCGGAGACGTCGTCGGTCCAGTCGTCGCCGTCCCAGTAGCGATACTCGTGGCGACCCGTCGGGTCGGGGTTCCACCCGGGGGAGGGTGTGCTCATGATCGTTCCTTGTCTGAAATGGTGTGCTCCGGGAGGAGGAGGGAGCACGGTCCGCCCGGACGGGATCGTACGGCCCGACCAGGTGATGCGTAGCGCGGCCCCGCCGCGACCAGATCAGAAGTTCGCCGGGAGCAACCGCGAGAAGCTCTCGAAGAAGAAGAACAGCACGATCATGAACACGGGCAGGCCCACGGCGTAGGCCGGCCACTTGCGCCACAGCTTCCCGAGCAGCCACGCCGCGATCCAGATCAGGGCGCAGGCGATGCCGAGCAGCACCGCCGGCCAGGCGCCGGCCCGCTCGCCGCCGAGACCGGCGTCGATCGTCTGCGGGCTGGCCGTCTCGCTCCCGTCGGCCACGTCGGGAGCGGAGGGCGACGGTGGCGTCGCCGGAGCGGCCTCGCCCGTGAGCGCGGCGACGATCACGATGCGCTGGCGGGCCGAGTACTTGGGGTGGCAGGCGGTGAGCGTGAGCCGGTCGTCGCCGAAGTCGTCGAGCACCTCGACCTGGTCGGGGCTGACGATGAGCTGCTCGCGGACCTCGTAGCGGAACGAGCCCTGCACGGTCGTGACCAGGATCTCGTCGCCCCGCTCGAGCTCGTCGACCCGGTTGAACGGTGCGCCGTAGGTCGTGCGGTGGCCGGCGATCGCGGCGTTGCCGGGCTGGCCGGGCAGCGGCGAGTCGGGGTAGTGCCCCGGGCCCCGCTTGAGGTCGGAGACCTGCACCCCCTCCACCACGATCTTGTCGAGGTCGATGGCCGGGATGCGGATCTGCGCCATCGCGTCGCCCTCCGCTGGCGGCGGCGGCGGTGGGCCGGCCGCCCCCGAGCCGGTGCTGTCGCCGGGAGGGATCGTGGCGGGGACGTCGGTGTCGTCGCCCCCCTCGTCGGCCTGACCGCCGATGACCTCCTCGAACTCGGACTGGAGGCTGTTCTGCGCCTGCGCCTCGCGGATGCCCGTGCCCCACAGCTGGTACGCGACGAAGAGGAGGATCAGCACGCCTGCGGTGATGCAGACGCGACCGACGGCTCCGAGAACTTTGGCCAGGCGCATCGGCGGAGAGCGTACAGAGCGTCGTGGCGGCCGGTGGCCGCGAGCTCCGACGGGGGAGATGCCGTGCGCCCGTGACCAGTCGTCGCGTCGTTGCTCGGCGCGTCGTCGCGGCGGCCCGCTCGGTCTTGGTGGGTCTCGTGACCGGTCAGTAGCCTCGTGTCGTCTCCATGGAGCCGGTCGTCCACCTTCGCGACGCCGTTGCGCTGCTCGGACGTTTCCCTGCGCTTGCCGGGATCAACCTCGACGTGGCGCGCGGTGAAGTCGTCCTCCTCCGCGGTCCGAACGGCGCAGGCAAGACGACCGTCTTGCGTGTGTGTGCGGGCCTCGTGCCCGTGGTGCGCGGCGAGGCGACCGTCCTCGGCTATGACCTGCGTCACGACGTGCGGCCCGTCCGGCGCCGCGTGGGTCTGCTCGGCCACGCCACCGGCCTGTTCGACGACCTGACGGTGGTCGACAACGTGACGTTCTGGGGTCGGGCCTACCGGGCGACAGCCGACGACATCGCGGCCGCGCTCGACCTCGTCGGGTTGTCCAGCCGGTTGCGGGACGTCCCCGTGGCCCGGCTGTCGGCCGGGCAGCGGCGGCGCACCTCGCTCGCCTGCCTCCTCGCCCGGCGCCCCGAGCTGTGGTTGCTCGACGAGCCCCACGCCGGCCTCGACCACGATGCCCGCGATCTGCTCGACCGGCTGGTCCGCCAGGCGGCCGGCCAGGGAGCGACGGTGCTGCTGTCCTCGCACGAGCTCGAGCGGGCCGAGGCCCTGGCCGACCGGGTGGTCAGCCTCGACGGCGGCATGGCTGGCCGGGTCGGGGACGGGGCAACCGGCGACGAGGGTCATACCGCCGGCGCATCCGGCGACGAGGGCCACACCGTCGGCGGGCCCCGCGACGAGGGCAGCACCGTCGGTGCGCCCGCAGCCGATGTCACCGTCACCGGGGTGCCGCATGTGGCGTGACGCCTCGCTCATCGCCGGGCGCGACCTGCGGGTCGAGGCCCGCAGCCGGGTGACCCTCAACCAGGTGGCGCCGTTCGCCCTCCTCGTGCTGATCCTGTTCGCCTTCGCGCTCGACCCCGACGGCCCGGTCCTGGAGCGGGCCACACCGGGGCTGTACTGGGTGACCGTGCTGTTCTCCGCCCTGCTGGCGATCGCCCGCAGCGCGGCGCTCGACGAGACCGACGGCATCCGCGACGCCCTGCGGCTGTCCGCGCTCGACCCCGCCGGGGTGTTCGTCGGCAAGGCCGCCGCCGTCGCGGCCGAGTTGGCTGCCCTCGAGGTCCTGCTGGGCGTGGGGGTCATCATCCTCTACGGCGCCGACCCCGCAGCTCTCGGGCTGCTGCTCGCCACCTGCGGTGCGGCGACCGTTGCGGTGGCTTCCACCGGTACGCTCTATGGCGCCCTGGTCAGCGGCCTGCGGGTCCGCGAGACGCTGCTCCCCCTGTTGCTTCTTCCCGTGCTGGCGCCGGTGCTCATCGCCGCCACCCGCGCGTTCGAGTCGGCGCTCGGCGGCATCCCCGCCGACGGCTGGCCGTGGTGCGGCCTGCTCGCCGCCTTCGCTGTTCTGTACTCGGTCGCCGGGGCCCTGGCCTACGGCACGCTCCTGGAGGGCTCGTGACCGCCACATCGTCCGCTGGTACGTCCAGCGGCACATCTCCCACATCCACTCCCGCGGCCCCCGCCGGCGGCGGCCGAGCCGGGGGCACCCCCGGCCCGGCGCACACCGGCTCGGGGGCCACCCGCGTGCTCGGCCTGCTGGCCCTGGCCGCAGTCGGGCTGCTCGTGCTCTACGGCCTGGTCATCAGCCCGGCCGACCGCGAGATGGCCGACTCGGTGCGCATCATGTACGTGCACGTGCCCGCCGCCACGCTGCTCTACGTGGGGTGCTTCATCACCACGGTCGCGTCGGGCCTGTGGCTGTGGAAGCGCACACCGGGTTGGGACGCGCTCGCCGAGTCCGGTGCGGAGGTCGGGCTCGTCTTCTCGATCGTCACCCTGTTCTCCGGGTCGCTGTGGGGGCGCCCGACGTGGGGCACCTACTGGGTCTGGGACGCGCGGCTCACCTCCACCGCCGTGCTCACCGCCCTGCTCGTCGGCTACCTGGCACTGCGCCGCCTCGACCTCGATCCGGATGCCCGGTCGACGCGCGCCGCCGTGCTGGGCCTCCTGCTCGTGCCCAACGTGATCGTCGTCAACCGGTCGGTCTCGTGGTGGCGGTCCATCCACCAGGACTCGACCCTCGCCAGGCTCGACCCGACGATCGAGGGCGACATGCTGGTGGCGCTCATGGTCGGGTTCCTGGCGATGACGCTGGTGTTCACGTGGCTGATGGTCCACCGCTTCCGGGTGGCCTGGCTGGAGCAGCAGGCCGACCGTGTCGACCTCGACGTCGCGCTGGCCGCCCGCCGGGCCGAGGCCGCCGACGCCGACCCGGCGCCCGGTTCCGGTCCGGCCGCCGGTTCCGATCCGGCGTCCCGCTCGGGTTCCGACGCCGATCCGGCCACCGGTCCTGGCCCGGCGTTCGGTTCCGACCCGCACCCGGCCGCCGCGGCCGCTTCGACCGATCCGGCCGCGTCGACCGATCCGGCCGTTCTGACCGACGCAGGCGACCCGCCCTCCGGTCGCCCGGCCGCCGACGACAAGGGGACCTCCGCATGATCGCCATGACCTACGGCGGCTACGTGGCCGCGGTCTGGCTCGGTGCCGCCGCGCTGATCGGCGGCTACGCCGTCGCCATCCTGCGGCGTGGTCGCACGCTGTCCCGCCAGGTGCCGACCGAGGAGCGCCGGTGGAGCTGACCCCCCGCTCGCTCGACGACCGCGCCACCATCGGCGGGCGCGACGACGACGACGTCACCACCGAGGAGGGCGACGCCCCCGTCCGGGCGCGGCGCCCGCGCCGGCGTCGCCGGTGGCTGCCGCTCGCCGTTCTCGGCGTGGTCCTGCTCGGCCTCGGCGCCCTCGTCTACAAGGGTCTGTCCGACGCCAGTCTCTACTTCCGCAACGCGGACGAGGCCGTCGCCCAGCGCGCCGAGCTCGGCGACAAGCGGTTCCGCCTCCAGGGCACCGTGGTCGGCGAGCCCGAGGTCGACGGCAACGAGGTCGCGTTCGCCGTGGCCTACAACGGCGTCGAGGTCGACGTCGCCCACACCGGCACGCCGCCGGACATGTTCAACCCGGGCATCCCGGTCGTGGTCGAGGGCCACTGGCAAGCCGGCGAGGACGTGTTCGTGAGCGACCGCATGCTGATCAAGCACGACGAGACCTACGAGGCGAAGGACGACTACGACGAGCGCCTCGACGACGCCGAGCAGGGCGGCGGAGGAGCGCAAGGGTGAACGCCGCGCTGGGCACCGCCGGCATCGTCCTCGGCGTCGCCGCCTCGATCGGCGGCGTCGTCACGCTCGCGGTCGCCCTCCTCGGCCGCAAGCGCCACCTGATCGGCGTCGGCCGCTCGTACGTGATGCTGGCGCTGCTCGGCGCCGTGCTGGCGTTCGTGGCGATGCAGCGGGCGCTCATCACGCGCGACTTCACCGTCCAGTACGTGGCCGACAACGGCAGCCACGACACCCCGGCGCTCTACAACTTCGCCACGCTGTGGGCGGCGCTCGAGGGGTCGATCCTGCTGTGGGTGCTCGTGCTCACCGGCTACATGGCGCTGGTGGTGCACAAATTCCGCAAGCGGCTCGACGATCCGCTCGTCGGCTGGGCGATGCTCACGATGCTCGTGGTCAGCGGGTTCTTCTTCCTGCTGCTGCTGTTCCCCGCCAACCCGTTCACCGCCTTCGACCCGCCCGCGGGGTTCAACGGCCCGGGCCCCAACCCGCTGCTGCAGAACCACCCGCTGATGGCGTTCCACCCGCCGGCCCTCTACCTCGGCTACGTGGGGTTCACGGTGCCCTTCGCCTTCGCCGTGGCCGCGCTCGTGACCGGGCGGGTCGGCGAGGGCTGGCTGATGGAGACCCGCCGCTGGACGCTGTTCGCCTGGGGGTTCCTCACCTTCGGCATCGTGCTCGGCGCCTGGTGGAGCTACGAGGTGCTCAACTGGGGCGGCTACTGGGGCTGGGACCCGGTGGAGAACGCCTCGCTGCTGCCCTGGCTCACCGGTACGGCCTTCATCCACTCGGTGATGGTGCAGGAGCGCCGGGGCATGCTCCGGGTCTGGAACCTGTCGCTCGTGTGCGCCACGTTCAGCCTGACGATCCTCGGCACGTTCCTCACCCGTTCGGGCGTGATCGCCTCGGTGCACGCGTTCACCGAAGGCTCGATCGGCGCCTGGCTGCTCGGCTTCTTCGGGCTGACCGTCGCCGTCACCCTCGGCCTGATCGGGTGGCGGGGCGACCGCCTGCGCTCGCCGGGCTCGGTCGACTCGCCGATGTCGCGCGAAGGCGCCTTCCTCGCCAACAACGTGCTCTTCGCCGCGTTCGCCTTCGTGGTGCTGCTCGGCACGGTCTTTCCGCTGCTGGTCGAGGCCGCCAACGACGACCAGCTCTCCGTCGGCAGCCCGTACTTCGACAGCATGACGATCCCCATCGGGCTGATGCTGCTGTTCCTCATGGCCGTCGCCCCGGTGCTGCCGTGGCGCAAGGCGTCGACGGAGCTGCTGTCCCAGCGCCTGTTCTGGCCGGCGTGGGCCGGCACTGCCGCCCTCGTGGTGGCGATCCTGCTCGGCGCCCGGGGGCTGGCTCCTCTCGCCGCGTTCGGCCTCGGGGGGTTCGCCGCCGGTGCCGCCGTGCGCCAGGTCGTGCTGGCCACCCGCCGGCAGGGCTGGCGTGGGCTGGTCGGCCGCACCAACGGCGGCATGGTCGTGCACATCGGCGTCGTGCTCATCGCCGTCGCCATGGCCGCGTCCGGTAGCTACGACACCGAGCGCGAGCTGACGATGGAGATCGGCGACACCGCCTCGGTCGCGGGCCACGAGATCGAGTACCTGGGCGCCCGCGTCGTCACCGAGCCGAACAAGACCTCGACGCGCGCCCTCGTCGCCGTCGACGGTGAGGTGCACGAGCCCGCCATCAACGTGTTCGAGGCGACCCAGATGTCGGTCGGCACACCGTCGGTGGCGACATCGCTGCGCCAGGACGTCTACCTCACGCTGCTCCAGGCCCCGGCGGACGACGCCGGCGAGACGGCGAACATCCGGGTGATCGTGCAGCCGCTCGTCACCTGGCTGTGGATCGGCGGCGTCGTGATGGTGCTCGGCACCGCCCTCGCCGCGTTCCCCGGCCGGCGCCGCCGCAACCCGATCGACCCGGTGTCGGCCCCGGTGCCGGGCGCGGATGTGGCCGACGGTGCCGCCGCCGACGGCGGCAGCCTCCCCGACGCCGGGGCGGACGGCTCCGGTGACGGCGTGGGTGAACCGATCGCTGAGCCCGTCGGCGACCACGACGACGACGCACCCGAACGGGTGGAGGTGGGCACGTGACCGACGTGGTGGACCCGACCGACGGTACCGAGGGCGCCGACGGCGTCGACGGCGTCGACGGCGTGGAGGGCGCAGGCGGCACCGACGAACCCGGCGCGACGGGCGATGGTGCCGAGGCGGACGGCCCGGGGCGCAGCCGGGTCGGCCTCATCGTGTCGCTCGTCGTCGCCGTGCTGGCGGTGGCCTTCGTCGGCGTGCTCGCCACCCGGGAGCCCGCCACCGAACGCCGCGCCAAGAGCCCGCTCATCGGGCAGGTGGCGCCCGCGATCGTCGCGCCGACCCTCGACGGCGAGCAGTTCGACATCGACGACCACCGGGGCCAGTGGGTGGTGGTCAACTTCTTCGCCACCTGGTGCAAGCCCTGCGTCGAGGAGCACCCCGAGCTCGTGGCGTTCGACGAGGCCCACCGGGTCACCGGCGACGCCACCGTCGTCAGCGTCGTGTACAACCAGGGCGACGACGTCGTGCGCGACTTCTTCGCCGAGCAGGGCGGCGACTGGCCGGTCGTCACCGACGACGGGCTGGCCGCGGCCAACTACGGCGTGGTGGCGGTGCCCGAGACCTACCTGGTGACGCCGTTGGGCTACGTCGTGCAGAAGTACACCGGTGGGGTGACCCGGGCGGCCATCGAGGACGACATCGCCGCCCTCGAAGCGGCCGCCGCCGGTCGGACCGAGGGCGGGGGATCGTGACCACCGAAGCGACGACCCCTCCCGACGGAGCGACCCCGACCGCGACCGCGGCGACCCCGACCGCGACCGCGTCCGCGGCGACCCCGCCCGACGGAGAGACCGCGTCCGGTGCCGGTAGCACCGCCGCCGGTGCCAGCACCGCCGCCGCGTCGTCGCGCTCGCGGCCCTCGTCTCGTGGACGGCTGGCGGGCTGGATGGTCCTCGCGGTCGTGCTGGTGGGGGCGCTGTTCTTCGGCACGGTCGACGACGGCGGGGCGCGCACGCCCGACGAGCGCGCCCGCAACCTCGCCGAGTCGATCGCCTGTCCCCGCTGCGACGGCCAGTCGGTGGCCGACTCCGACGCCGACGCGGCCAAGGGCATCCGTTCGGTGATCGATCGGCGCATCAGCGAGGGGGCCTCCGACGCCGAGATCCGCGACGAGCTCGCCGCCTCCTACGGCGAGCAGGTGCTGCTCACGCCTGGGCGCTCCGGCGTGTCCAGCGTGGTGTGGACCCTGCCCGTGGTCGTCGTGGTCGTGGCTTTCGCCGGACTGGCGCTCGCCTTCCGCCGCTGGCGGGGTGGGGGTGCCGCCCGCGCGTCGGAGGCCGATCGCGCCCTCGTGGCGCGCGTCCGGGCGTCCTCCGGCTCCCGACCCGCCCCCGTGGGCGAATCGGCCGTCGGCGAGGCGGACGGCGACGAATCGGCCGTCCACGAAGCGGACGGCAAATCGTGACAACCGCCACCCGCACCGACACCGACGGCGGCCGAGGCACGCGGGGCGGCCGGCTCGATCCCGACGCACTGGCCGCGCTGGAGGACCAGCGCGACTTCCTCCTGCGCTCGCTCGACGACCTCGAACGGGAGCGGGAGGCCGGCGATGTCGACGAGCACGACTACGAGACCCTCAAGGACGACTACACCGCTCGCGCCGCCCGGGCGATCCGGGCCATCGAGTCGCACCAGGCCCGCCTCGCGGCGGCGAAGCGGCCCCGCTCGTGGCGGCGGTCGCTGGCCGTGGGAGCCGGGGTCGCGGCGTTCGCCGTGCTGGCGGGCGTGCTGGTGGCGCAGGCGTCCGGTCGACGCGAGGCCGGTGACGCCCTCACCGGCGAGATCCGCCAGTCGACCCGGGGGCTGTTGATCGAGGCGCAGGGCCTGGCCTCCCAGCAGCGCTACGACGAGGCGATCGAGGTCTTCGACGAGGTCCTCGCCACCCAGCCGGACCACGCCGAAGCGCTGGCCTACCGAGGCTGGGCGCAGTACTGGTCCGGCGATGCACCGGGCGCCGTCGAGACGCTCACGGCCGCGATCGAGGCCGACCCGGGGTACCCCGACACGTTCGCGCTGCTGGCCGTCATCCTCAGCCGATCGGGGGCTCCAGCCGAGGCGCTGGACGTGCTCGACCGGTTCGAGTCGCTCGATCCGCCGCCCAGCGCGCTGCAGCTCGTCGCCGGGTTGCGTGACAGCCTCGAGCGCGAGGTGGCCCAGACGGGCACCGAGCCGGGCGACGGCTCGACCGGCGCGGGGACGGCGACCACCGCACCTCTCACGCCGGAGACCTCACCTACCACGACGCCGCCGCCCTGACGTCGGTCGGGCCGTCCGGCTACCAGGTCGAGACCTCGGGGGGCGGGAGGTAGCGGGCCTTGGTCCACGCCTCGCCGTCCCAGGTCACCACCCAGGTCGAGCCCTTCGGCCAGATGAACGGGTCCTTGAACCGGGCGGTGGTGGCCCGGAGGATGCGCAGCATCTCGGGGATCACGTCGCCGTGGCTGCACATCACCGCCGCGTGGCTCTCCTTGCGGAGCTCGTCGGCCAGTGTGAGAGCGGCAACGCCGTCGGCGCCCTCCGCGAGGCGCGGGTCGTCCTCGACCACCAGGCCGAGCTGGTGGGCCAGCGGTTCGAGCGACTGGGTGCAGCGCCGGTACGGGCTGCTCACCAGCCGGCTCGCGCCGGAGGCGGCCAGCGTGTCGGCGATGGCGGTCGCCTGCTTGTGGCCCTTGGTCGTGAGGGGGCGGGCCTCGTCGGGGCCGTCCCAGCTCGATCGGCTCCCGGCGTGCGCATGGCGGACGACGTAGAGCCTCATGCGCGGGGCAGCAGCAGCTGGACGTGGGGAGAGCGCAGCACGGCACGATGATGCCAGACGGGCGCAGCGCGGCTCATACCGAGAGTGGTCGCCCGACCGGGCTCAGCCGTGGGCTCGGCCGGTGGGCTCAGCGGGGGTTGCCCGCCGCCAGGGAGCGCAGGTCGGCCAGCACGCGGGGCAGCGCGTCGAGCAGGCGGTCGACGTCGTCCTCGGTGGTCGACCACCCGACGGAGAGGCGCAGGCTGTGGTGGGCGTCGACGCCCATCGCCTCGAGCACCGGCGACGGCTCGAGCGACTCGGACGAGCACGCGCTGCCCGAGTGGGCGGCGACGCCGGCCCGATCGAGGCCGAGCAGGACAGCCTGGGGCTCGATGCCCTCGACCCCGAGGCACAGGATGTGGGGCAGGCGGTCGTCGGGGTCGCCGTAGACGGTCAGCCCGTCGAGCCCCGGCGTGGCGCCGAGGGCCGCAGCGACCCGACCGGTGAGGCGGCGCTGCTCGGTGCCCTCCAGCTCGGCCATCGTCCCGGTGAGGCGGCGCTGCTCGGTGCCCTCCAGCTCGGCCATCGTCCCGGGGTCGTGGCGCTGCTCGG
>CAYUXB010000050.1:15103-17805 GCA_964448525.1 uncultured Acidimicrobiaceae bacterium
GCACCACCTCTGCCCGCGGTGCCCGAGCCCTCGCGGCTGCCCGGGCTCTCGGCCGCCACAGGTGCGAGCCCCGCTGCCGGCGCCGCGAGGGCCGCGCACGTGGCGCCGAACGCGGCCAGCGCCGGCACGTTCTCGAGCCCGGCCCGGCGGGCGCGTTCCTGGTCGCCGCCCACGAGCAGCGGTGGGACGCGCAGGCCCTGGCGGACGAGCAGCGCCCCGACCCCGGGCGGCCCGCCGAACTTGTGCGCGCTCACCGACAGCAGGTCGGCGCCCAGGTCTCGGAACCGCACGTCCTCCCGCCCGACGGCCTGGGCGGCGTCGACGTGCACGAGCACGCCGCGCTCGCGGAGGACGGCGACCGCTTCGGCGACCGGTTGCCGGGTGCCGACCTCGTGGTTGCCCCATTGCAGGTGGACGAGCGCGGTGTCGTCGCGCACGGCAGCGAGCAGGTCGCCGACGTCGACGTGCCCGTGCGCGTCGACCGGGACGACGGTCACCTCCCCGTGGCGGGTGGCGGCGAGCCGGACGGCCGAGTGCTCGACCGCGGGGACGACCTGGTGACCGCCGGGTGCGCCGTGGCGGTCGCTCCAGCGGACGGCGGCCCCCCAGCACGCCGCGGCGATGGCCTCGGTCGCACCGCCGGTGAACACGACCTCGCGCGGTCGTGCGCCGAGCAGGCCGGCCACCTGGCGCCGTGCCTCCTCGACCGTCTCGCGGGCGGACAGGCCCTCGGCGTGGATGCGCCCCGGGTCGCCGGTGACCTCGAGCGCCGCCACGAAGGCGTCGCGGGCCACGGGCCGCAGCGGCGACGTCGAGGCGTGATCAAGGTACGACCGACCAGTCACGTCCCGAACCGTAACGGGCGCCCGTCATGACTCCTTCCGCCGGCCGCGACTCCGTCTGGCGGCCGCGATCGACCCCGCCGGGTCGGCGGGCCGACGGACGGGCGCGGCATGGCCAGCCGGTCGGCGCTCGAGCGCCGGTCGTCGACCGGTGCCGACGGGCTCAGGTGGGGGCGGGCTCCCCATCGTGCACCGACGTGACGCAGCGCTCACCACCGGTGGGCAGGGACAGCGCGGTCTCGGTCGTCATGTCGTGCCCGTAGAGCGACTCGAGCATGCCGCGCACCATGCCCCGGTCGACGGCGCAGATGACCGGGTGCTCGATCGCGGCCCCGCCGAACGGGCAGTGCTCGCTGACGATGCGCAGCTCCTCGCCGTGCCGCTCGGCATGGGCGGCGAAGCCGTGGGCCGTCAGCGCGTCGGCGACGGCGTGGAGGGCGGACTGGAAGGAGCGGTGCGAGTCGGACCCCGGCGTCATCGCCGCCGCCATGGCTGCGCCGTAGTCGAGCCCCACCGACTCGGCGATGCGCTCGGCCCGGTCGTGGCCCAGCTCCGCGAGTGCGCGCCCCAGCAGCTCGACGAGGATGTCGTCGTGGCGCAGGGGGAGGTCGAGTGCGATCTCGGGGGCGACGACCCGGTAGTGCTTGGAGGGTCGACCGGCGCCGCCGCCGACCGGTCGCACGACGGTGACCTCGACGTAGCCGCCCGCCACGAGCTTGTCGAGGTGGTGGCGGGCGACGTTGGGGTGCAGGGCGAAGTGCTCGGCCACCGCGGCGGCCGTGGCCCCCTGGGTGTGCTCGTGCACGAACAGGTAGATCTCTCGCCGTGTCGGGTCGCCGAATGCCGATGTGATCGCGGTCACCGCCGAGGCGAATTCGGTCGGGGAGAGGGGCGGCCGGTCCACGGCCGGTATTCTACCTATCGCCATAGGAGTAATCCCCCCGCGAGCCAGGAGCGTCATGCCGGTCTCCGAAGCCCAGGTCCTCGAGGCCCTCCGTCCCGTCCAGGACCCCGAGCTGCATCGCAGCATCGTCGACCTCGACATGGTGCGCCGCATCGAGATCGACGGCTCCCAGGTGGCGGTCACGGTCGCGCTCACCATCGCGGGCTGTCCGCTGCGGGCCGAGATCACCAACCGGGTGACCACGGCGGTCACCGCGCTCGACGGGGTGGACGGCTTCGATCTCGACTTCACCGTCATGACCGACGAGGAGCGGGCGGCACTGCGCACCAAGCTCCACGGCGACCCGGCGGCGACGGCCGGCAGCCAGCAGGCGCACGGTCATGCCGAGGGTCGCGCCATCCCGTTCGCGGACCCGGGCAGCAAGACCCGGGTGCTGCTCGTCGCCTCCGGCAAGGGCGGGGTGGGCAAGTCCTCGGTCACCACGAACCTGTCGGTGGCGCTCGCCCAGCGGGGCAAGGACGTCGCGGTCATCGACGCGGACGTGTGGGGCTTCTCGATCCCCCGCATGCTCGGGGTGCAGCACGCTCCGACGGTCATCGACCAGATGCTCGTGCCGCCGGAGTCGCACGGCGTGCGCTGCATCTCGATGGGCTTCTTCGCCGCCGAGGACCAGCCGGTCATCTGGCGCGGTCCGATGCTGCACAAGGCGTTGGAGCAGTTCCTGACCGACGTGTTCTGGGACGATCCCGACTTCCTGGTCATCGACCTGCCGCCGGGCACGGGCGACATCTCGCTCAGCTTGTCGCAGTTCCTGCCCCGGGCCGAGGTCTACGTCGTCACGACCCCGCAGCCGGCCGCCCAGCGGGTGGCGCAGCGGGCGGCGTTCATGTCGCAGAAGGTCAACCTCGAGGTCAAGGGCGTCATCGAGAACATGTCGTGGTTCACCGGCGACGACG
>CAYUXB010000051.1:0-14755 GCA_964448525.1 uncultured Acidimicrobiaceae bacterium
ACCTACCTGTTCGTCGCGCACGACCTGGCTGCCGTGCAGCACGTGAGCGATCGCATCGCGGTCATGTACCTGGGCCGGATCGTCGAGATCGGCGACAACGCCCAGGTGGCCAGCGATCCGGCGCACCCGTACACACGGGCGCTGCTCTCCGCGGTGCCGCTGCCCGACCCGCCCGCCGAGCGGGCGCGTCGCCGCATCGTCCTCGACGGCGACGTGCCGAGCCCGACAGCACCGCCGAGCGGGTGCCGCTTCCGCACCCGATGCCCGGACGTGTTCGAGCCCTGCCCGACCGTCGATCCGGCGCTCCAGGACACCGGGGACGGCCACCTCGCCGCCTGTCATCTGCACGGCGTCGTCGGCACGCCGGTCGGAAATCCCGTGGCCTCCTAGGCGGTTGCCTGGGAGGATGCACGGCCGTTCCCGACCGGGAGCGGCGACGACGAGGAGGGTGCATGTCCCGACGAGGGTGGGTGCTGTTCCTCGCCATGGGCGTGATCTGGGGCATCCCCTACCTGCTCATCAAGGTCGCCGTCGAGGATCTCTCACCCGCCACCCTCGTGTTCGCCCGCACGGGCATCGGCGCCCTGCTGCTGCTCCCGTTGGCGGTGCGGCGGGGACTGCTGCGGCCGGTCCTGCCCTACTGGCGCCCGCTGCTCGCGTACTCGGTGGTCGAGATCTGCCTGCCGTGGGTGCTGCTCGGGTACGCGGAGCAGCACCTGTCCAGCTCGCTGACCGGGCTGCTCGTGGCCGCGGTGCCGCTGGTGGGCGCCGTGCTGGTCAAGGCGACCGGCCACGAGGTGATGGGATCCCGGCGTGTCGTGGGTCTGCTGGTGGGCTTCGCCGGCGTGGCCACGCTGGTGGGGTTCGACGTCGGCACGTCGAGCCCCGGCCCGGTGGCCGCGGTCGGGCTCGTGGCGTTCTTCTACGCGCTGGGGCCGCTGATCCTGGCCCGCCACCTCGCCCACCTGCCCGGCCTCGGGGTGGTCACCGCCTCGCTGCTCATCACGGCCGTGATCTACATCCCGTTCGGTGTCGGCCAGTGGCCCGACCACGCACCCGGCGGCGACACTGTGCTCGCCGTCATCGCCCTGGCGGTGGTGTGCACCGCCATCGCCTTCCTCGTGTTCTTCGAGCTGATCGCCGAGGTCGGCCCGGCGCGGTCGACCGTGATCACCTACGTCAACCCGGCGGTCGCCCTGGTGCTCGGCGTGCTGGTCCTCGACGAGCACATCACCGTGGCGACCGGTGCCGGGTTCGCGCTGATCCTGCTCGGCTCGGTGCTCGCCACCCGGCGGGACGCACCGCCGGCCGTGGTGACCGAGCCCGCCGCCAGGCCCGCTGAACCGGACGACATCGTGGCCGAGGACCTCGCGGCCTGTCCGGTCCCCGAGCCCTGATACAGCGGGACCCCTCGACCCGACGACAGCGGCCATCACCATCGGCAGCACGTCGTCGACCACCCACGAGGGAGAGGGCACGGGGAGTGGTGGCACGGCCATCGACCGTGTCGTAGCGTCGGCGACATGGTCGCCAACACCGCTGCGCCACCGCCCGGACGTCACGCCCGGCGAGCTGATCCCACGCGGGTGTTGTGGCGTCGCATCGTCGCCTACGTCCTCGACGGCCTCGCGGGCACGCTCCTCGCGCTCGTCGTGATCCTCGGATTCGCGGACCTCGAGACCATTGACAGCGCCGACTGCCCGGACGGCCTCGACGGCGGACGGGTCTGCTTCGACGCCCCCACCGACGACGACACCGTGACCCTGGCCGACACGGGCGCGCTGGTCGCAGCTGCGGCGCTCGGCTTCGGCTGGGTGCTGCTCAACGATGTGCTGATCCAGGGGCCCACCGGTGCGACCATCGGCAAGTTCATCACCGGGGTGCGCACCGTCCGCCCCGACGGCCGTCCTCCCGGCCTGGGACGGGCCCTCGTGCGCACGCTGATGTTCGTCGTCGACGGCATCAACCTGATCCTCCCGATCGGGTTGTGGGTCGCCATGTTCTCGCAGGGCCACCGGCGGCTCGGCGACATGGTCGCCGGCACCTACGTCGTCAACGCCCGCTACTCGGGCGCGCCGGTCGAGCTGCCCTGATGGCCCGCGCCGAGGGCGATCGGAGCTCCCGTGGTCGGCCGATTCGGAAAGAGGTGGAACGCCGCGGTCGCCCGGCCACCGACCTCGGCCCGTCCCGAGCGCACGGCGGGGCTCAGGCCGGGCGGACGACGGCGCCGGCCGGTGTGTCCTCGACGACGTAGCCGGCCGCCGTGATCTGGTCCCGTAGGGCGTCGGCGCGGGCCCAGTCCTTGGCCGCCCGCGCCGCGTCGCGTTCGGCTGCCCAGGCGACGACCTCGTCGGGCGCCGACGCGGCCTCGGCGCCCAATGTCAGGCCGAGCGCACCGGCGATCTCGAACACGCACGCGGCGTACGGCGCGGCCGTCCCGGCATCGCCCGCGTCGAGGGCGACGTTGGCCCGGCGCACCAGGTCGAACAGCAACCCCGTGGCGGTCGGCGTCTGGAGATCGTCGTCCATCGCGGCCCGGAACCGGCCGAGCGCGTCGGCGTCGGGGGCGGCGCCCGCGAGGGCATCGACCGACGTGGCCCGGCGGGCGAACGCGTCGAGCCGGTCGAGCGCCGCCTCGGCGTCGCGCAGGCTGTCGTCGGTGACGTCGATCGGCGAGCGGTAGTGCGAGCGCAGCACGAGCAGCCGGTAGGCCCGGGGGTCGTACTGCTCGACCAGGTCGACCAGGTTGCTGACGTTGCCGAGCGACTTCGACATCTTGGTGCCCTCGACCTCGACGAAGCCGTTGTGCACCCACGTGCGGGCGAAGCGCCGCCCGTCGGCCGACGCCTGGGCGCGCTCGTTCTCGTGGTGGGGGAAGGCCAGGTCCTGCCCGCCGCCGTGCAGGTCGAAGTCGTCGCCGAGCAGGTCGAGCGACATGACGACGCACTCGGTGTGCCAGCCGGGCCGTCCGTCGCCCCACGGAGATGGCCAGCTAGGCTCGCCCGGCTTCGCCTTCTTCCACAGGGCGAAGTCGACCGGTGACCGCTTCTCGTCGATTCCCTCGACCCGGGCGCCGGCCTTCAGCGAATCGAGCGGCTGGCGGGCGAGGAGCCCGTAGTCGTCGACGGCCTCGGAGTGGAAGTACACGCCGTCGGACGTCTCGTAGGCCGCGCCCCGGTCGACCAGGCGGCCGATGAGGGCGACCATCTGGGGGACGTAGGCGGTGGCGTGCGGGTCGTGGTCGGGCCGGCGGACGTCGAGGGCATCCATCGCCCCGTACCAGACGTCCTCGCAGCGCTGGGTGATCTCGCGCCAGTCGCGGTCTTCGGCCTGGGCCCGCTGGATGATCTTGTCGTCGATGTCGGTGATGTTCGACACGTAGGTGACGTCGTGGCCGGCCCAGGTGAGGTACCGGCGGAGGACGTCGAACACGAGCGAGAAGCGGCCGTGGCCCAGGTGGGGCGGCCCGTAGACGGTGGGGCCACACACGTACATCGACACCTTGCCCGGCTCGCGAGGCTCGAAGGGCGCGACGGCCCCCTTGGCGGTGTCGAACAACTGCAACATGGGTGGCCAGGGTACCTGCGTGCTCGTGGCGCGCCGGCACGGGTTGCCGCGACCGGGGGGCGCCCCGGCCCCGGGCGCACCGTCAGCGCCGGTGCGCCGACCCGCTGAGGGTGGGGACAACCCCCCGGTCGCGACGCCGGCACGCCGGATGGGACGCGTGCGACGGCATTCGTACGGTCGAGGAGTGCAGGCCACGACCCCGCCTCCCCCGAACGTCCCCGGCTCCCCGCCGCCTGGCCCTCCCCCGCCGCCGCGCTCGATCCCCGGGCGACGGCGCGGCGTGCGACGACCCCTGATGGTCGCCGGGGCCGTCGCCGTCGTGGCCGTCCTCGCCGTCGGCGCGGTCGCCGTCCGGTGGTACCGGGGCGCGAAGGTGTCGACGGTCGGCGAGCTCGACTTCGCCAACGAGCTGGCGATCCCCCCGCTGGCCGAGCCGACCGTGGCCGCCGACGGCACCAAGGTGTTCGACCTGCGCTTCACCGCAGGCGAGACCGACCTCGTCGACGCCGGGCCGAGCGAGACGTGGGGGCTCAACGGCACCTATCTCGGCCCCACGCTGCGCGTCGACCGGGGCGACGACGTGCGCGTCAACGTCACCAACGGGGTGGACGAGACCACGACGCTGCACTGGCACGGCATGCACCTGCCCGCCCGCATGGACGGGGGCCCGCACCAGATGGTCGAGCCCGGCGACACCTGGTCGCCGGAGTGGACGATCGACCAGCCCGCCGCCTCGCTCTGGTACCACCCGCACCTCCACGGCGAGACCGCCGCCCACGTGTACCGCGGTGCGGCCGGGATGTTCCTCGTCGACGATCCCGACGCGGCGCCCGACCTGCCCGACACCTACGGGGTCGACGACATCCCGCTCGTCGTCCAGGACAAGAGCTTCGACGACGACGGCAGCCTCGACACCCGCGAGCCGCTGTTCACCACCGTCGGCTTCCTCGGCGACACGATCGTGGTCAACGGCACCACGAACCCCCACCTCGACGTCACGACCGAGCGGGTGCGGTTCCGGGTGCTCAACGCCTCCAACGCCCGGGTGTACGACCTCGGCTTCCCCGACGGGCGCACCTTCGCCCTCGTGGCGGGCGACGCCGGGCTGCTGGAGCAGCCGCAGCAGACCGATCGCATCCAGCTCTCGCCCGGCGAGCGGGCCGAGATCGTGGTCGACGTGGAGCCCGGCGAGCGGGCCGTGCTGCGCAGCTTCGCCCCCGACCTCGGCGTGTCGGTCGTCGGCCGGTTCTCCGGCGGCGACGACACGTTCGACATCCTCGAGCTGCGGGCGGCCGACGAGTTGGCGCCGTCACCCGCGCTGCCCCGCCAGCTGGCGACCATCGACGCGCCCGATCCCGACGACGCGGTGCGCACCCGGGAGTTCCGCCTCGGCGACAGCCGGATCAACGGCGACCGCATGGACATGGACCGCGTCGACGAGGTGGTCACCGTCGACACGACCGAGATCTGGGAGATCCGCAACACCGACGGGAACCCGCACAGCTTCCACCCGCACCTGGTGCACTTCACGGTGCTCGACGTCGACGGCGATCCGCCCCCGCCCGAGCTGGCCGGGTGGCAGGACACGGTCTACGTGCCGCCGGACACGACGATCCGCATCATCGCCCGCTTCGAGGACCACGCCGACCCGACGACGCCCTACATGTTCCACTGCCACGTCCTCCGCCACGAGGACGACGGGATGATGGGCCAGTTCGTGGTGGTCGAGCCGGGTGACGAGCCCGACCTCGGCGACATGGCCGGCATGCCGGGCCACGACCACTGACGGCGGGCGGCTCAGCCGGTCAGCCGGTGGCGGCCGGGGTGCGGTCGAGGTAGCCGAGCTCGGCGAGCTGGCGACCCATGACCTCGTGCATGATGTCGTGCTCCTCGGCCGTGAGGTTCTCGCGCCAACCGCCCGGGGTCGCCGAGCGGATCTCCTTGGTCTCGCCCTTGGCCGCCGCCGGCACCGCGGCGAACGCGTGCCGGGCGGCCACCTCCGCACACGCGTCGTCCGACGCTCGCACGGGCAGGTGACGGCACAGGCGGGCCAGCTCGCCCACCGGGTCGGCCACCAGGTCCTCGTAGCGGACCATCACCCGCAGCTCCTCCGGATGGGCATCGAAGACCCGGCGCACGAGGTCGGTGCGGTACGCCCACACCGCCGACTGCCAGCGGACGAGCGCGGCGCGGCCCCCGTCGGTGACCGGGAACGCGCCCTCGTCGAGCGCCCACGACCCGGCCCGGTAGGCAGCCAGCCAGGAGTCGACGACATCGCGCCCGTCGCGCAGCAGGAACACCAGCTGCGACCGGGGGAACAGCGACATCAGCACGTCGGCCACGTGCGACCCCGGCTCCTTCACCACGACGACGGGGTCGGCGGTGCCGGCCGTGTCACGCACCTGGGCGTCGAACCGCTCGACGATCAGCCGGCGCAGCGCCGGCTGCCACGCATCGCGGTAGCGGTCGCTGAAGAAGTAGCTGTCCTTGTCGTGCTTCACGCGGTCGAGCGTCGTGAGGTCCGGTGGGTGCTCGGCCGTCGCCCACGCCAACGAGATCGGCCGCCAGACGCCCAGGTGGTGACCGAGGTGAGGATCGTCGATGGGCACGACGCGGTCGAGCGACGCCAGCATCCGCAGGAGCCAGGTGCTACCGCTGCGCGACGACCCGAAGATCCAGGCCAGGCGGTCCTCAGCGGCGTCGAGGCTCGGCACCTGGCGCGACGCCGGCGCACGACGGTTGGAGGGAGACGACGTGGGAGTGGCCATCGGCGAGCCTCCGGCTCGGGGACGCTTGGAGTCTTGCCCACGAACTCCCCGAACGATACGTCGTGCAGTCGACATCGGGATGAACACCCGTCGCGCCGGCGCCGCGACACCGGCGACCACGTGATCAACCGCTTTCCGAGAGCTTGCAGCCCGCCAGTAGCCTTGCGACGTGAGCAGCATCCCGGACAAGCCCAGCCTCGACGGCCTCGAGGCCAAGTGGCGTCAGCGCTGGGCCGACGAGGGCACCTACCGGTTCGACCGCACGAAGACCCGCGACCAGGTGTTCTCCATCGACACCCCCCCGCCCACCGTCTCCGGCACGCTGCACCCGGGGCACGTCTGCTCCTACACCCACACCGACACGATCGCCCGCTACCAGCGCATGCGGGGGCGCGAGGTCTTCTACCCGATGGGGTGGGACGACAACGGCCTCAACGTCGAGCGCCGCGTCCAGATCCTCACCGGCACGCGCTGCGACCCGTCGCTGCCCTACGACCCGGACTTCCGGCCGCCGGAGAAGGTCGGCAAGAAGGACAAGCCCATCCCGGTCAGCCGGCCCAACTTCGTCGAGCTCTGCGGCGCCGTCGTCGAGCAGCTCGAGGAGAGCTACTTCGACCTGTGGTCCGACCTCGGCCTGTCGGTCGACTGGAACCACAGCTACCGCACCATCGGCCCTGAGTCGATCAAGGCCAGCCAACGCGGCTTCCTCCGGCTGCTGAAGCGCGACCTCGCCTACCGGTCCGAGGCGCCCACGCTGTGGGACATCGACTTCCGGTCCGCCGTCGCCCAGGCCGAGTTGCAGGACCGCGAGATCCCCGGCGCCTACCACAAGATCCGCTTCGAGGGCCCGGACGCCCCGATCTGGATCGACACCACCCGCCCCGAGCTGATCCCCGCCTGCGTCGCCCTCGTCGCCCACCCCGACGACGAGCGCTACCAGCCGCTGTTCGGGCGCACCGCCACCACGCCGCTGTTCGGCGTCGAGGTGCCGATCCTCGCCCACGAGCTGGCCCAGCCCGACAAGGGCACCGGCATCGCCATGATCTGCACCTTCGGCGACACCACCGACGTCACGTGGTGGCGCGAGCTGAGCCTCGACATGCGGGCGATCGTCCAGCGCGACGGCCGGCTGCGGCCGGTCACCTGGGGCGAGTCCGGCTGGGAGTCCACGGACGTGCCGGCCGCGCAGGCGGCCTACGACGAGCTGGCGGGCAAGACCGCAAAGCAGGCCCAGGCCCGCATCGTCGAGCTGCTCACCGAGGCCGACCTGATCGAGGGTGGCCCCCGCCCCATCACCCACCCGGTGAAGTTCTGGGAGAACGGCACCCGCCCCCTCGAGATCGTCACCTCCACCCAGTGGATGATCCGCTACCCCGACAAGGACGCCATGCTGGCCCGGGGCAAGGAGCTGGCCTGGTGGCCGGACTTCATGCGGGTGCGCTTCGAGAACTGGACCAACGGCCTGCAAGGCGACTGGAACATCACCCGTCAGCGCTTCTTCGGCGTGCCGTTCCCCGCCTGGTACCCGATCGACGCCGACGGCAACGTCGACCACCTGACGCCGATCCTCGCGGAGGAGGCGGCGCTGCCCGTCGACCCCACCACGGTCACGCCCCCCGGCTACACCGACGATCAGCGCGACCAGCCGGGCGGCTTCACCGCCGACCCCGACGTGATGGACACCTGGGCCACCTCGTCGCTGTCCCCCCAGATCGCCACCGGGTGGGTCGACGACCCGGACCTGTTCGCGCGCACCTTCCCGATGGACCTGCGCCCGCAGGCGCACGACATCATCCGGACCTGGCTCTTCTACACGGTCGTCCGGTCCCACTACGAGCACGACTCGCTGCCGTGGGCCAACGCGGCCATCTCGGGCTTCATCGTCGACCCGGACCGCAAGAAGCTGTCCAAGTCGGCCGCCAACGCCCCCGACGACCCCGCCGCCCTGCTGGCGAAGTACGGGTCGGACGGCGTGCGCTACTGGGCCGCCAACGGGCGGCCCGGCATGGACGTCGTGTTCGACGAGGGCCAGTTCAAGATCGGCCGCAAGCTGGCGATCAAGCTGCTGAACGCGTCGAAGTTCGCGCTCGGGCTCGAGTCGACGACGGTCGGCACGATCACCCACCCGCTCGACCGGTCGATGCTCGCCGCGCTCGCCGACCTGGTGGCCGAGTCCACCGCCGCGTTCGACCGCTTCGACTACGCCCGCGCGATCGAACGCACCGAGGCGTTCTTCTGGTCGTACTGCGACGACTACATGGAGCTGGTCAAGAACCGGGCCTACGGGTCCGCCGGCGACGAGGGCGCCGCCTCCGCCCGCACCGCGCTCGGCCTGGCCCTGCGCACGCTGCTCGGCCTGTTCGCGCCGTTCCTGCCGTTCGTCACCGAGGAGGTGTGGTCGTGGTGGCAGGAGGGCTCGATCCACCGGTCACCGTGGCCCTCCGCCGACGCGCTGCGGGAGGCCGCCGGCGCCGACGGGAGCGCATCGCCCGGCGACGAGCCCGACCCGGAGGTGCTGGCCGTCGCCGCCGCCGTGCTCGGCGAGGTCCGCAAGGCCAAGAGCGAAGCCAAGCGCTCGATGCGCACCGAGGTCACCGCCGCCGTTGTCACCGACACGCCCGACCGGCTGGCCCTGCTGACGCTCGGCGCCGACGACGTGCGCGCCGCCGGCCGCATCGACGCCCTGACGACCGAGGCCGGCGACACGCTCACGGTCACGGTCGACCTCGCCCCGGAGGCCTGACCGGCCCGCCCCCGCATCGGCGGGCCCGGGCCGTGCGCGCGCCCAGCGGAGAATTTCCGCGATCCGGGTATCCGGGACGAGACGACGTGCTCTATGTCCCGGCGGGAACCACACGGTTCGGGCCCGGGTGCGTTGGGCGGAGCGCATCCGGGCCCCGGGCCGATCCCCGTCAGCCGGGGGTTCGATGACGCGAGAGGAGGTCGGCCGCATGGTCGCCACGATCCAGACGATCCGCGGGCTCACGGGGAGGCGGCCGCACGACGACACCTCCGAAACCACCCATGGTGAGCGCACACTGACGCCCCGCGCTGGCGCGTACGCTGGCACCGTGCGACCGCCGACCGGTGAACGGGAACAGCCGCGCTTCGAGGACCTGGTCCCCCGGGCGATCGACGGCGACCACGCCGCCTGGGAGGCGATCGTCACCCGGCTGCAGCGGGTCGTGTGGCACGCCATCGCCGGCTTCGACCTGTCCGCCGCCGACCGCCAGGACGCCTTCGCAGCCACGTTCTTCCGCCTGAACGAGCGGCTGGCCACCGTGCAACAGCCGGCCAAGCTGCCCGGATGGGTGGCGACCACCGCCCGCAACGAGGTCTTCACCCTCCTGCGGTCCCGGCGGCGCCTCACCCCCACCGATCCAGCCGACATGGCCCTGCCGGCCTCGCCCGCCACGAGCGACGACCGCCTGCTCGACGACGAGCTCCAGCGGGCCGTGCACCACGCGTTCGCGTCGCTGCCCCGCCGTTGCCGGGAGTTGCTGCGCCTCGCGACCCTCGACCCGCCGCTCTCCTATGCCGAGATCGGCGAAGTGCTCGACATGCCCCACGGCAGCATCGGCCCGACCCGCCAGCGCTGCCTCGACCAGCTGCGCAGCTCCCCCGAGCTGCGCCCCTTCACGGAGGACTAGCGCCGTGCGCCGCCGCCTCGACGACACCGACCTGCTCGACATCCTCGGCCGGGTGCTCGACCGCACCGATCCCATCCCGCCCGCCGCCGTCGACATCGCCCGCGCCGCCGACTGGGCCACCGTCGACGCCGAGCTGGCCGAGCTGACCTTCGACTCGCTGCTCGACGAGCGGGCGGTCGCCCTGCGCGACGACGAGGGCGACGTGCGCTCGCTCACCTTCACCGCCGGCGACCGCACCGTCGAGATCGACGTCACCGCCGACGAGCTGGTCGGGCGCGTCGACCCGACGGACGACGTCCCGATCGAGGTGGTGCAGCCTGCCCGGCGCCGGCAGGTGCGCGTCGACGACCTCGGGCGCTTCCGGACACCGGTCGGGCCGGGTCCGTTGCGGCTCCAGCTCCTGCTCGGCGACCGGCCCACGACGACCCCCTGGGTCACCCGCTGATCGCGCCTCGGCGGGCGTCGTCCACCCCGATGCAGACGAACGCCGCGGCCACGGCCGACGCCGCGGGGTCGCCGCCGGCGACGGCATCCGTGCGGGCGTGGGCCAACGCTGCGGCCGGCGACTCCCCCGCCGCCAACCACCGGTGGACGGCCGGGGAGAACGCCGCCGTCGCGGCATCGGGTACGGGCAGCACCGGGGCGACCACCGACCCCACCCCGAGCCCGACGAGGGCGGTCGCCGTGCCGAGCACCTCGTCGCCCCGGGTGACCTGCGGCAACGCCGCGTTGCAGGCGGGCAGCACGAAGGTCGCCGGCAGGGACGTCGCGCGCTCCAGGTCGTAGATCGTGAGCGGACCGTCCGCCAAGCGGAGGGCGGAGAACATCGGGCTGTCCGACCGGAACCGGCCGTGGGCGGCGATGTGCGCGACGTCGACGGCGGAGAGCGCGTCGAGGACGGCGGCGACCGTCGCGTCGGTGTCCCGCAGCACCCGGCCGGCGGGCCACGCCCCCGCGACGGCGGCCGCCTCCGGTGCCGCGCCGGCGAGCCCGGGCCCGGCCACCGCCAGCGTGCCGCGGGGGCGACGCGGAACGGCCCGAGCCGTGCGGTCGAGCCACAGTGCGGCGCTCGGGGCGACCGTCACCGATCGGTCCGCCAGCGACGGCAGGGCGGACCAGGCGAGCTGGTGCAACGGGTGGGTGGGCACCACGACCACCCCGCCGCCCTCCGCCAGCCGCAGGGGAGCGACCAGCAGGTCGTCGACCCGGCGCGCAGCCGCACGGACGCCGCCGTCCCGGGCGTCCACGCCGTCGCCGTCGCCGCCGCCGTCCCGACCGTCGCCCCCGTCGCCGTCGCCGCCGCCGTCCCGGCGGGGACGGGCGCCGATGTCGGAGGAGGCGAGGAGTCGGCGGAGCGCGAACAGCAGATGGCGCACCTCGTCCGCCACGGTCGCCGCGTCCCCGACCGCGTGGATGCGGGCCCGGCCGTCGGCGACCGTCACCGCGTGGAGACGGCCCTCGACCGCCACGTACTCGACGAGCGTGCGGTCACCGAGCGCATCCGCCAGGGCCGGACCCGTGAGCGGTCGCGCCCGGCGCGGGGCCGACCCGCCGGCCGCCCGGCGAGCCCGGTCGCGCACCCCGCGTTCCAGCCGGGCGATGCGGCCCAGGAGGGCAGGCGCCGGGTCGCCCGCGAGCGTGGCCTCGCGCAGATCGGACTCCGCGGCCCGTAGCTCGGCCAGCGTGGCCGCCAACCGGGGATCGGGGGGCGCCGCCACCCGCGGCAGGCGCAGGCTGCCGGCCCGCCAGCGCTCGGCCCAGCGCAGCACCTCCCACGGGCGGCCGTCGGCCAGGGCCAGGCGCACGCCGAGGCGGGCCAGGTCCTCGCCGTGCGCGGCGGCGCCGACCCGCAACTCGGTGGCGCCCAGTCGGGCCCGGTGATCGTCGACGACGCGCAGGCCGTGGCGCAGCGCCTCCTTGGCGCCCGATCGGTCGCCGGATGCCAGCCGCACGAGGGCGGTGGCGTGCCACGCCTGCGCCCGCAGGCCGACCGGTCCCCGGCGGCGTGCCGCGGCCGCAGTGGCCAGCTCGTCGGCCGCGACGCCCGGGCGGCCGAGGGCGAGCGCGACACGGCCGACGAACGTGCGGGCGTGCAGGGCCTCGATCCGCCAGCCCTGCTGCTCGAGCCGGCGGGCCGCGTCGAGCGATCGCCGGAGGAGGGTCGCATCCGTCGCCGCCTCGTCCTGCGCCAGGCCGATCTCGGCCTGCATCGCCACGTAGCCGGCCAGCGCGGCCCACGGTGCGCGTCCCGCCCCGAAGGCGGCCTGCGCCCGCCCGGCCTCGGCGGCCGCCCGGTCGAGGTCGCCCGCGGCCAGCGCGGCCTGGGCGAGCAGCAAGCGGGCCTCGGCGGCGTGGGCGGCGTCGACGCCGTCGAGGGCCCGCACCGCGGCGTCCGCCGCCGCCCGGGCGTCGTCGGCCAACCCGACCTGGAGCAGCACGTCGCAGCGATCCGCGGCCAGCACCGCCACCAGCCGGGGCGGCCGGCCCAGCTCGTCGTAGGCGGCCTCGGCCCGGGCGAACGCGTCCAGCGCCTCGCCCGCCGCCCCGCGCCGGCCGAGCGCGAACCCGGCGTTGTGGGCGGCCATCGCCGCGAGCACCGGAAGGCCGAGCTGCTCGGCGAGGGCTTCGACCTCGGCGAAGTCCGCCAGGGCGGCGTCGGTCGCGCCCTGGTAGGCGAGGAGCGTGCCTCGGTTGAGCAGTGCCCGGGCGACGCTGTGGCGGTCGCCGTCGCGCCGCAGGCGGGGCAACGCGACCCGGAACCGGGTGAGCGCCTGGTCGAGCTCGCCCAGCCGCTGGTGGATGAGCGCCCACGCGATGTCGACCCGACCGCGGGACGCCGGGGGCGCGAGGCCGTCGGCTCGGGCGATCTCGCGGCGGGCCGCGGCGGCATCCCCCCGGCTGAGCAGCGAGACGGCGAGGCCGGCGCGGGCGACGGCCTCGGTCTCGGCGTCGCCGGACCGGCGCGCGGCGCGGGCGGCCCGCCGCAAGTGGTCGATCGCGCCGGCCGTGTCGCCGAGCTCGTGCAGTGCCAGGCCCAGCACCCACTCGGCGACGGGGGCGACGGCGGGCGGCACGGCCGGATCGGCGAGCACCTCCTCGGCGTAGCGACGCACCGTGGCTGGCTCGCGGTGCCGCTCCTCGGCCAGCGTTCGCAATGCCGCGATAGGTGCGTCGATCGCCACGGTGCGTCATGGTAGGAGGTGGTCGAGCCGCCGGTGCCTCGACTCCGTGACCACGACCCGGGAGGAAGCACCATGTCCGACCCCGACGACAACGATCCTGGCGCAGCGCAGTCGGTTCCCGACCGCACCGATCCCCCGAAGGGGGGTGGCGGACGACGCGGGCCCGGCGAGGGCTGGTCCGACCGGGTGACGGTGGTGCCGGGGCCCGAGGGGTTCGCCTTCGTGCCCGGTGAGGTGCTGACCCTCGACGCGGACCGCACGCTCGAGGTGGCGCGCCGCGTGTTCCCGAGGTTGGACCTGCGCGTCGTGGACCCCACGGAGGACGCGGAGCTGCGCGACACCCCGGCCCGCCGGCTGCGGGGGGTGCCCGACGTGCCCAGCCTGGTGCGCGACCTACGGGCGGCCGGCGCGCCGGTGCAGCCCAACCACGTCTTCTTCGCCCACTGTGCGGGCGCCTGCTGCTGTGGGCCGCACCCTGCGGCGCGGGGCTGCGGCGGCGGGCCGAGTGCCTCGCCCGTCTACGCGTCTCCGGTGTACGCCTCTCCCGTCTACGCGTCCCCCGTCTACGCCTCCCCCGTGTACGCGTCGCCCGTCTACGCCTCCCCCGTGTACGCGTCGCCCGTCTACGCCTCCCCGGTGTACGCCTCCCCCGTCTACGCATCTCCGGCCGAGGCCAGGACCGGCCTGCGCAGGAGCAGCGCCCGGCCGGTGTTCGACGCCGTGGCCCGGGACGCGGTCGTCGAGAAGCTGGCCCGGGCGGCGGACGCGGCGACGACGTCCTCGACCGGCAAGGACCCGCACGTCGTCGTGCTCGACACCGGGCTCCCCGAGACCGGCGGTGACGCCTTCCCGCCCGGCCTCGACGGCCTGAGCGTGGTCACCCACGCGTTCGGCCCGCACGACCGGCCCGATCAGAACGGCGACGACCTCCTCGATCCTGCCGCCGGCCACGGCAGCTTCATCGCCGGGGTCATCCAACAGGTCGCGCCCGGCGCCGTCGTCGAGTCGCGGGCGGTGATCGGTCCCCTCGGCGACGCCACCGAGTCGGCGATCGCCGCCGCCATCGGCGCGCTCCCGGCCCGCGACCACCCGGGTGCCGTGCTGAACCTGTCCTTCGGTGGGCACGTGATGTCCGAGCCCGGCGTGCTCGGGTCGGCGGTCAGCGGCGCGCAGGCGCGCGGCTACGTCGTGGTGGCGTCGGCCGGGAACGATGCCACCTGCCGGCCGACATACCCCGCGGCGTTCCCCGGTGTCGTGGGCGTCGGCGCCATCGGGCCCGGCGGGCCGGCACCGTTCACGAACTACGGGCCGTGGGTCCGGGCGTGCGCACCGGGCGTCGACCTTCTCAGCACGCTGTTCCGGTTCGCCGGGGCCGAGGCGCCGGTCGGCACCGGCCCGGACCCGGACGACTTCGACGGCTGGGCGGTGTGGTCCGGGTCGTCGTTCTCGGCCCCGGTCGTGGCCGCCGCCCTCGTGAACCACATGCGCACCCACGGCGTGTCCGCTGCCGAGGCGGTCGAGCGGGTGATCGACGACCCGGCGCTCCTCCGCCTCGCCGACCTCGGCACGGTGATCAACCTGGCATGAC
>CAYUXB010000051.1:14855-17798 GCA_964448525.1 uncultured Acidimicrobiaceae bacterium
GACCCGGCGCTCCTCCGCCTCGCCGACCTCGGCACGGTGATCAACCTGGCATGACCCGCCCGGTCGGACCAGGTCCCGAGGCAATCGGTTCCGTCTGACCAAGCCCGAGGCAATGGGTTCCGGATCCGGAACCCATTGCCTCGGGCTCGGCGGAACGGAACCTATTGCCTCGGGACGCCCGGGGACTCGGGCGAGGGGGGCTCAGGGGGGTCCGGGGATTCCTGGGAGGTGCCCGCGTCGCGGCGCACCCAGTCGGCGTTCTGCGGCGAGCGCAGGGCGATGCCGGCGTCGACGAAGGCGTCGGCGAGGCGCCGGCGCAGCTCCCGCACGACAGGGAACTGCGATGCGGGCCGCGTCTTCACCACCAGGCGCAGGGCGACGACGTCGGGCTCGACCCGTTCGACACCCCAGATCTCCGGCGCCTCCAGCACCTTGCCGCGCCACGACGGCTCCTGCCACAGGTCGGTCGCCACGCGGCGGATCTCCTCCGAGGCACGGTCCAGGTCGGTGCCGTAGGCCACCTCGACGTCGACCAGGGCCCGCGCCCACTGCTGCGACAGGTTGCCGACCCGGGTGAACGAGCCGTTGGGGATGTGCCAGACGGTCCCGTTCACGTCGCGGAGGCGTGTGGTGCGCAGCGTGATGGCCTCGACGGTGCCGGTCGTGTCGCCGGCGTCGATGATGTCGCCC
This sequence comes from uncultured Acidimicrobiaceae bacterium, assembly GCA_964448525.1. Lineage (GTDB taxonomy): Bacteria > Actinomycetota > Acidimicrobiia > Acidimicrobiales > VFJN01 > ZC4RG19. The sequence continues at coordinate 15,546 of CAYUXB010000051.1, forward strand.
ACGCCGAACTGGTCCTCCACCAGCATGAAGATGCCGGCGAGGAAGTCCTTGACCAGGCTCTGGGCGCCGAAGCCGATGGCGACGCCCGCGATGCCGGCACCCGCGATGAGCGGCCCGAGGTTCACGCCCAGCTCGGCCAGGATCATCGTCACCGCGATCGCCCAGATCACGGCGCTGGCGATCGAGCGCAGCACCGTGCTCAGCGTGCGCGCCCGGGCCCCCGCGCGCAGCGAGTGCGACCCGGTGCTGCGGATCGCCTTGGGCGCCTTCTCACGCAGTCCCCGCATGCGCTGCGAGGCCGGCGAATCGGTGAGCTGGCTGGTCATGCGCTTGATGGCCCGGCGCACGAGGCGGTTGGCGACGAACGCGACCCCGATGATCAGCAGGATCATCACGGGGGTGTGCAGGAGCTTGTCGGCCGCCTCTGCCCATCCCTGGCTGCCGTTGGTCCACTCGAGGACCCGCTGGCAGATGAAGGAGGGCTCCTCGGTGCCGCAGGCGCGGTCGATCTCCTCGGGACTGGGTTCGTATCCGGCGAGCAGCACGGGAAGGAACGCTAACGAACCAGGGTTGAGCATCATGCACTCAATCTTGTTGGGGTGGGGAATGCCAAGATCGCCCCTACTGTTGTTTGTGGCACTCAACTACTTTGTTCGAGGAGGGCCTGATGGCCGATCTGGACACGATGACACTGCCCGTCCTGCCGCTGACAGACGATGTCGTGCTGCCGGGCATGGTGGTGACCTTGGCCCTCGAGACCGACGAGGCCAAGGCGGCGGCGGATGCCGCGGCGAAGGCCGGCGACACTCTGTTGCTGGTCCCCCGCCACCCCGACGGGCGCTACGCCCGGGTGGGCACGATCGCTCGCGTCGAGAACCGCGGCAACCTACCGGGCGGCATGCCCGCGCTGGTCATCCGCGCCACCCGGCGCGCCGAGCTGGGCCTCGGCGTCATCGGCGAGACCAGCGGGCTGTGGGTCCACACGTCGCCGATCGACGACGGGGAGATCACCGACGAGGTCGAGGCCCAGGCCACCGAGCTGCGGGCCGCCCTGCGCGCCCTGTTCGAGGCCCTCGGCGGTCGCCGGCTGGCCGAGGTCCTGCGCAGCGTCGACGGCCCCTCCGGGTTGGCCGACCTGGCCGGCTGGTGGCCCGACCTGGCGACCGAGCGCAAGGTCGAGCTCCTGGAGACGCTCGACCTGTCCGAGCGGCTCACGCTGGTGCTGGGCTGGGTCAAGGAGGCCCTCGCCGAGCACGAGCTGAGCGAGAAGATCCGCAACGACGTCACCGAGGGGCTGGAGGACCGCCAGCGCGAGTTCCTGCTCCGCCAGCAGATGGACGCCATCCGCAAGGAGCTGGGCGAGGACGACGACGACTCGGTCGAGGGCTACCGCGAGCGCCTGACCAAGCTGGTCGAGGCGGGTGCGGTCACCGAGGCCACCCGCAAGGCGGTCGACCGCGAGATCGAACGCTTCGAGCGCACGCCGGAGCAGAACGTCGAGCACGGGTGGATCCGCAACTGGCTCGACACCGTGTTCGAGATCCCGTGGGGCGAGCGCAGCGTCGACGACTACGACATCGACCGGGCCCGCGCCGTGCTCGACGCGGACCACACCGGACTCGACGAGGTCAAGGAGCGCATCGTCGAGATGCTCGCCGTGCGCAAGCTGCTCGCCGAGCGCGCCGCGGAGGACGCCGCGTCGAGGAAGGCCGCGGGGGCCGCAGGCGCCGAGCCGGCAGCCGAGTCGACCGACCCGTCCGCTAGCACGACGACCGACACCGACACCGACGACACGGCTGCCGAGCAACCGTCCGCCGGCCCGGGCGCCACCGACCGCACCGACGGCGAGCGGACGATTCCCGTCGTCGCCGAGATCGAGCCGGTCACCGACAACGGCCGCCGGCCGGGCGCCATCGTGGCCCTCGCCGGTCCCCCCGGGGTCGGCAAGACCTCGCTCGGCGCCTCGGTGGCCCGGGCCCTGAACCGCAAGTTCACCCGCGTCGCCCTCGGCGGCATCCGGGACGAGGCCGAGATCCGGGGACACCGGCGCACCTACGTCGGCGCCCAGGCGGGCCGCATCGTCCGGGCCCTGCAGGAGGCCGGCACGATGAACCCGGTCATCCTGCTCGACGAGGTCGACAAGATCGGCGCCGACTGGCGGGGCGATCCCTCCTCGGCGCTGCTCGAGGTGCTCGACCCGGCGCAGAACCACACGTTCCGCGACCACTACCTCGAGGTCGACCTCGACCTGTC
>CAYUXB010000052.1:0-9136 GCA_964448525.1 uncultured Acidimicrobiaceae bacterium
AGTCGGCCAGCACGCCGCCGGCCGAGGGCACGAACGCCCACGCCGACACCTCGAGCACCTTCACGCCGTCGAGCACGTCGTACACGGAGTCCCCCCGATCTGCCGAGCGCCGACTCGATTCGACGCGATCGCGATTAGAGTAGCCTCAATCAACGGAGGGGATGCGGCGATGACCGAGCGCTGGGACTACGAGCTGTACATCGACGGGGCCTGGACCAGCGACGGCGCCGACGGCGCCATCGAGGTCATCGATCCGGCCACCGAGCGGACCATCGGGGCGGTGCCCGAGGGCTCGGTCAAGACGGCCGTCGCCGCCGTCACCGCGGCCCGGCGCGCCTTCGACACCGGGCCCTGGCCCTGGATGAAGCCGGCCCACCGCGCGGCCGCGCTGATCAAGATGGCGGAGATCCTCGAGGGGCGGGCGGGCGACCTCCGCGAGCTGATCGTCGCCGAGACGGGGTCGACCGGGTTCCTCACCGACTTCGTGCAGGCGGCCGGTTCGATCGGCATGTTCCGCTCGAACGCGGCGATCGTCGAGCACTCGTTCCCCTGGGTGGAGAACGGACCCCCGTCGGGCCAACCCGGCGGGGTGGCCGGCTCGGCCATCGTGCGCGAGCCCATCGGCGTCGTCGCCGCGATCACGCCGTTCAACTTCCCGTTCATGCTCAACGTGGTGAAGGTGGCACCCGCGCTGGCCGCGGGGTGCACCGTCGTGCTCAAGCCGCACCCGTGGACGCCGCTCGACGCCATGATGATCGCGGAGGCGGCGGCCGAGGCCGGCATCCCGCCCGGCGTGCTCAACGTCATCACCGGTCACGCCGAGGTGGGCGACGAGCTCACGTCCAACCCGATGGTCGACATGGTGACATTCACCGGCTCGACGGCGACCGGGCGGCGCATCATGGCCTCCGCGTCGGGGACCGTGAAGAAGCTGCAGCTCGAGCTGGGCGGCAAGAGCGCGCAGATCATCCTCGGCGACGTCGGCGAGGACCACGCCCGCTCGATCGGCTTCGGCGAGGTGCTCACCCACTGCGGGCAGGGCTGCGTTCTGAAGACTCGCCTGCTGCTGCCCGAGCACCTGCTCGACGCGTACAAGGAGGGCGTGGCGGCCGCCGTGCCGGCCATCACCATCGGCGATCCCCGCGATCCGGGCACCGTGCTCGGCCCGCTCGTCCGCGAGCAGCAGCGCGAGCGGGTCGAGGGCTACGTGCAGTCGGCGCACGACGAGGGCGCCGAGCTGCTGTGCGGCGGCCGGCGTCCCGAGGGGCTCGACACCGGGTTCTTCTACGAGCCGACCGTGTTCGTCGGCCGCAACGACATGCGCATCGCCCAGGAGGAGATCTTCGGGCCGGTGCTCACCGTGGTGCCCTACTCGGGCGACGATGCGGACGCCGTTGCCCTGGCCAACGACTCGATCTACGGCCTCGGCGGGGCGGTGGTCTCGGCGAGCACCGCGCGGGCGTTCAACGTGGCCCGCCAGGTGCGCGCCGGTCACGTGATGGCCCAGGGCATCGGCGCGCCGCCGGCGCCCGGCGCGGGGCCGGGCGCCGGCCAGGGCCCGGGCTGGGGCGAGGACATGAAGGGCATCGGTCAGGCCGGCGCCTTCGGCGGCTACAAGCAGTCCGGCCTCGGCCGCGAGTGGGGCCGCCATGGCATCGAGGATTTCACCGAGGTGAAGAACATCCTCTGGGGGTAGAGCCTACGGCGCACCCTCGAGCGTGAACGCGTCCACGATGCCGGGCAGGTCACGGTCGCTCAGCTCGAGCGGACAGCCGCACTGGCTCGAGACCTCGATGATCCGGAGACCATGTCGGGCGCATGGACGTGACGTCCTGGCTCATCGACAAGTCAGCGATCGCCCGGCTCCACCTCGCGTCGAACGCGGCAGAGTGGGCGACACGGATCGAGCGTGGACGTGTCCGGATCTCCACGGTGACCCGGCTGGCGGTTGGCTCTTCTGCCCGCTCGGCCCCCGATCACCGGTCCCTTCTCGCCGAGCCGCCGATCGCATCCATGCCGGTGGAGTACCTGACGCCCCGCATCGAGGACCGAGCGGTCGAGCTGCAGGCCGTGCTCGCCGAACGCGGTCAGCACCGCGCGCCGTCAGTTCCGGACCTTCTGATCGCCGCGACAGGCGAGCTCGCGGACCTCACGGTCTTGCACCTCGACAAGGACTTCGAGTTGATCGCCGAGATCACCGGCCAATCGGTCGAACGGCTCGACGTCCGCTGACCCTCTGCTGGCGTGGAGCGGTCTGACTGCACCGACTGTTCACGTCGTTTCGAATCGACGAGTCAGCGTAGGTCGGGCCAACCCCGGTCGTAGAGCGCGCCCGAGGCGTGGCGCATCAGGTGGTCGTCGCGGCGCAGCCGGTGCCAGTGGTAGTCGACGTAGTCCTCGAACGACACCCGCCCGTCGTGCACCGCGTCGACGAGCGCCGCCCGACCCTCGTCGAGCGAGCCCAGCGAGCCGGGCGTGCGGCCGAGCAGCCGACCGAGGTCGTCGAGCTCCCGGGCGCCGAACACCTCGCCGTTGCGGTCGAGCTCGCGCAGGTACTTGAGCTGGCGGGCGATCGCCTTGGCCGAGCTGGCGGCCGTGCGGTCCTCGATGCGAGGGACCATGGCCCGGAGCTGATCGAGGATGCGGTCGTACATGCCGCTGTGTGCCGGCTCGGGCGCCTCGTCCACCTCCCGTGACGGCCGGTCGAGGCCCATCGCGTCGCTGGTGGCGTCGAGCCGCATGCGGCGGTGGAGCATCGACAGGATGAGCGCGCTGCCGTCGGCCGCCCGGTTGACCGCGGCGGGCTCGCCGCCGTCCAGGCCCTGCACCGGCCGGCGGCCCATCGGGGCCAGGCCGAAGAAGGGGCCGAGGCGGGCGAACGCGTTGAGCCGGTAGTAGTGCACGCGAGCTGCGTCGACCGCGATGCCGCTCAGCTCCTCGTACTCGCGGATGCGGTCGGGGAAGTGGGTGAAGCTGTGCTGCGCCGTGCGCCAGGAGAGCCAGGCGATGTCGTCCATGGGGTCGCCGAGGTGGGCGAGCTCCCAGTCGATGATGCCGGTCACGCGGCCGTCGCTGTACAGGAAGTTGCCGGGGCCCGTGTCGCCCTGCACGAGCACCACGGGACCATCGGCGTCGGGGACGTTCGCCCGCAGCCAGTCCATCGACCGGGTGACCAGCGGGTCGAGGCGCTGGGCACCGCCCGCGGTCGCCATCATCGCCTCGCTGCCGGCCAGCTGGTCGAGCTGGTGCGCACGCCACGTCTTCACCGGGCCGAACGACGGCAGGTCGAGCTCGGCCGCTCCCAGACGGTGCCAGGTGGCGAGGTGGCGCACGAAGTCCCGCGCGATCTGCACCTGCTCGGCCGGGTCGGCCGGGGGGTGGAACCACACGGTGCCGGGGATGCGGTCGACGAGCAGCAGGTCGAGGTCCTCGTCGAGGCCCCACACCTTCGGCACCGGGATGCCGTGGGGGCGAAGCGCCCGGTAGACCTCGGCTTCGACGTCGAAGCCCTGGAACGAGCTGGGCCCGCCGCCGAGGCCCCGCCCGGCCTGCAGGAACAGCTCGTGGGCGGTGCCGGGCCGGCCGATGTCGACGAACCAGCCGAGCCGCCCGCCCGCCGGGATCTGGCGAGCGTCGGTGACCGGGAGGCCGGTGGTGGACTCGATCCACGAGACGACGTGCGGGGCGAGGGCAGGCGCGGTGTCGGCGGTGCTCATCGGCAATACCGTATACTCTTTCCCTGATGGTGGCCCCACGACTCCTGCCGACCCTGACCGCGCGCGACCGCCCGTACTGGACCGGCGGGGCGGACGGCACCCTGCTCGTCGAACGATGCCGGGAGTGTCGCCGCTGGCAGCACCCGCCCACCGGGACGTGCGAGGCGTGCGGCGGCTCGGCGGAGCCCGAGCCCGTGAGCGGCCGGGGGACCGTGTTCACCTTCACGGTGAACCACCACCGGTACCACCCCGACGTGCCCCCGCCGTACGTCATCGCCGTGGTCGAGCTCGACGAGCAGGCGGGCCTGCGGCTGCCGACCAACATCGTCGACGGCGCACCCGCCGACGTGCGCATCGGCGCCCCCGTCCGGGTGCGGTTCGAGCAGCACGGCGAGGTGCACGTGCCGGTCTTCGCCCTCGCGGCCCCGCCGGCGGCCGCGACGTGAGCGCCGCACCGGAGACCCGGGCGATCATCTCCGGCATCGGCATCTCGTCGATCGGACGCCGGCTCGACATCCCCGCCCTCGCGCTCACCGTGGACGCCGGCCGCCGGGCGATCGCGGACGCCGGCCTCACCCCGGGCGACATCGACGGCATCGCCACGATGGGCGACACGCCGCTCACCGACGCCGCCATCGAGCTCGGCGTCGCCCCGGTCGACCACGGCGACGCCGTCGACAGCGGCGGTCTGCTGTCGCCGGTCATGTCCGCGTTCCTCGCCGTCGCCGAGGGCCGGGCCCGCCACGTGCTCGTGTACCGCACCGTGCAGATGATGGGCGGCACGATCCTGCCCGCCGGCGGAGCGCCGTCGGCAGCCACCCCGTCGGCGCCCGACGCTCCGTCGGCGCCCCGGGCCGAGCGCGCCGTTGCGGTCATGGGCGACATCGGCTCGCTCCTCGCCCACCACGCCTACTCGGCCGCGAACTGGGTGGCGATGCACTGCGCCCGCCACATGCACCTCTACGGCACCACCAAGGAGCAGCTCGGCGCCATCGCGGTGAACGCCCGCGCCAACGCCGCGCGCAACCCGCTCGCCGTCTACCGCGCGCCGATGACGCTCGAGGACTACCTCGGCGCCAGGCCCGTGTCCGACCCGCTCGGCCTGTACGACTGCGACGTCCCGGTCGACGGCTCCATCGCGCTGGTCGTCTCCACGGCCGACTTCTCGGACGATTGCCCGCACCCCCCGGTGCGTGTCGCCGCCATGGGCGGGTCGCCCGGTGAGGGCGGGTGGATCAACCGGCCTGACTACCCGAAGATGGCGTCGGTCGAAGCGGCCCGCGAGATGTGGGACCGCACCGATCTGAAGCCCGCCGACGTCGAGGTCGCCCAGCTGTACGACGGCTTCACGTTCCTCACGGTCGCCTGGCTCGAAGCGCTCGGGCTGTGCGGCGACGGTGAGGGCGGCCCCTTCGTCGAGGGCGGCAGCCGCATCGCGCTCGACGGCGAGCTGCCGCTCAACACGTACGGCGGCCAGCTGTCGGCCGGGCGCCTGCACGGCTACTGGGTGCTGCACGAGGCGTGCCTGCAACTGCGGGGCGCCGCTGGTGACCGCCAGGTGGCCGGCGATCCCGAGGTGGCCGTCGTGTCCGCCGGCGGGGGACCGATCGCGGGTTGCATCCTGCTGACACGCTGACACTCATCCGTGATCCGTCGGCCGACACGCCGATCCGCAATCCCCAGCACGTCCGTCCATCGACAAGGAGCGTCCCCATGGACTGCGAGGCCATCGAGTTCGAGGTCGGCGACGACCACGTCGCCACCATCACCCTCAACCGTCCCGAGGCCCACAACGCCTGGAACGACCAGATGGCCGGCGAGATCGCGTGGGCGTGGCGGACGATCCGCGACGACGACGCGATCCACGCCGTCGTGCTGCAGGCGAACGGCGACAAGGCGTTCTGCACCGGCGCTGACGTGCGGGGCGGCGTGACGTGGTTCTTCAGCTCGAACGTGTGGAACAACACCGACCCGGGCGAGACGCTCTCACCCAAATCGCACCACAAGTGCTGGAAGCCCGTGGTCACCGCCGTGCAGGGCATGTGCGCCGGCGGCGGCCAGTACTTCCTCAACGAGGCCGACATCATCATCGCCTCCGAGGAGGCGACGTTCTTCGATCCGCACGCCAACGGCGGCATCGTCTCGGCGCTCGAGCCGATCGGCATGCTGCACCGCGGCGTGCCGCTCGGCGACGTGCTCCGGTGGGCGCTCATGGGCACCGAGGAGCGCATCACCGCGGACACCGCCCTGCGCCTCGGTCTGCTGACCGAGGTCGTTCCGGCCACCGATCTGCGCAGCCGGGCCCGGCAGATCGCGGCCGACATCGCGTCCCGCAACCCGCGGGCCATCCAGGGGAGCGTGCGCGCGATCTGGGAGTCGCTCGACATGAGCCGGTCGATCGCCCTGCAGAACGGCATGGCCTACACGAACATCGGCAACTCGCCGCGTCCCGAAGGTGCGCCCCGGCCGCGGACCACCACCGAGCCGAGCTTCCGGTGAGCGCCACCGCCGCCCCCACCGCGGTCGTCACCGACCTGGCCGACCCGGTGATGTTCACCGATCCCTTCCCCCGCTACGCCGAGCTGCGGCGGACGGCGCCGGTGTCGACGGTGCGCTCGAAGCAGCTGCTGCGGGGGAGCGGCCTGATGGTCACCACCTACGACGGCGTCATGCAGGTCCACACCGACGCCCGGTTGTCGAGCGACCTGCTGGCACACCGGCGGGGCGGCGGCCTGGTGCGCTTCGCCCCGCGGGTCCTGCGGCTGCTCACCGACAGCATGGTGTTCAAGGACGACCCCGACCACAAGCGCCTGCGCGGGCTCGTCAGCCGGGCGTTCACGCCGAGGCGCGTGCAGCAGATGACCGAGGGCGTCGAGCGGATCGTCGACGAGCTCCTCGACGGCATCGCGGAGCGGGGCACGGTCGACCTGGTCGAGGAGCTCGCGACCCCGCTGCCGCTGCGGGTGATCGCCGAGATGATGGGCGTCGGCCCGGCCGACCGGCGCGACTTCCACCGCTGGACGGAGCAGTTCACCGAGGCGACCGGCTCCGGCGACCTCGCGGTCCTGCGGGCGCTGCCGACCGGGCGGAAGATGGTGCGGCTGTTCGACCGCCTCGCCGCGGAGCGCCGCACCGATCCCGACGACGGCCTCATCACGGCGCTCGTGCGGGCGCGCGACGACGACGACCGGCTCGACGACGACGAGGTCGTCGCCATGATCTTCCTGCTCCTCCTCGCCGGTCACGACACGACCGCCAACCTGATCGGCAGCTCGATCGTCACGTTGCTCGAGCACCCCGAGCAGATGGCCCGTCTGCGCGACGAGCCCGAGATCGCCGACACGGCCGTCGAGGAGCTGCTGCGGTTCACCACCCCGGTGCCTTGCGGCGCCGCCCGCATCGCCACCGAGGAGATCGAGATCGAGGGCACGACGGTCCCCGAGGGCTCGCTGGTGCTCGGCATGATCATCTCGGCCAATCGCGACGAGGCGGTGTTCGACCGTCCCGACGAGCTGGACCTCGGGCGCGACCCGAACCGCCACCTCACGTTCGCCTTCGGGGCCCACTACTGCCTCGGCAACCAGCTCGCCCGGCTCGAGGGCCGGGCGGCGCTCCGTGCCCTGGTGCAGCGGTTCCCCGACATGCGCCTGGCTGTGCCGCGGCACGAGCTGCGCTACAAGGCGACCCAGTCGCTGCGGGGGCTCAAGCACCTGCCGCTCGTTCTCCACTGAGGAGATTCGGGGCACGCATTCGACCTTCGTCGCAACGGCCAACTGCTTGACGCCGTGTCGGATGCGATAATAGTATCCTCTATTATCCGTCGGGGGGACGAGGGGACGCAGGCCATCTTCGGATGCGGGCATCCGGTCGCTCGCGACATGGCACCAGGGAGGACCTGTGATCCACGAACGCCGACCGATGTGGCGAGCTCTCGCCGCACTGTTCGCGCTGTCCCTCGTCGCCGCCGCGTGCGGCGGCGACGACGACGATGCGGGTGATGGCGACGGCGACGGGGCGGAGAGCGCCGCGGCCGCCGAGGAGGTCCTCGGCGAACCGAACGCGGCGACCGGCGACCCGGTGAAGGTCGGGCTCATCACCGAGGGCGGATCCGACGCCATCGGCGCGCAGTCGGCGCTGACCGAGACCGGCGCCGACGTCGCGGTGCAGTACGCCAACGCGTACCTCGGCGGCATCGGTGGGCGACCCATCGAGCTCGTCGTCTGCGGCACGCAGGCCACCCCGGCGGGCGCCCAGGACTGTGCGAACCAGATGGTCGACGAGGGCGTCGTGGCGGTCACCATGCCGTTCAACGGGTTCGGCGAGGCGACAGCGCCGATCATCACCGAGGCCGGCATCCCGTACGTGATCGGCGCGGGCAACTCGGCGGCCGAGCTCACCGCCCCGGGTGCGTTCGCCCTCACCGGTGGCTACCCCGGCACGCTCGGGGCGTTCGCCCAGCACGCCAGCGACGAGGGGTTCGGCAAGTTCGCCATGGTCGTGATCGACGTGCCGTCGGCGACGCAGGCCGCCGAGCAGCTCGGCGCCATGGTGTTCGGCAACGCCGGCGTCGAGTTCGAGGTCATCACCGCGGCACCGGGCACCCCCGACCTCACGCCGCAGCTCCAGGCCGCGGTCGACGGCGACGCCGACGCCATCGGCCTCACCGGCGACGTGACGTTCTGCTCGTCGTTCCTGCAGGCGTACCAGACGCTCGCCCTCGACGTGCCGAAGTACGTGATCGCACCCTGCGTCGACACCACGGTGATCGAGTCGCTCGGCGACACGCTCGCCGGTTCCTACCTCGCCACCAACACCACCGGTGACAGCGAGGACGCCGAGCTCTACGCGGCGATGCTCACCACGTACGCCGCGGACGAGGACGTCGACCCCGATCCCATCGTCAGCGTCGGCGTCGCGGCCGGGGTGTCCTCGGTCCTGAACCTGGTGCGGGCGATGGAGGGCCTCGAGGGCGACGTCACCAACGACACGGTCATGGCCCAGATGCAGGCCGCGGCCGACGTGCCCCTGTTCCTCGCCGGCGACCAGACGTTCACCTGCGACGGCTCGGCCGTGTCGATCATGCCCAACGTGTGCTCGGCGGGCTTCTTCATCGGCACGCTGACCGCCGAGGGCGAGGTCGAGGACCCGACGCCGGTCGATGCGGCGGCGCTGTTCGAGATGTAGCCACTCGACGGCTCGACGGCTCGACGGCTCGACGGCTCGACGGCTCGACGGCTCGACGCGTGAGGGGCGGGGTGCGCACCCGCCCCTCCTCGCGCCCGCCCGCAGGAAGAGACGAGGAGCCGGTCCACGATTTCCCCCACTCGTTTGGTCGTTGCAGTGACCAAACGAGAGGGGGAAATCCTCGACGTTGCCGGAGTCGCGGGCTCTCGGCGGGTGGACCGCCTGCGAAGACCGAC
>CAYUXB010000052.1:9236-17660 GCA_964448525.1 uncultured Acidimicrobiaceae bacterium
TCGACGTTGCCGGAGTCGCGGGCTCTCGGCGGGTGGACCGCCTGCGAAGACCGACGCTCAGGCGGGGGCGTGGCCGAGGTAGGCGGCCTCGAGCTCGGCGAGGTCGGTCGCGAGCTCGTCGGCCGGGCCGCTCAGCGTGACGTCGCCGTGCACGAGCACGAGGGCCTTGTCGGCCACGTCGAGCGCCAGGCGGACGTGCTGCTCGACGATGACGACGGCCGCGTCGGTCTCGTCGGCGACCCGCCGCACGACCGGCATGAGCGACTCGACCACCACCGGGGCGAGGCCCATGCTCATCTCGTCGATGAGCAGCACGCTCGGGCCCTGCACGAGGGCGCGGGCCACGGCGAGCATCTGCTGCTCCCCGCCGGACAACATCCCGGCCTTCAACGCGGCCCGGCGGGCCAGCCCGGGGAACAGGTCGAGCATCTCGTCGACGGTGGGGCCACCGCTGCGGGCGGCGAGGCGCAGGTTCTCCATGGCGGTGAGCTGGGTGAACAGGGCCCGGCTGTCGGGGACGAGCACCACGCCCGCCCGGTTGGCCCGGCGGGCCGACCCGGCGGGCAGCAGCTGCCCGTCGACGGCGACGGTGCCGTCCAGGGGGGACAGGAAGCCGCCGATGGTCAGCAGCAGCGTCGTCTTGCCGGCGCCGTTCGGCCCGAGCACCGCGAGGATCTCGTTGCGGTGCACGGTGACGTCGATCGCCCGGCCGACCGCGAGCTCGCCATACCCGATCGACAGGTCGGTGCAGCACAGCCGCGCGTCGTCGTCTGTCGTCGAAGCGGCGGCTGGGGCGTCGGTCGTCACGACGGGACCTCTTCCTGGAGCGACGGCTCCGATGCGGCGTCGCCGGCGTGCGACGTGCCCAGGTAGGCCTCGGTGACCGCCGCGTTGCTGCGGATGGCGGCCGGCGGGCCGGAGGCGATGACGCGCCCGAAGTCGATCACGTGGATCTCGTCGCACAGGCCGAGGACGAGGTTCACGTCGTGGTCGACGAGCAGCACGGTCACCCCGCTGTCGCGCACGGCGCGCAGGCGGGTGGCGAGCCACTCGCTCTCGGAGCTGTCGAGACCGGCGGCGGGCTCGTCGAGCAGCAGCACGCGGGGCCGTCCGGCGAGTGCTCGGGCGATCGACACGAGCTGGCGCTGACCCTGCGACAGCTCGCGGACGTTGCGCTCGCGGTCCGCCGTCAGGTCGAGCGTGGCGAGCACGGCGTCGAGGTGCTCGCTGCCGGCGGTCGCGCCGGAGACGTACTGGCCGACGACCACGTTCTCCTCGACGGTGAGGTCCTCGTAGAGGTCGATGCCCTGGAACGTGCGGCCCAGGCCCGCGGCTGCTCGCCGGTGCGGGGGCAGCTCGTCCAGGACTCGGCCGTCGAGATCGACGATGCCCCGGTTGGTGACGAACCCGCACACGGCGTCCATCATGGTCGTCTTGCCGGCGCCGTTCGGGCCGATCAGCCCGGTGATGCTGCCGGGCTGCACGGTGAAGCTCACGTCGTCCACCGCGGTGACGCCGCCATAGCGGACGGTCAGGCTCTCGACCCGCAGCGTCGCCCCGTGTTCGGCGGCGGCCGTGCCCTCGGGCGCCGTGGGCAGCGCGCTGTCGCTCGCGTCGGAGCGGGTGGCTTGGTCGCCGGCGGCCGCGGCCAGCCTGGCCTCGCGCCGGTGGTCGAGCTTCTGGTGGACCGGACCGACGATGCCCTCGGGGTTCTTGATGACGGTGACGATCACGCCGAGGCCCGACATGATGCTGTACCAGGGGCCGATGTCGACGGCCCGGTCGAGGCTGACGAAGAGGATGCCGCCCGCGGCGATGGCGCCGGCGACGATCCCGCCGCTCACCGACGTGATGCCGGCCAGGAAGGACGTGGAGAACACGTTGAGCCCGGCGAAGACGGCGAACGACTGGAACGTGACGTTGGTCTGCTTGTACGCCAGCAGGGTGCCGCCGATGCCGGCGATGAAGGCACCGATGGCGAAGCCGATCAGCTTGACCCGCACGACCGAGATGCCGGCGCTGGCCGCCGACCGCTCGTTGGCCCGCACGGCGAGCATCGCCGAGCCGAGGCGACTCGTCCGCAGCCGGGCGACGGCGATCGCGACGAGCACCAGCACGCCGAGGCACAGCAGCCCGAACGGGGCCCGGGGGAACGACGCCCCGCTGCCGACCCCGAGGTCGAGGCCGAACAGCTCGGGGTTCGCGACCTTGGCTCCGCCGGCGCCGCCGTTGAAGCTGTTGTTGCGGAACCAGAGCGCCTCGACGGCGAGGGCGAAGATGAGCGTGACGACGCCGACGAGCAACCCCCGGATGCGCAGGGCGGGCAGGCCGACCAGCACGCCGATCACGCTGGCGCCGAGCGCGGCCAACAGGGGCGCGAGCGGAAAGGGCACCCCCCACGAGTCGGTCAGCGGGCTGAGGAGGAAGCCGGCGACCCCCGCGAGCGTGAGCTGCGCCAGGGAGATCTGCCCGCAGTACCCGGTGACCACGACGAGGGAGAGCGAGATCACCGCGAAGATCAGCGAGGTGATGACCGCCGACCGGTAGCTGCCGTCGGTGGCGAGCACCGCCACGGCGCCGATGACCGTGCCGAGCGCGACGGGCAGCTTCCACGATCGGGGCCGCGGCGCCCGGCCGAGGGTCTGGAGGACGAGCGTGCCCCGGGTGGGGAGCGGGCGACTGCGCACGAGCAGGGCGACGAGCACGAGCACCAGCGGGATCAGCTCGGCGGCGCCCTGGTCCGGGAACCAGTCGTGCCGGCCCTTCAGGAACACCGCGAGCGACTGGAGGGCGCCGATGGCGATGGCGCCGATGAAGGCGGGCAGCAGGGCCGTGAAGCGGCCGAGCACCGCGGCGGCGAGAGCCGGCACGATGAACAGGGTGTAGGTACCGGGGATGAGGGGGACGAGCGGGGCGATGAGCACCCCGGCCAGGCCGGCCACGGCGGCGCTGATCGCCCAGTTGGCCATGGCGATGCGCTCGGGCGAGATGCCGGTGACGAGGGCGCCGACCTCGGTCTCGGCCGCCGCTCGGGTGGCGACGCCGAACCGGGTGAAGCGGTAGACGGCGGCCAGCACGAGCGTGACCGCGACGATCGTCAGTGCGAACCAGAGCCGGTCCGAGACGATGCGGATGTCGCCGAGCATGTAGTTCTCGCGGGGGAAGATCGGTTCCACGAGGATCTGATCCGAGCCGGCCCGCTCGTTGATGATGGCCGTCAGCAGGATCATCACGCCGAGCGAGCCGACCGCCTTGGCGAGCGGCAGCGCCGAGCGCAGCGGCCGGAAGACAGCGACGTAGAGCAGGACGCCGAGGAGCGCCTCGATGACGAGCGTCGCCACCAGCGCCGGCCAGAACCCGATGGGGTCGCCCAGGTCGTAGGTCTTCGGGCCGATCGGTAGCGGCGCCAGCAGCTCGCCGTTGCGCAGGAACGCGTAGGTGTAGGCGGCGTGGAGCGAGAGGGCGCCCGTCGCGAAGTTGAGGACACCCGAGCTGCGATAGGTGACGACGAGGGCGACCGCCAGCGCGGCGTACACCGCGCCGTTGCCGAGTCCCAGGAGGAGGAAGTTGATGTAGTCGGTCACGGAGTTCCCTCGGGTGCGGTGATCGAGCGGGCGGGCGCGAACCGGGGCACAGCCGGCCCGGGCTCAATCCCAGACGAGCGGCAGGCTGTCGAGCCCGTAGACCCCGCCACCGTGCTCGAGCGCCGGGCGGTCCGGGTCGAGGCGGTAGGCGGGGATGCGGCGGTGCCACTCCTCGAGTGCGATCGCCATCTCCTGGCGGGCCAGGTGCGAGCCGAGGCACCGGTGGGGACCGGCGCCGAAGGCGATGTGCCGGCTGGGCCCCCGGTCGAGCTGGAACGCGGTGGCGTCGG
The DNA here is from genome assembly GCA_964448525.1 of uncultured Acidimicrobiaceae bacterium. Taxonomy (GTDB): domain Bacteria; phylum Actinomycetota; class Acidimicrobiia; order Acidimicrobiales; family VFJN01; genus ZC4RG19. Next base: position 13,111 of record CAYUXB010000052.1, read on the forward strand.
CGAAGGCCTGCTCGTCGCGGTTGGCCGAGCCGATCGGGAACACGACCATGTCGCCGGCGCGCACGGGGCAGCCGTGGAACTCGGTGTCGGTGGTGACCTTGCGGGCCGTCTGCACGATCGGGAAGGCCCGCAGCACCTCCTCGACCACGGGGTCGAGGAGCGACGGGTCGGCGGCCAGCCGCTCGCGGTCCTCGGGGTGCGTGGCCAGGTGGTGCATCCCGTAGGACAGCTGGGCGGCGACCGTGTCGAGGCCGGCCATGAAGAGCAGCAGAAGGCACGACAGCAGGTCGTCGTCCGTCACGTGCTCGCCGTCGATCTCCCAGGTCAGTGCGGCGCTGATGATGTCGGTGCCGTCGGTGCCGCCGGCCTCGCGCCGCTCCGCGATCAGCCCGCCGAAGTACTGCATCACCTGCACCATCGCGTGCATGGCGTCATCGGGTGAGGCGTCCTCGGAACGGCGGAGGATGCGCTCCTCCCAGCCCATGAACGTGGGCAGCATGTCGGTGGGCGCCCCGAGGATCCCCAGGAAGATCGTGGTGGGGAAGGTGTGGGCGAAGTCGGCCACGTAGTCGCACGAGCCGCGAGCGATGATCTCGTCGATGAGCGAAGCGGCGAAGGCACGCTGGTCGTCGGCCATGCGCGCGACCGTGCGGGGCGAGAAGAAGCCGGCGAGTAGGTGCCGCCACTTCCCGTGCTCGGGCGGGTCGAGCATGATCGGGATCCACTTGTAGGGCGGATCGGGCACCTCGGGCACGATCACGGAGCTGGAGAAGATCTCCGGATGCTGGAGGCCGTCGACAATCACGTCGTGGTCGAGGAAGACGTAGTAGCCCTGCGCGGTCTCGGTCCAGAAGTACGGCCGGCTGCGCCCGCGGAGCTCGTCGAGGCGCTGGAAGTAGGCGAGCGGCTCGCGGCGCGGTCCCGCGGTTGCGTACTCCTCGACGGGGCATCCCGCCGCCCGCGCTGCTTCGCTCCCGCTCATCACGTCCCCCTCCGTTGTGACTCCCGGCATCGTAGCAATAAAGGGCACTCAATCGCCATCATCGGATCGGGCGTCCGGAGGCGGGTCGGCGGCGTCGAGTGCGTCGAGGATGTCCTGCGGGGCGTACGTCTGGTCCTCTCCCCACCCCCGGAGCCCATCCCACTCCCAGTGGAACAAGCCGGTGCCGCTCGTGACGGGGTCCGCCCCGTGGCGCGCCACCAGCTCGCCGGTCGCTTCCAGCTCGCGCCCGTGTTCGTCGACCGCCTCGACCTCGATGCGCCGGATCCACCGGTCGGCAGGATCGAGCCAGGTGCGGCGCCGCCCGGCGACGAGGTGGCCGTAGACACCGTCGCGCAGCAGGTAGCCGGTCGACAGGCGGTCGCTGGCCACGCCATCGACGATCGTCGGCCGGCTGTAGAGCAGCCAGCCGTTGCGGTGGTCCGCCGTGGCGAACGGATAGCCGACGCCCTCGGGCGGCCGGCGCGGCGTGGGCCGTCGGGCGGCTCCACCGGTCGGCGGGCGGGGCTTGCGCGGATCAGGGCCCTGCGGCCGCGGGCCCCACGAGCGGTCGCGCACCGACAGCGAGTCGACGGGGATCTCCTCGCCGTGCAGCACGATCGTGCCGGTGACGTGCATCGGCTGGTCGAAGTGCCGCCCGCGCCAGAAGGGTGCCACGCCGATCGGGTGCGAGTTGGGCGCCATGATCCCGTCGAAGCGCAGGTCGGCCTCGAAGCGCCCGGTGTCGGTGTAGCGGATGCGGTACGACGTCAGGGGCTCGATCATCTGGATGTGGTTGCCGTTGGGCAGCCGTGCATCGCGCAGGTCGATCTCGTCGACCGGCGGTAGCGGCAGGCCCTGCCGCCGAGCGGTGTAGAGCGCCTCGGCGGGGGAGTCGTCCCACACCCAGGCGCCGCCGTTGCAGATGCCCTGGACGGCGAGTATCTGGCTGTAGAACCAGCCGCCGATCCGGCGCTCGGGGATGCTGAACGAGAACCAAGCCGTCTCGGTCTCCCACCAGTGGTCGCTCGCCGGGTGGAGCCGGTCGTCGTCCGGGGTGAGCGCGGGAATCGTGCCCACCGCGATGTCGTCGTCGGGTCGAGTCGGCTGCGCCACGGAAAGAGTGTACGCAATCCGTTCCGGGGCCAGCAGCGCAACCTGGCTCGGCGGCGGCTCGTCGACGGGTGGTCAGCTCACGAAGTCGGCCAACGCCTTCAGGTGGTTGCGCATGCGCATCCGCGCCACCTCGCTGTCGCGGGCGACCACGGCTTCGACGATGCGGCCGTGGATGTCGGCCAGCTCGCCGGCCGCCTGGTCGCCGACCCGCCGCCGAGGCACCGGCCCCTGGTGCAAGCGGGTGAGCCGGAGCAGCACGAGGAGCAGCAATTCGAGCACCCGGTTGCCCGAGGTGCCGGCGAGCACCGAGTGGACGCCGTGGGCACGGTCGCGCAGCTCGTCCACGGTGGCGGTGCGCTCGGCGTCGAGCGCCTGCTCGAGCATCGACACGTCGTCGTCGTCCAGCCGCTCGAGGCCCCGCTCGAGCACGGCGAGCTCGACGGCCGTGCGGACCTCGAAGAGCTGGGCCGGGGTGATCCCGAGGCGGTGGAGGTGCAGCGCGACGGCCTCGGTCGTCGCGGCCACGCCCGGCTCGGCCACGAACAGCCCGCCGCCCGGGCCCCGTCGCATGCGGGCCACCTGGTGGTGCTCCAGCACCCTGACCGCCTCCCGCAGCACAGCGCGGCTGACGCCGTAGCGATCCATGAGCGTGCGCTCCGAGCCCAGCAGGGTTCCGACGGGCCAGCCCGCGTCGGCGATCTCCTGGAGCATGGCGAAGGCCACCCGTTGCCCCCGCTTCTCGTCGGACGTGGCGTGCGGCAGGCCGATCCGCGTCCGGGCGAGGGACATCAGGTAGTCGGCCTCGGCGCGGAGGTGCTTGCGCATGCGGTGGCGCGCCAGCCCGTCGTCGCCGGCGAGCACCGCCTCGCCGATGGCGGTGTGGGCGTGCGCCGACGCGCTGATCGTGTCGCGGTCGAGCAGCGACGGGTCGTCGAGGAACATGACGCTGACGCGGTTCAGCAGATCGACGAAGAACTCGAGCGCCGGGTTCCGCGTGAGGCGGGCCAGCAGCGCGTGCAGCTCGCGGTAGTCGTGCACCTCGCCGGCGCGCTCGCGGATCATCAACTCGCGGAGCACGTCGACGTCGGCCTCGGCCAGCCGCGCGGGTGCGAGGTCGGTGACGAGCTCCTCCAACACGAGGCGGGTCTCGAACACCTCGTCGACCGAGGCGCCCACGTGGAACAGGTAGACGGCGACGGCGTCCATCACGGAGTCGACGGTGGGGACGGTGACGACCAAGCCGCCGCCCGGGCCCCGGCGCATCCGCGCCACCTCCTTGTGCTCGACGAGGCGCACGGCCTCGCGGAACACGGCCCGGCTGACCCCGTAGCGGTCGAGCAGGTCGGGTTCGGAGCCGAGGACCTCGCCCTCGGGCCAGCCGCGGGCGACGACGTCGGCGATGATGGCGTCGGCCACCGACGACGCCATCGTGCCGTTCGCCTCGCGCTCCGACCGCAGCGGCAGCAGGGTGGGGCGGCCATCGGTGGGCTCGGTGCCCGTCGCTCGGGCAGGGGTCGATCCGTTCACTGTCCTCATCGCTTCCAGGGGCCCGGACGATCTTACGGCCGGGCCGGCGCCACCACGGGGACGACGCGTGCAACGGGCCGCGCATCGGCTCGTCCACCGTTGACGGCCAGAAATCCTAGTACTCTTCTGGTCGTTCGGATCGAGTTCGGAGCGGGCTGTCATGACCACGTGACCCCCGAGGTCGTCGGGGCTGCCACGTGACCCTGCGACCGATGTGCCCGACGCGGTGTGGGGTACACAGGTCGTAGGCGGGAGCGAAGGAGCCGTCATGAACGTCGCGGAACAGCTCGTGGAAGTGCTCGGCCAAGCCGGGGTCCAGCGCGTGTACGGGGTCGTGGGCGACAGCCTGAACCCGATCGTCGACGCCATCCGCCGCCAGCCGGGCATCGACTGGGTGCACGTGCACAACGAGGAGGCCGGGGCGTTCGCCGCATCGGCGGAGGCGCAGCTCACGGGTCGCCTGGCCGTGTGCGCCGGCAGCTCGGGCCCCGGGAGCACCCATCTCGTCCAGGGCCTCTACGACGCGAACCGCACCGGCGCGCCGGTGCTGGCGTTGGCGTCGCACGTGCCCACGTCCCAGGTCGGCACCTCGTTCTTCCAGGAGACCCGTCCCGAGTCGTTGTTCCTGGACGCCAGCGTCTGGTGCCACACGCTCTCCGGCGCGGACCAGATGCCGCGGATGCTGCGCGTGGCCGTGCAGGAGGCCCTCGCCCGCCAGGGCGTGTCGGTGCTCGTCGTGCCGGGCAACGTCGCGGACCTCGCCGTCGAGCACTCGACCGGCGAGGGCACCCTCTGCGTCGAACGAGGCCGCGTGGCGCCGCCTGCGTCCCAAGTCCGCCAGCTGGCCGACGCCCTGAACGCCGCGGACTCGGTCGCGCTGTTCTGCGGTGCCGGGGTGCGCGGGTCCCACGCCGAGGTCATGGCCCTG
>CAYUXB010000053.1:0-4973 GCA_964448525.1 uncultured Acidimicrobiaceae bacterium
GGTGCTCCGAGAGCACCTCCATCACCCGACCCGACCTGGCCATGTGGTCGTCCCCGTCGAGGATGTCGGCCATCCACACCCGGTCGGTCACCTCGAAGACCGACGACAGCCGGTTCGAGTTGGTCTCGTCGGGGCCCATGATGCGAAACGTCTGCCGGTTGCGATCCACCACGTCGCGCAGCCAGCGCCCGAGCACCCGGGTCGGCTCCGCGGTCGTGCCACCGGGCTTGGGCACCTCGACGGCCGAGGTGCGGAAGTCGGGGAGGTCGAGGTCGCGGCGCACGGTGCCGCCGTTGGCGTGGGGGTTGGCGCCCATGCGGCGGTGACCGTCGGGCGCCAGGGCATGGACGTCGTCGCGCAGGGCCCCGTTGTCGTCGAACAACTCGCGGGGCCGGTAGCTGTGCAGCCACTCCTCGAGCTGACGCAGGTGCTCCGGCTTCGCGGCGAGGTCGGACAGCGGCACCTGGTGCGACCGGTAGCTGCCTTCCACCTGCACGCCGTCGACCACGGCCGGACCCGTCCACCCCTTCGGTGTGCGCAGCACGATCATCGGCCAGCGCGGCCGCTCGCGGGCGGCCCCGTCGTCGCTGCGCCACGCCGTCTGGATGGCGGTGATCTCGTCGAAGGCGGTGTCGAGCGTGTCGGCCAGCTCGCGGTGCACGGCGTCGGGCTCGTCGCCGGACACGAGGTGGACGGCGTGGCCGTAGCCCTCGAGCAGCTTGACCAGCTCGTCGTCGGGGATGCGGGCGAGGATCGTCGGGTTGGCGATCTTGTAGCCGTTGAGGTGGAGGATCGGCAGCACCGCGCCGTCGACGGTGGGGTCGAGGAACTTGTTCGAGTGCCAGCTGGCGGCGAGCGGGCCGGTCTCCGCCTCGCCGTCGCCGATGACGCACGCCGCGACGAGGTCGGGGTTGTCGAACGCGGCGCCGTAGGCGTGGGCGAGCGCGTAGCCGAGCTCGCCGCCCTCGTTGATCGAGCCGGGCGTCTCGGGGGCCGCGTGGCTGGGGATGCCGCCGGGGAACGAGAACTGGCGGAACAGCCGGCGCAGGCCTTCCTCGTCGCGGCCGATGGCCGGATGGATCTCGGTGTAGGTGCCCTCGAGGTAGGTGTTGGCCACCATGCCCGGGCCTCCGTGGCCCGGCCCGCACACGTAGATGACGTCGGCGTCGCGAGCGCGGATCACCCTGTTCAGGTGGGCGTAGACGAGGTTGAGGCCGGGGGTGGTGCCCCAGTGGCCGAGCAGGCGGGGCTTGACGTGGTCGAGAGTGAGCGGCTCGCGCAGCAGGGGGTTGTCGAGCAGGTAGATCTGACCGACGGACAGATAGTTCGCCGCACGCCACCAGGCGTCGACCAGCGCGAGGTCGTCTGCGGAGGCGGACACGACCGGGGGAGTTGTGGTCGTCATGTCACGATGCTGCCACGCCACCACGCTCGGTTGTGGCGAGGTTGCGATCGTCCGCGTCCACCGTTCGGATCCGTAGCCTCGTACCGGCTGATGACGTGGGAGAATGCCCGTGCGCGACTCGGCGGGCAGGCGGAGGGGAGACGACGCGTGGAGTTCAGGTTGCTGGGCAACCTCGAGGTCTCGGTCGACGATGCACCCGTCGACGTGGGGGGCACGCAGCCCCGCACCGTCCTCGCCATGCTGCTCGTCGCCGGGGGACGGGTCGTGCCCGCCGAGTCGATCATCGACGCGCTGTGGGGCGAGGCGCCGCCGGCATCCGCGGCGGGAACGCTGCAGAGCTACGTGTCCCGACTGCGGCGGGCGCTCGTGCCCGGCGGCGCCCGCGGCGAGGCGGCCAGGATCCTGGCGTGGGACCCGCCCGGTTACCGGCTGGTGATCGCCCCCGGGGCGCTCGATGCGCACCGGTTCGAGACCTTGGCCGACCAGGGCCGGGCGCAGCTGTTGGGCGGCGATCCGGCCGAGGCCCGCCGTACGCTCGACGAGGCGCTCGCCCTGTGGCGGGGCCCGGCGCTGCTCGAGTTCTCGCACCTCGACTTCGCGTGGGGGTTCGCCGCGCGGTTGGAGGAGCGCCGGCTCGTGGCGGCGGAGGACCACGTGGACGCGGACATGCGCCTCGGGCGGCACGCGGCGGTGGTCGGCGAGCTGGGTGAGCTGGTGGCCGCCCATCCGCTGCGCGAGCAGGTCCGGTACCAGCTGGCGCTGGCGCTGTACCGCTCGGGGCGGCAGGCCGAGGCGCTGCGCGTCATCGACGATGCCCGCCGCACGCTGCGAGACCAGCTCGGCATCGACCCCGGCCGGCCGCTCGTCGACCTCGAGGCGGCGATCCTCGCCCAGGACCCCGCTCTCACCGCGGACACGGCGGAGGCGACGGTGGGAGCGGTGGCTGCGACCGGCACGCGCACGGCACCGACGTCGCCGGCACCGACGCCGCCCGCAGCGCCCGTCGTCGCCACGGCCGGCGGCTCCGCAGAGGACGACGAGATGGCCCCCGCGGGGCTGGTCGGGCGCGAGGTCGAGCTGCGGCAGGCGATCGCGGCGCTCGACGAAGCGCGCTCGGCCACGAGGGTCGTTCTGGTCGAGGGTGAGCCCGGGATCGGCAAGACCCGGCTCGTCGAGGAGCTGGCCGCCCAGGCCACAGCACGGGGGACCTCGGTGCACTGGGGCCGCGCCTTCGAGGGCGGTGTCGCCCCGGCGCTGTGGCCGTGGCTGCCTCCGCTGCGGGCCCTCGCGGCCCGTCGGCCGGCCGTCGTGCCGCCGGAGCTCCGGAGCCTGGTCGACACCGACGGGGAATCCGGCGGGGAGTCGGAGGTCGCGCCGCGTGCCGGGCCCTCCCGCTTCCGTCTCTTCGAGGCCGTCGCCGCGTTGATGGCGCAGGCGGCCGGCGAGAGGCCGCTGATGATCGTGCTCGACGACCTGCAGTGGGCCGACCTGCCGTCGCTGGAGCTGCTCACGTTCCTCGCCGGTCACCTGACCGACGAGCCGGTGCTGCTGGCCTGCACGGTCCGCGAGCTGGAGGTGGGTCGCAACGACGCCGTGGTCGAGGCGCTCGCCACCCTGTCGCGCGCGCACGCCACACGGCGCATCACCCTGTCGGGGATCTCGCACGTGGCCACGGCCGCGCTGGTGGCGTCTTCCGCAGGTCGGGAGGTCGAGCCCGAGGTCGTCGCGGCGATCCAGCGCCGCGCCGAGGGGAACCCGTTCTTCGCCACGGAGCTGGCGCTGCTGGTCGTCGCGGAGCGCGACCGCGACGAGGCGTTGGGGGCCGTGTCCGCCGGCGGCAGCGTGCCGGCGGGGGTGCGCGACGTCGTACGGAGGCGCATCGCGCTGCTGCCCGAGACGACCGTGCACCTCCTGCAGATCGCCGCGGTCGTCGGCCGGGACGTGGACCTCGACCTGCTGGTCAACGCGTCCGGCGACGATCTCGACGCCGTGCTCGACGGCATCGATCCGGCCGTCGTGCACCGCCTGCTCGCGCCCGTCCCCGACCGGCTGGGCACGTTCCGGTTCGCCCACGCCCTGGTGCGCGAGGTGCTGGCGGACGACGTCTCGGCGCTGCGCCGGGCGCGCATCCACCTGCGGGTGGCGGAGGCGATCGAGGCCACGGCGGGCGAACACGACGACGACAGCGCGGAGATCCTGGCCGAGCACCTGTGGGCCGCGGCACCGATCGGTCTCGGCCAGCGGGCGGCCGTGGCGCTCGAGCGGGCCGCGGAGGTGGCCGTCCGGCGCTATGCCTTCGAGGCCGCGGAGGGCATGCTCGAACGGGCGGTGCAGCTCCGGCGCACCGCGGGCGGCAGCGCCCGCGACATCGAGGCGGAGATGTTGGCGGCCAGCCGACTCCTGTCGATCCAGCGGTCGCTGCACGGCTACGGGAGCATCGCGGAGTCGCCCACGCTGCGCCGGGCCAAGGACCTCGCCCGGCGCGCGGGTCGCGTCGACAGCCTGGCCCGGCTGCTGTGGACGGAATGGGCCGCGTACGACACCCGGTGCGACTTCGTCCGGTCCGGCGTCCTCGCCGACCAGCTGAGCGAGTTGGCCGAGGGCTCCGACGACCCCCTGGTGCAGGTCACCGGGCTGGGGTCGCTCGGCATCAACCGCTGGCACGCCGGTGAGGTGGCGGAAGCGGCTGCGCTGCTCGACGAGGCCGTACGGATCGGCGTCGACGCCCGGCCGCCGGCCATGAGCCTGGGCCTCGACCTCGAGGTGCTGCTCCTCCCGCATCCGTTCAGCCGCTACCTGCACGTGCTGATCGGCGACGCCGGCCCGGCGGAGGAGGCCGAGGCGGGTCTGGAGCGGCTGGCCGACGCCGCCCCCGACCGGTACGCGGTGTCGCTGGTCGAGATGCTCTCCGCTGCGGCCGCGCTGGCGGTGGGCGAGCCGCAGTGGGCCGAGCGCGCCTCTCGCCGCGGCATCAGCGCGGATCCGGAGTCGACGTTCAGCTTCTGGGGTCGGGGCCTGCACGCCTACCTCGCCTGCGCCCTCATCGAGCAGGGACGGGTCGGGGAGGGCCTGCCGATGCTGGAGGACGCCATCGAGCGCTACGTCGCCTCCGGCGCCCGCACCGGGATGGTGCTCTTCCAGGCCTGCCGCGCGACCGGGCTCGCGGCCGCCGGGCGCCTCGACGAGGCGGAAGGAGCGGTCGACGACGCCCGTCGAGAGGCCGAGGTGCACGGCGAGCGATTCGGCGAGCCGCTGGTGCTCGAAGCGGATGCCCGCGTCCGCCTCACCCGGGGTGCCGACCCCGCGGCGGTGAACCTTCTGGTCGCCGGCGTGGATCTGGCGGATCGCCAGGGGGCGCACGCCGTCGCCCGCCGGGTGGCCGCGACGGCCGACCGACTGGGTGTCGACCTCGGCGGGGTGACCCCGACCGCCTGAGCCGGGCGCACCCGGCTGGTGGGGAGTCCAGCCGGGTGCCCCGTCGCGGCGGGGGGAGACTCGGGAGGCCGTAGGGCAGGCCGGTGGGCGGGTCGGGCGGTCGTGGGGCTCAGGTCCGGCCGGGGGAGGGTCG
>CAYUXB010000053.1:5073-7999 GCA_964448525.1 uncultured Acidimicrobiaceae bacterium
GGGCCCAGGTCCGGGCGGGGGAGGGTCGGGAGGCCGTCGGGCTCAGGTCAGGGCGGGGGCGTCGATCGACTCGGCGAGGCGGGCGTACAGGTCGAGCGCCTGGTCGAGGCACGGGTCGCCACGCAGGCCGAGGATCACCTCGTGGGCGCCGGCGCGGCGGGTGTCGGCGATGTCGGCAGCCACCTGCTCGACCGTGCCGTGGTAGGGGGGACGCTCGTCGCCGTCGATCGGCTGGTCGGTGATGTCGACGTTGGCTCGCACCACCAGTTCCAGGGCGTCGGGGTCGCGACCGTGGCCGGCGGCCAGGTCGCGCAGCGTCGCCCACATCGGGGCGAGCATCTCGATCGGCAGGCCCGCGGGGTTCCAGGCATCGGCCCGGCGGGCGACCCGATCGAGCCCGTCGCGGGTGTAGGCGGTGAGCAGCACCGGGGGTCGCTCGGTCGCCCGCCCGCGCCACACCTCGTCGAGGGTGTCGAGGGCGTCGTCCAGTCGGCGGCCCAGTTCGGCCTGGGGCACGCCTTCGGTGCGGTAGTCGTCGAGCGCCCAGCCGAGGCCGAGACCGACGGTCAGCCGACCGTCGCTCAAGACGTCGAGCGAGGACAGCGACCGGGCGAGCAGCGCAGGCCAGTACCAGGGGGCCACCAGGACGCTGGTGCCGAGCCGCACGCGGGTCGTGACCGCTGCCGCGTAGGTGAGGACGCTCAGCGGGTCGAGGACGGTGACGATCTCGGTGGGCGGGCCGTCGGCCGATCCGTCGGTCGATCCGCCGGTCGGGCAGGGCGGGCCGGCGACGCCGGCAGCCCGGGTGGCGGGCATCCGGTCGGCGACCCACAGAGACGCGAAGCCCACCTGCTCAGCCGCCGTGGCGGCCGCGCGGATCGAGGCCGGGTCGGCGCAGCGACCCGCCTGGGCGAGGGAGACTCCGAGTCTCATCGGTTGTTCCTCCAGCGGAAGGGCGGCGGTGTGTACGTACCTGTTGTCCCCCGGCGCGCTCGGCTCACGCTTGACGCTCGCTTGCACGCGGCCCGCGACCGGTTCATGTCGCCCTCCCGTCGCCAAGGCGCAACCAAGCGCGGCGCCCGGCGACGGCGGCTCCGGCCGCGGCGAGAACGCCGGCGATCGTGGTCCGCCGGCGCCGCGACCTGCGCCGGCGCGCTGCCTCCTGCACCGCCTCGGGCGGATCGAGCCGGTCGAGACGCCCCACCTGCTCGCGGCGGTGGCGCCAGCCCGCGGCGTACTCGGGGCTGGCATCCGGATCGAACGCGTCGACGGTGAACCAGTGGGCGCGGGCCTCGTCCCGGTCGACCTCGACGACGAGATAGCCGTGGTGCTCCAGCTCGAACCAGCGGGCCTCGGGCAGCTGCTCCGCCAGCGGTCCCAACAGCTTGCGCCACCCGCGCGGAAGCTGTTGTCCCATCGGCGTGGCCGTCACGCAGGGCGTGACGAACTCGACCGCCACCGGGTCGCCGTCGAGGCAGGGACCCTCGAACGCCCAGGCCGAGTGCACGTCGCCGGACAACGTCACCACGCCCGGTCCCCGCTCGACGATCGCCCGCACCAGGGCGTCGCGCTCGGCCGGGTAGCCGTCCCACTCGTCGGTGCACATGGCCTCGCCGCCGATGACCCCGTAGCCGCTCGGAGCGAGATCGCCGAGCTTGGCCCCGGTCTCGACCGGCAGCGCCATCCGGTTGAGGACCACCTGGCTGACGAGCAGGCACCACGGCCGCGTCGTGTCACGGACGCGCTCGTGAGCCCACTCCCGCTGGGCGTCGCCGAGCATGGACCGGCGGGGATCGTCGAACGGCAACGACGGCTCGTCGTCGGGCTGCTGGTCACGGCCCACGATCCGCGTGTCGAGCACGACCAGCTCGGCCAGGTCGCCGATGGCGAACGACCGGTACACCGCGAGCGGGTCGTCGGCGTTGCGCAGCCGCGTGGGCAGCCACTCGTGGTGGGCGGTCACGGCCGCCTGCAGTCGGTCCTCCCAGGGCCCGTGCACGTTGGGGTCGTGGTGCTTGGCCCCGTGGCGCCAGGCGTTGTCGGCGATGTCGTGGTCGTCCCAGATGGTGATCATCGGGTGCCGCTGGTGCAGCGCGACCAGGTCGGCGTCGCCCCGGGCCTGGGCATAGCGGACGCGGTAGTCGTCGAGGGTGACGACCTCGTGGTCCGGCAGCGCCTGGCGCACGTCGCCCTTGCCGCGGGTCTCGTAGATGTAGTCGCCGACGTGCAGCACGAGGTCGACGTCTGCCTCGGCCACGGCTCGGTACGCGGCGTAGTGGCCGCGCGAGAAGTCGCCGCAGCTCACCACCGCCATGCGCAGCGGCTCGGTGCCCGCAGCGGGCAGCGTGCGGGTGCGGCCGAGGGGCGACCGCGTCGGGCCCGCCGCGAACCCGTAGACGTAGCTGGTGGCGGGGGCGAGGCCGTCGACGGTGACGGCGACGCAGTGGTCGCCGTCGGGCGGCACCGCGACCTCGCCTCGGGCGATCGGTTCGGTGTGTGCGTCGGGGGCGATCCACCAGGACAGCCGGTCGACGCCGAGGGCCCGGGTCCACAGCAGCACCGAGTCGGCCGTCGGGTCGAAGCTGCCGACCCCGTGGGTGAACGGGGCGCCGGAGCCGGTCGTGGCGTCGATCATGTCGGTGGTGGTCGGGCTGTCCGTCGCGGTCACGACCTGTGTGCCTACCCGGTCGGTCCCGCTCGCATCCGGTGGATGGTGGCGGTTGCCGCCCGTGGCGCTGGCGGGGTCAGCGCGGCGGGGGTCGGCCGGTCGGCCGGGTCGCCGGGTCGGGCGGGTCGCCGGGTCGGCCGGTCGGCCGGGTCGCCGGGTCGGCCGGTCGGCCGGGCCGCGGGTCGGGCCGGTCGCCGGGTCGGGCGGGTCGCCGGGTCGGGCGGGTCGCCGGGTCGGCGGCGCGCCGGGTCGGGCGGG
>CAYUXB010000053.1:8099-10078 GCA_964448525.1 uncultured Acidimicrobiaceae bacterium
CGGCAGGCGTCGCGGACTGGTGGCCGCCGGCGATCCCCGGCACGATGGGCCGCCATGACGGGGACGATGGTCGCGTACCGCATGGTGGGGTGGGGGCGACCCCCGGAGCTGATCGAGGCGCCCGTGCCGGAGCCAGGGCCGGGTGAGGTGCTGGTCGAGGTGGCCGGGAACGGGCTGTGCCACTCCGACCTGACGATGGCGCAGATGCCCGCGGAGATGGCGGAGGCCCTCGGCTGGCACCTGCCCTTCACCCTCGGCCACGAGGTCGCGGGACGGATCGCCGGCCTCGGCGCCGGGGTGAGCGGCTACGGCGAGGGGGAGGCCGTGGCGCTCGTGTCCCCGACCTCGTGCGGCACCTGCGCAGCCTGTCGCCGCGGTCACGACAGCGCGTGTCCCCACGGGCTCGCCGGGCGCGGCTACGGCCGCGACGGTGGCCTGGCCCGCTACGTCGTCGCGCCCGCCCCGCGGGCTGTGGTGAAGATCGGCACGCTCGATCCGGTGGTGGCGGGCCCGCTCACCGACGCGGGGGCGACGTCGCACCACGCGGTCGATCGGGTGGTGCCCCGCCTGCCGGACGGCTCGACGGCCGTCGTCGTCGGCGCCGGCGGGCTGGGCGCGTTCGCGGTGCAGCTCCTGCGGGCGTTGACGCCCGCCCGGGTCGTGGCGGTCGACACCAACGCGGCCCGCCGCGACCTGGCGCTCGATCTCGGCGCCCACGAGGTGGCCGACGACGTCGGCGCGCTCGGAGCCGCCGGCGGTGCCGAGGTGGTGCTCGACTTCGTCGGGATCGACGCCACCATCGCCGCCGGTGTCGCCGCGGTGCGACCCTACGGCGCGTACGGCCTGGTGGGATCGGCTGGGGGCACCCTCCGCCGCCCGTGGTTCGGCACGCTGCCCCGCGACGCCGAGTTGTTCACGTTCCAGGGCTCCTCGATCGCTGACGTGCAGGCCGTGGTCGCGCTCGCCGAGGCCGGTCTCGTCCGCAGCGACGTCGACGTGTACCCGCTGTCCCGGGTGGGCGACGCCTATGCGGCCCTGGCTGCGGGCACCCTTCGGGGCCGCGCCGTCGTCACCCCCGAGCCCTGATCCCCGACCGCACCCCCGCCCCCTCGCTGAGGAGCCACACCGATGGACCTGCTCGACGGCCTCGCCACCACCCGGGCCATCCGCCGCTACCGCCCCGAACCGATCCCCGAGGACGACCTGGCCACGATGCTGTGGCACGCCACCCGGGCGCCGTCGGGGTCCAACCGCCAGCCGGCCCGCTTCCTCGTGCTGCGGGACGGACCGGCGGCCAGCGAGGCCAAGGCCCTGCTCGGTGGGGCCTACCGCGCTGCGTGGGGCGAGAAGCGCTCGGCCCACGGCTTCGACCGGGGCAGCGGGGCCGACCCGACCTCGCCGAAGGCCCGCGCCGCCCGCGCGATGCAGGCGTTCGTCGACGAGTTCGAGCGCACCCCGGTGGTGGTGCTCGCCTGCATCGAGCGGTGGCGCCAGCCGCACATCTCCGAGGGGGCGTCGGTGTACCCGGCGTGCCAGAACCTCCTGCTCGCTGCCCGGGCTCTCGGCTACGGCGGCGTGCTGACGATGTGGCACGGGCTGGTCGAGGACGAGCTGCGGCGCATGCTGGCCATTCCCGACACCGCCGTCATCGCCGGCACCGTCACTCTCGGCGTGCCCGAGGGCGGGCACGGCCCGGTGCGCCGCCGCCCGCTCCGGGAGGTCGTGTTCGACGACACGTGGGGCGGAGAGGCGGCCTGGGCGGTCGATCCGCCCGACACCCGGTTCACGAGCGCGGGCCCGCCCCGGGAGAGCTGACCCGCGCGCAGACGGGCCCGGCAGCCGCTCCTCCGGGGGCCGAAGCCGAGGTCATGGGTTCCGTCGCGCGGCGCCTGAGGTCATGGGTTCCGGATCCGGAACCCATGACCTCGGCCTCTCGAAACCGGTACCTATGACCTCGCCGTGACCATGGCCTCGCCGTG
>CAYUXB010000053.1:10178-12925 GCA_964448525.1 uncultured Acidimicrobiaceae bacterium
TCAGGGCGCGGGCACCTGATCAGCCTCGGTGTCGGTATCGGGGTCGGTGGCGAACGCGCGCACGAGGTCGATGATGTCGGGGTCGGCCTTGGCCGTGGAGCCGGAGTCGAACGGCGGCTGGGGGTCGTACTCGATGCCGAGCTGGATCGCCTTGGCCACGTCGTCCCCGGCGATCTGGGCCACCAGCCACAGCGCCATGTCGATGCCCGACGACACACCGGCGGCCGTCACGACCTTGCCCTGGGGCACCACGCGCCGATCGCCGACGGCCCGGGCGCACAGGGGAGCGAGCGTTTCGAGGTTGCTCCAGTGGGTCGTCGCCTCGAGTCCCTCGAGCACGCCGGCGGTGCCGAGGATGAGCGCGCCGGTGCAGACCGACGTCGTCCACTGCGTGGCGGCATGCGCTGTACGAACCCACTCGTGCAGCGGGCCCGGCTCGAGCATCGCCTGGGTGACCGGCCCGCCGGGCACGACGACGACATCAGGGGAGGGGACGTCCTCCAGCGTGGCGTCGGCGACGATGGCGAGCGCACCCGTGTCGGTGCGGACCGGGCCGATGCGCTCGCCGACGAAGGTGACGGTGGTGCCGGGCAGGCGGGCCAGGACCTCGTAGGGACCCACGGCATCGAGGGCGGTGAAGCGGTCGTAGAGGGGGATGGCGATCTGCATGGTGGCTCCTGTGGCGGTCGTGTGGGCCGTGTCGGTCGTCAACCCGGTGCCGCGACCGGGCGGGATCCGAAGGGACGAGTTCGGCCGGGCCGTGCGTGTCGATCGGACGGTGCGAGTCGGTCAGCCGGTGCGAGGTCGGGTTGTGCGAGGTCGGGTTGTGCGAGGTCAGGCGGAGATCTGGTCGTTGGCGGTGCTGAAGGCTCGGCGGTACTGGCCGGGGGTGGTGTGCACGGTGCGGCGGAAGGCGCGGTGCATCGTCTCGACGGTGCCGAAGCCGCACGCCCGGGCGATCTCGGCAGTGCCCATCGCCGACGCCTCGAGCAGCCGCCTGGCGGCCTCGACCCTGCTGGCCTGCACGAATGCTGCGGGCGTCGTGCCCACCTCGGCCCGGAACGAACGGGCGAACGTGCGAGGGCTCATCGCCGCGCGCGCCGCGAGCGCGGGGACCGAGAGGTCCGCATCGAGGTGCTCGGCGACGAAGGCCAGGATCTCGCGCAGCGGCTCGCTGTCGGTGCGGACGGCCGCGAGCTGAGGGCTGAACTGCGACTGCCCGCCGGCTCGGCGGGTGAACAGCACGAGTTGGCGGGCGACGTCGAGGGCGAGGGCGGGGCCGTGGTCGTCCTCGACGAGAGCGAGGGCGAGGTCCATGCCCGCGGTCACGCCGGCCGAGGTCCACACGTTTCCGTCGCGCACGTAGATGCGGTCGGGCTGGACGTCGATCGCCGGGTGCAGCTCGGCCATCCTGTCGCAGACCGACCAGTGGGACGTGGCCCGGCGGCCGTCGAGGAGGCCCGCGGCGGCGAGGATCAACGCGCCGGTGCACACCGAGGTCACCCGCCGGCTGCGCCGCGCGGCCGCCGCCAGCCATGCGAGCAGCTCGGTGTCGGCGGCCGCCGGCCCGGTCCCGATGCCGCCCGCGACGACCAGCGTGTCGATGGGACCGTCGCAATCGGCGAGGCTCCGGTCGACGACGAGGCCGAGCCCCGAGGACGCGCGGACGACCCCGGCCCCCGGAGCGACGACCTCGAGGGCGTACCGAGGCGGGGCGATCCTCCGGTTGGCCATGGCGAAGACCTCGTGCGGTCCTGTCACGTCCAGGCACTGCACGTCGGGGTAGGCAACGATGACGACGCGGCGGCTGGTGGGGCTCGACGGCTCCTCGAACGGCATGGCCTCATCGTGCGTCGGGCTAGGTGTGGCAGCAAGGACCGATCATTGACGTTTTCTGCCACTGGACGCCGTGTGACCTGCGTCCTGTTGAGCGCCGGAGGCGGACGGTTAGGGTGCAGCCGGCACTGCCTCTCTGTCTGAATGATTGATGACGTCACGTCGATCGCTCCCACCGATCCAACCGCCTGGGCGATCGATCACACCGATCGCCACTCGGCACTACCGGGACGTGCCCCTGCGCGACCTGATCGAGGCCAAGGGCGATCAGCGGGTGTCGGTCTGCATCCCCGCGCACGACGAGGCGACCACCGTCGGCTGGGTCGTCTACCGGCTCCGCCACTACCTGGTCGACAAGCTGGACCTCGTTGACGAGATCCTCGTGATCGACGATCACTCCACCGACGACACCGGCCGCGTGGCGGCCGAGGCGGGGGCGACGGTGGTCACCGCCGCCGACGTGCTGCCCGAGATCGCCGGCGGCGGCGGCAAGGGCGAGGCGCTGTGGCGGTCTCTGCACGTGTCCCGGGGCGACATCGTCCTGTGGTGCGACGCCGACATCAGCGACATCGGCTCGAGGTTCGTCATCGGCTTGCTCGGGCCGCTCCTCACCGACCCGCAGATCGACTTCGTCAAGGGGTTCTACGAGCGGCCCCGGACGGGAGCGGTCGGCGGCGGGCGCACGACGGAGCTCATGGCCCGGCCGATCATCGCCACGCTGTTCCCCCACCTGTCCTCGATCGTGCAACCGCTGTCGGGCGAGTTCGGCGGCCGGCGTGCGCTGCTCGAACGGCTCCCGTTCGTGCGGGGCTACGGCGTCGACATCGGGCTGATCATCGACATCGCCGACACGGTCGGCGTGGCCCGCATGGCGCAGGTCGACCTGGGTACCCGCGTCCACCGCAACCGCA
>CAYUXB010000053.1:13025-17456 GCA_964448525.1 uncultured Acidimicrobiaceae bacterium
GGCGTGGCCCGCATGGCGCAGGTCGACCTGGGTACCCGCGTCCACCGCAACCGCACCCTCGACGACCTGGGGCCACAATCCCTCGTCGTGCTGCAGACGGCGCTCGACCGGGCGGGTGTCCGGTCGGCCAATCCGGCGACGCTCGTGCGGCCGGGCCACCCGCCGCTCGTCAAGGGGTTCGGCGAGCTCCCGCCCATCGCCTCCCTGCCCGAACTGTCGGTCGGTCGCACGCCGCCGCGGCCGCCCGCGGCCGGCCTGCCCGACGGTCCGAGCGGCCGCCGGTCGCGTCTGCGCCCCGGCCGCCCGCGCGACGAACGATCCCCGGACCAGCCACGCAGCGTCGACCCCGACCCGCTCGCCCTCTGATCTCCGGGCTGCCGGCTCCGGCCGTACTCAGGTAAGGCTGCGGAGGACTGCTCGCCGCCGCTCCTAGCCTGGCGCCGATGGCTTCCCCCCCCTCCCTGATCGTGCGCGGCCGCGAGGTCGACCTGGCCGAGCCGGCGCTCATGGGCATCGTCAACGCCACGCCCGACTCGTTCTCCGACACGGGCGAGCACCGCACCACCGAGCAGCGGGTCGCGCTCGCTCTCGAGCAGGTCGCGCAGGGAGCCACGATCATCGACATCGGCGGGCAGTCGGGCATCACCGGGGTGCCCGAGGTGCCGGTGGACGAGGAGATCGCCCGGGTCGTTCCGGTCGTCGCCGGGGTGCATGCGGCCGCCCCCGACGTCCTCATCTCGGTCGACACCTACCGGCCGGCGGTGGTCGAGGCGGTGCTGGAGGCCGGCGCCGCCATCGTCAACGACATCAGCGGCCTGCTCTATCCCGAGGTGGCCGGCCTGGTGGCCGGCGCCGGCGCGGGGCTCGTCATCATGCACACCCGGTCCCGGCCCAAGCACAAGGTGCTCGACGACGCGCTGTACGCCGAGGCGGGCGGGGTCACCTCGGACGTCGTCGCCTTCCTGCACGAGCGCCTCGACGCGGCGGCGGAGGCGGGGGTCCCGGCGGAGGCGATCATCCTCGACCCGGGACCGGACTTCGCCAAGACCCCTGCCCAGACCGTCGAGGTCCTGCGCGAGCTCGATCGGGTGCGCCAGCTCGGTCGCCCCCTCCTGCTGGCGCTCTCGCGCAAGGACTTCATCGGCGCGATCACGGGGCGCCCACCCCGTGACCGGCTCGGCGGCACGCTGGCGGCGGTCGGGCACGTGCTGGGGCAGCCGGGCGTCATCCTGCGGGTGCACGACGTCGAGGTGGTGGCGGACTACCTGGCGGTGGCAGCGGTGCTGGCCGGACGAGCGGATCTCCCAGTGGACGCCCGCCTCGCCGTCGCCCTCCGCCGCGAACCGCCGACGTCGCCGCCCGCGTCGTCCCCGCAATCGGCATCGTGAGGCGATAGGGCACGTTCGGCAGTCGTGAGGCGTGCGGCCCCGATCGCCTCGCGAGCGACGGACGCCCGCGACCGCGCGCCGGTGGCCGCGCCCGGGGGGAAGGGCGCGGCCACCGGGGGGAGTCGCCGGGGGGACCAGTCCCGACGACGATCACTCCACCACCGGTCGCTCGTGCTGTCGCTCGTGGTGGCCTGTCGGGTGACGCCCGGGCGGGGTCACTCGGTCGCGATCGCCGCGAGCACGTCGAGGCGGGCGGCCCGACGGGCCGGGCGGAGGCCGGCGAGCACACCGGCGATCGCGCCGACCACCAGCACGACGGCCAGGTTCCCGGCCGGGAGGGCGAAGGTGCCCAGCCCGCCCGACGCCGTGCCGACGGCCTGCACCATCGCCCAGCCGAGGAACACGCCGAGGGCGATGCCCCCGACGGCGCCGAAGGTGGCGATCACCACGGACTCCCACCGCACGGTCGAACGCACCTGCCGCCGGGTCTGCCCGACGGCCCGCAGCAGCCCGATCTCGCGGGTCCGCTCGTGGATGGCGAGCGACAGCGTGTTGGCGATGCCCATGAGGGCGATGAAGATCGCCAGCGCCAGCAGGGCGTAGACCACGCCGAGCATCATGTCGACGCCGGTGGTCATGCTGGCCGAGAACTCGTCGCGGTCCTCGACGTTCGGCCCGCCGAAGCGGTCGGCCAGATCGGTGACCGCGGCCTTGGCCTCGGCGACGGAGGTGCCCCCGCTGGCGGCCACGAACACCATCTGGTCGATGTCCTGCACGGCGTGGGGAGCCCACACGGACCGGGGGACGAGGTAGCCGCCGGCCAGGTCGTCGGTCTCGTAGGTGGCCCGGATGGTCAGGTCCTCGGTGCGCCCGTCGGAGAAGGTGAGGGGCACGACGTCGCCCACCTGCCAGCCGTTCGACTCGGCCGAGGCGTCGGACACGGCGAGGGCGCCCTCGCCAACGTGGTCGAGCGAGCCGTCGCTGACGCCGAGGTCGACGATCCGGGACAGCTCGGCGGGGTCGGTGATCGACAGCTGCTTGGTGCTGCCGTCGATCTCGGCCGCGCCCTGTCCGACGCCGACGGCCAGGGCGACCTCGTCGAGCGCTTCGACCTCGCCCGCCATGTCGGGGCTGATCCCACCACCGCCGAACACGCCGTTGTTGATCACCAGGTCGCCGCCGAAGCTGCGGTCGATCGTGTCGTCGAGAGAGGCCCGCAGCGATGACGCGAACACCGTGAACAGCGTGACGACGGCGACGCCGACCATCAGCGCCGACGCTGTGCCGGCGGTGCGGCGGGGGTTGCGCATGGCGTTCTGGCGGCCGAGCTCCCCGGGCAGGCCCCGCAGTCGAGCCGCCGGGGCGCCGAGCAGCGCGGCGGCAGGCCGGGCGACCACGGGGCCGAGCACGACCGCGCCCACGACGGTGAGCACGGCGCCGATCCCGACGACGGCGAGCATGTCCTCGTCGCCGACCGCGGCGACCAGGGTGAGGCCGACGCCGATGACGGCGACCGCGGTGCCGGTGACGACCCGGGCGAGCGACGAGTTCGTGCGCTCGACCGCCACCTCACGGATGGCGGCGAGCGGAGCGACCCGCGACGCCTTGACCGCGGGGGACGCGCCGGCGACCAGCGTCACCAACACGCCGACGGCCAGCCCGGCGACGATCGTGCCGGTCTCGATGACCATGCCTCCCGCCGGCAGGGCGAAGCCGAGCGCGTCGAACATGCCCTTCAGCAGCCCGGCCATGCCGATGCCGCCGAGCAGCCCGACCACCGACGCGACGAGGCCCACGATCAGCGCCTCGAACACGACCGAGCGCAGCACCTGGCCGCGCCGGGCTCCGATGGCCCGCAGCAGGGCGGCCTGCCGGGTGCGCTGGGCGACGACGACCGAGAACGTGTTGTGGATGCTGAACATGGCCACCAGCAGGGCGATCCCGGCGAACATCGTCAAGAACATCAGCATCATGTCGAGGAAGGTCTCGGCGATCTCGTCGGTGGCCTCGGTGGTCACCTCCGACCCGGTCACCGCTTCGAGGCCGCGGGGCAGTGCCTCGCCCACGCGTGCGGCCAGCTCGTCCTGCGAGGTGCCGTCCGCGGCCTGCACGGCGATGGACGACACCCTGTCGGTCGACTTGGCGATGTGCGCCATGGCGTCGTCGAGGGTGAAGGCGGTGAAGGTGACGGCGCCGAGACCGTCCTCCTCGCCGAAGGTGGACACCCCGACGATGGTTGCCTCGACAGGCTCGGGGGTGAGCACGGTGGCGGTGTCGCCGAGCGCCAGGTCGCCGGCCTCGAGCGCACCGCGGTTGACGACGACCTCGTCGTTCCCCTCCGGCGGCCGGCCCTCCGCCAGGCGGTAGGGGTTGAGGTCGGGGTTGGTCGTCCAGCTGCCGGCGAGCTGGGGCGGTCCGTTGCCGCCGATGGCCTCGCCGTCGGCGCCGAGCAACTGCCCCATGCCGGTGACGACCGGCTCGGCCGCGGCCACGCCGTCGACCTCGCTCACCTCGTCGGCGAGGGCGATGTCGATGAGCCCGCGCGGCGAGTCGATGCCGAGGTCGGTGCTGTTGCGCACCACCACGTCGGTGCCGGCGTTGACCTCGCCGAACAGGTCGTCGAAGTTGGCCCGCAACGTGGATCCGAGCACGAGGGTGCCCGTCAGGAAGGCCACGCCGAGCACCACGGCGAGCGAGGTGCCGGCGAGGCGGCGCACGTGCGTGCGCATCTCGCGGATGGTCAGGAACAACATCGGTCATCCTCCGAGGGTCGAGATGCGATCGAGGACCGACGCGGCGGTCGGGCCGTCGATGCGGTCGACGATGCGGCCGTCGGCCAGGAACAGGGCGCTGTCGGCGGTGGCCGCGGCGATCGGGTCGTGGGTGACCATCACGATCGTCTGGCCCATCTCGTCGACGGCCCGGCGCAGGAAGCCGAGGATCTCGGCGCCGCTGCGCGAGTCGAGGTTCCCGGTGGGCTCGTCGGCGAACACGATGTCCGGGTGGCCGGCGAGCGCCCGGGCCACGGCGACCCGCTGCTGCT
>CAYUXB010000054.1:0-5469 GCA_964448525.1 uncultured Acidimicrobiaceae bacterium
GCGGGCGGTCGACGGCGTGTCGCTCACCCTCGACCGCGGCCGCACCCTCGGCATCGTGGGCGAGTCCGGGTCGGGCAAGTCGGTGCTCAGCCGTTCGATCATGGGGCTCCTGCCCAAGCGCAACGTCGTCCGCGAGGGCAGGATCACCTACGCCGGCAAGCAGCTCGACGACCTCGGCCACGGCGCGCGCCGCGAGCTGTGGGGCACCGAGATGGCCATGGTCTTCCAGGACCCGATGACCGCGCTCAACCCGGTCCTCAAGATCGGCAACCAGATCACCGAGGGCCTGCGCTTCCACCTCGGTCTCGATCGCAAGACGGCGAAGCTGAACGCCACCGCCCTGCTGCGGTCGGTCGGCATCCCCGAGCCCGAGCGACGCCTCAAGCAGTACCCGCACGAGCTGTCGGGCGGCATGCGCCAGCGCATCATGATCGCGGTCGCCCTCGCCTGCGGTCCGAAGCTGCTGTTCGCGGACGAGCCCACCACGGCGCTCGACGTGACCGTGCAGGCGCAGATCCTCAACCTGCTCGCCACCCAGCAGCGCGAGCGCGACATGGCCATGATCCTCGTCACCCACGACCTGGGCGTCGTGGCCGGCCGGGCCGACGACATCGCGGTCATGTACGCCGGCCAGATCGTGGAGCAGGCACCGGCCGACCTGCTGTTCGCGAACGTGCGCATGCCCTACACCGAGGCGCTGCTGCGCTCGATCCCCAAGCTCGACGAGCCACGCGCCACGAAGCTGGCGGCCATCCCCGGGCGACCGCCCAGCCTGGTCGACCCACCGGCGGGCTGTCGCTTCGCGCCGCGCTGCCCCTACGCCCAGCGCCAGTGCCACATCGAGCCCCCGCCCCTCGTGGAGAGCCAGCCGGGACACACCTATCGGTGCTGGTACCCGGTCGGCATGCCGGGGCCGAGCGGCAACGGCGGCACCACGGCCCCGCACTCCCCCGCCTACCCCGCAGGAGCGAACTGATGGCCGGCACCGGCACAGCCCACCTGCGCCCCGAGAGCGAGACGATGCTGCGGGTCGAGGACCTGGTCGTCGAGTTCCCGGCCGGGCGCCAGAAGGTCCACGCCGTCTCCGGTGTGTCGCTCGACATCCGCAAGGGTGAGACCCTCGGCCTCGTCGGCGAGTCCGGCTGCGGCAAGTCGACCACCGGCAAAGCGATCATCCAGCTGCCGCCGCCGACGTCGGGCCGGGTGCGCTTCGAGGGCAACGACCTCACGGGCGTGAAGGGCAAGACGCTGCGACGCGTCCGCACCCGCCTGCAGCTCATCTTCCAGGACCCGATCTCGTCGCTGAACCCGCGCCGCAAGGTCGGCGACATCCTGGCCGAGCCCCTCCGCATCTGGGGCCGGGGCACGAAGGCCTCCCAGAAGGCCAAGGTGCGCGAGATGCTCGACGCCGTCGGCCTCGACCCGGATGTCGCAGTCGACAAGCGGCCGCACCAGTTCTCGGGTGGCCAGTGCCAGCGCATCTCGATCGCCCGCGCCCTCGTGATGGAGCCCGAGCTGATCATCTGCGACGAGCCGGTCTCCGCGCTCGACGTGTCGGTGCAGGCGCAGATCCTCAACCTGCTCGACGAGCTCAAGGCCCGCTACGACCTCACGCTGGTGTTCATCGCCCACGACCTGGCCGTGGTGAAGCACGTGTCGACGCGGGTGGCGGTGATGTACCTCGGCAAGATCTGCGAGGTCGGCGACCCCGAGGCCCTGTACGCCAACCCGGCGCATCCGTACACCGCAGCGCTGCTGGCCTCGATCCCGGTGCCCGACCCGACGGTGCGACCGGACGAGGCCGAGCTGCTCACGGGCGACCTGCCCTCCCCGGTCGACCCGCCGAGCGGCTGCCGCTTCCGCACCCGTTGCCCGCGGGCGCAGGAGCACTGCGCCGCGGTCGAACCCGAGATCCGTCAGGTCGGCCCGGACCAGTTCGTGGCCTGCCACTTCCCCCTCACCGGCTGACCCGGCCCACCAACCGACCCACCCGCTGACGACCGACTGACCCACCGACGATTTTCTACGCGATTCTGGTCGCTGGAGCGACCAGAACCAGGGGCGAAATTTGCGCCCCTGCCGCGGTCATCGGTCGCCGGTGGTTGGTCGCCAGCCGGTCGCCGGTGGTCGGCGGCGATCGGTCTGCGCGGGACCGTGGTCAGGGGAACTGCAGGCGGTTCCGGGCGGCGCGCACGGCCTCGACCACCTCGGCGGGGCGATACCAGACCTGCTCGTCGGTCACCTCGACGACGGTGAACCCGGCGGCACGCAACGCAGCCAGCCGCCGCTCGTCGTGCTCGCTGTCCACCAGGGACGAGTGGTAGGTCTCGCTCTGCACCTCGACGACGAGGGGGAGCTGAGGATCGCGGAAGTCGACCCGTCCCACCCACCGATCTTCACCGGAGTCGACCTGCGGGCGCAGCGACGGCTCGCCCTCGCGCTGCAGGATCGTGGCGACGCGGCGCTCGAGGTTGCTGGCGGGCGGGACGTAGTGCTCGCCGCGCTCCTCCAGCAGTTCGCGCATCACCCGGACTCCGTTGCGCCCCGATGCCGCGAGCTCGTCGAGCGTGCGGAGGAGCGAGCGGCCGGACACCAACCTGCGGCGCCAGAGGTCGTCGAGCACGGTCGCGGCCCGGTACGGGTAGGTGGCACCGCACATCTGCAGGACGACGACCTCGGGCCGCACGATCGGGATGCCGTGCAGCGTGGTCACGTGACGACGGTCGAGGCCGGCGATCTCGTGCAGCACCCCGAGCTCGGAACGCCGACCGGTGCGCCCGAACGGCCTGCCGACATGGGCGGGCAGCAATCGGAACCCCCGCACGCCCCACAGAGCCGTGCCCGTCTCGCCGCAGGCAGCCGAATCGGGGGCGGCATCGAGCACCGCGGCGAGGACCCGCTGATGGTCGGTCTGCGGGGCCCCGCGCACCCGAAGCACCCGGGGCGTGATCCGCTCGAGGCGATCGACGGCGACGGCATGGCGCTCGGCAGACCGAGTCATCCCCGCCTCCCGCGCCTGCGCAGACGAGAGGAGGCCGTGCTGTCGCTCGGCATGCGCGTGGATCTGCTGGAGCATCGCCATGGTGGAAGTGTGCCAGACAACATCGTATAGCCATGAAATGCAGTCGCGTCACGCGATTTCGCCCGTGGTTCTGGTCGTTCCAGCGACCAGAACCGCGAAGAAAATCCTCGGGTGGGGGTCAGATGCCGAGGTCGGCGGCGGACAGGGCAGCGACCGCCTCGTCGGGGCCGGTGATGTCGACCTGGGCCGCGCCGCGGCGGCCGTAGAGGAACAGCGCCAGCTCCTGCGGGCCGCCGGTCACCCGGGCGGACGGCCCCGGCCCCCGCGCCGGCACCTCCCCGAAGCCCGGTGCGGCGAGCGCCACGCCCGCCCCCTCGACCTTGCGGAGCATGAGGCGGCTCATCCGGCGCACCGTCGTCCACGCGAGCGCGTCGAGATCGGGCCGATCGGTGCGGGGGCCCTCGCCGTTGGCCCGCCGCACGTCCTCGTGGTGGACGTACCACTCGTTCTCGTTGAGCAGCGGCCGCAGCACCGGTAGCCGCCACGGCACGAGCGGCGGGCCGCCGCGGAGGCGCTCGACCAGGGCTTCGTAGCCCCGGGCGCGGGCGCGGTCCATGAGCTTGTGCTCGAGCGAGGCGAACCGGCCGCCGCCGAGGATGGCGAGGCCCGACCGGGGGTCGTGCTCGCGAATGACGAGGTGGGCCGCCAGGTCGAGGGTGTTCCACCCCTCACACAGCGTCGGAGCGTCGGGGCCGCGGGCGACGAAGAGATCGCACAGATCCGCTCGCTCGCGAGCGTCCAGGGGTTGTCCGGGCATCGCTGTAGGGTACGCGCCATGGCAACTCCCCCCGCCCACGAGATCGACGACAACGCGACCTACGAGGTCACGATCACGACCGACAAGGGCGACATCGTGCTCGAGCTCGACCCGAAGCTCGCTCCCGTCTCGGTCAACAATTTCGTCGCGCTCGCTCGCCGCGGCTTCTACGACAACGTGACGTTCCACCGCGTCGTGCCGTCGTTCGTGATCCAGGGCGGCGATCCCGAGGGGTCCGGCCGGGGCGGCCCGGGCTACAAGTTCGCGGACGAGCCGGTGAAGGGCGAGTACACCCACGGTGCGGTGGCGATGGCGAACTCCGGCCCCGACACCAACGGGTCGCAGTTCTTCATCTGCATCGACGACTGCACCCGCAAGCTCGACAAGGCCTACAACCTCTTCGGTTACGTCACCTCGGGGCTCGACGTCACCGGCCGGATCACCCAGGGCGACGTCATGCGGTCGGTCACCGTCACCGAGAAGCCCGCCGCCTGACGCCAGCCCGCCCGGCGTCCTGACGCCAGCCCGCCCGGCGTCGGCTGGTCGACGCTCGGGAACCGACCCGCTCGACAGGCCGCGACGGCCCGTCCGTTCGGCGGTCGCGGCGTCGCCGTCACGCTCGAAGCTCCACCGGATTGCACGGGGAGTCACGGCGCTCTCGGTCCAAACCTGCTGGCCAGTAGGCTCGTACGGATGTCCGACGAGCCGCTGTTCACACCTCGCGGTGCCGATTTCCTCCCCACCGAGCACACCCGTGGACCGTGGGATCCACGGCACCAGCACGGTGGCGCCGTCGCCGCGCTGGTGGCCCGGGCGGTCGAGCGTCGCGCCGGCGACGAGTTCTGCGTCACCCGGCTGACGGTCGAGCTGATGCGGCCCGTGCCGCTCGAGCCCTTGGCCGTCGACGTGGCCGTTCCCCGGCCAGGTCGGCGAGTGCTCGGCATCACCGTGTCGGTGAGCGCCGGCGACCTCGAGGTCGAGGTCGTACGGGCGCACGCGGTCGCCGTTCGGCGGGCGGACCTGTCGACCGGTGAGGCCTACCAGGCGGTCCTGGAACCAGGCCCCACCCAGGGTGTGGAGCTCCCGTTCGGGTTCAACGAGGAGGACCGCCCCGCGTTCCACCGGACGGGCATGGAGGTGCGCTTCGTCGACGGCGGCGCCGACCGGCCGGGCCCGGCCCGCGCGTGGTTCCGGCTGCGGCGTCCCGTGGTCGGCGACGAGGTGCCGAGCGGCGTGCAGCGGGCCGCGGCGGCCGCCGACTTCGGCAACGGCATCTCGTGGGTGCTGCCGTTCGACCGGTGGATCTTCCTGAACCCCGACCTGACCCTGCACCTCGCCCGGCCCCCGGTCGGCGAGTGGATCGGTCTCGACGCCCTCACCCTGCCGAGCGAACAAGGCATGGCCATGGCGGAATCCGCGGTGTTCGACGACGACGGTCGCCTGGGGCGTGCCGTGCAGAGCCTGCTGCTGCAGCGCCGCGACTCGTGACCGACCGACGCTCCGACCGGGCCGGCCACACGTCCGACCAGGCCTCGGCCGACCACAACGTCGCCGACCACAACGTCGCCGACCACGACGTCGCCGACCACAACGTCGCCGCCCTCCATGAGGCGATCGCCGCCGCCGTCCC
>CAYUXB010000054.1:5569-17292 GCA_964448525.1 uncultured Acidimicrobiaceae bacterium
ACGTCGCCGACCACAACGTCGCCGCCCTCCATGAGGCGATCGCCGCCGCCGTCCCCGATCGCGAGTGCCTGGTCGCCGGCGGGGTGCGCCGCACCTGGGCGGAGGTCACCGACCGCAGCCGGCGCCTCGCCGCCGTGCTCGCGGAGGCCGGCATCGGACTGCGGGCGCCGTCGAGCAGCCCCGATGCGGGCGAACCCTGGCAGTCACCGCACGATCACGTCGCGCTCTACCTCCACAACGGGCACGAGTACCTCGAAGGCATGCTCGGCGCCTGGAAGGCGCGGGCTGTCGGCATCAACATCAACTATCGCTACGTGGCCACCGAGCTCGCCTATGTGCTGGGCGACAGCGCGGCCGCCGCCGTCGTGTTCCACAGCGCGTTCGCACCGACCCTCAGCGAGGTCCTGCCCGACCTGACCACGGTGCGCCTGCTGCTGCAGGTCGACGACGGCACCGGAACCCCGCTGCTGCCGGGCGCCCGCTGGTACGACGACGCCCTGGCTGCAGCCACCCCGCGCCCGCCGGAGGGCCTGTCGCCGGACGACCGCTACATCCTCTACACCGGCGGCACCACCGGCATGCCGAAGGGCACGCTGTGGCGCCAGGGGGACTTCCTCGCCACCGCCCTGGGTGTGAGGAGCACGACCGACCAGATCGTCGACGCCGCCCGTGGCCGGGCCGGCCTGCGCACGCTGCCGTCCGCGCCGTTCATGCACGGCGCCGCCCACTGGAACGCCATCTCGGCGTGGATCTCCGGCGGCACCGTCATCGTGCAGGGTGACCCGACGCGCCTCGATCCGGCCGACATCCTCGGCACTTGCGCCCGTGAGCGGGTGACCGCCCTGCAGATCGTCGGCGACCCGTTCGCCCGGCCGCTGCTCGACGAGCTCGATGGCCACGGCGCCGACTACGACCTGTCCCACCTGCGGTTCCTTCTGTCCGGCGGCGCGATCCTGTCGACCCCGGTGAAGCGGCGGCTGGTCGAGCACGTCCCGGGCCTGCGCATCGTCGACGTGCTCGGCTCGTCCGAGACCGGCCGCCAGGCCGTGTCGGGCCACGAGTCGGCCGCGTTCACGCCCGAACGGTCGGCGGTGGTGCTGTCCGCCGACCGGACACGCCGCCTCGCCCCCGGCGACGACGAGATCGGTTGGCTGGCCCAGGCCGCCCGCGTGCCGCTCGGCTACCTGGGCGACCCCATCAAGACCGCGGCGACCTTCCCGGTGATCGATGGCGTGCGCTACGCAGTCGCCGGCGACCGCGTGCGGCTGATCGCGGACGGCACCATCGATCTCCTCGGCCGCGACTCGGTGACGATCAACACGGGCGGCGAGAAGGTCTTCGCCGAGGAGGTCGAGCAGGCGCTCACCGCCCACCCGGCGGTGAGCGACGCCGTGGTGGCCGGCCGGCCGAGCGAGCGCTGGGGCAGCGAGATCATCGCGGTGCTCTCCGCTCGTCCCGGGGCGCAACGACCCACCGACGAGGCGTTGCGGACCCACTGCCGACTCTCGCTCGCGGGCTACAAGGTGCCCAAGGCGTTCCTCTGGGTCGACCAGGTGGTCCGCTCCCCCGCCGGCAAGGCCGACTACGCGTGGGCGCGATCGGTCGCCGGGTCGCCCTCGCCCTCGGGCCGGGGCCCGGCAGCCGGCACGGACGGGTAGGCAGCCGGTTCGGGGAGCTCGGGTTGCGGCCGCCAGATCGACGGTGCCCCACCCGGGGTTGCTGCGCAGCTCACGACGTCACCCGCGATCGACGACGGTCACTCCGAGAAGCTGTCGGCGGTGTAGCGCCAGGCCTGCATCCCTGCGGGCCAGGTGTCCCCCGGCAGGCCGGCCTTGTCGGCCAGTGCAGCGACGAACCGGTCGGCGTGCGGGAGCTTCTCCCACACCGACGGCAAGAAGGTCGCCCGGTGCTCGCCCGCCTCGATCAGGACGCCGTCCACGCCGGGGCGGATGGCCGCGGTCATCTCCTCGCGCCCCGCTGGCAGGCGTGCGAGCGGCGACAGCACCGACACCCCGAAGACCGCGGCATCGAGGTCGGCCTCGGTCAGCGGGTCGAAGCGGGGGTCGGCGAACGCCGCGCCGCGGGCGTTGCGGGCAACGTCCTGCCAGAGCGGCCGGGTGGGCTCCAGCGACCCGATGCACCCGGCGAGCGCACCGGCGACCTCGATGGTGACGAAGGACGCGCCGGGCACACGGAGCCGCTCCGCGATCTCACCGTCGGCGAGCGGGTCGGGGCCTGACCCGGCCAGCTCGTAGGCGACCGCGGCGCGCGCCCGGGCGAGCAGCCAGCCCTGCTCGACATCGGTGAGAGGGGCCGGTGACGCGAACGCGAAGCTGCCGTAGCCCACCACCCGTCCTGTGTCGCCGGACGCCTCGGCCGAGGTGGCCATCGCCACGGTACGCGGCACGATGCCGCGGGTGGGGGCCGCCAGCACCAGCCCGGCGATCGGGACGCAGCCGCAGGCGTCGCGGGGGCCGATGTCGTCGGCGCGGCCCTCGATGATCGCGCGGCGGGTGCGGTCGTCGCGGGCGCGAGCCTCGTTGTCGGGAAGGTAGTGGCTGAGGTCGGACGAGACGACGACCAGCGTGGAGTCGTCGAGCCACGTCGCCTCGAGCGCGGCGGCCACCGCCCGCGGCGAACCGGCCCCGACGACCAGCGGCACGACCGGCACCGGACCGAGGACCTCGAGGAGGAAGGGCAGGTGCACCTCGATGCTGTGCTCGGGGGCGTGAGCGGCGTCGGCCGCCACGACGAGGCCCTCGGCCAGCAGGGCCTGGGTCACGTCCACGTCGACGGGGACGTCGCCGATCGGGGTCCGCCACGCCCGGGCCGTGCTCACGCCCACGCCGTTGCCCTCGACCGCCACCCGGTGCGCCGGGCCCACCAGCACCACGCGATCGACGGTCCCCTCGCGTCCGGCCAGCGTGCGGTAGGCCGCGCCCGCGGCAGGCCCGGAGTAGCGGTACCCGGCGTGGGGGGCGATCAGGGCCCGTGGGGGCGTCGAGCCGACGGCGCCGACGGTTGCCGCGTCTCCGTCCAGGTGGCCGACGACGGTCGCGGCGAGGGCGTCGGCGTCGTCCGGGTAGAACAGGCCGGCGACGGCCGGCTCGCGCACCCAGTCGGGGGTCCCCGCGACGGACGAGGCGCTCACCGGGCCACCTGGCTCCGGACCGCGAGCAACGCCCGCGTCGGCCGGGCCACCTGGATCCCGGCCGGGTGGAGGGACCGTGGCGCTCGGGACGGCCGGTTCCGGACCGGGAGGATGGTCCCCGTCGACCGAGCCACCCGGGTCCCCGTCGACCCCAGGGCCGGTGCCGTGCGGGTCGGCGACGAGCCGCCCGATGCGGGCTCGGTCTTCCCGTGCGTCACGTCGACTCGACCGCCAGTCGGACGGGCATCCGCCGCTGGCCCCACGTCCCCGGCGGACCGTCGAACCGTCCGGGGACCTGGTGGTCGCAGGTGCGGCAGCGCCCGTCGTCGGTCAGGTGCCAGGCGCCGAGCCGATACCAGTCCCGCTCGACCAGCAGTGCGCCGCAGCCCGGGCACCAGGTGCTCGACCCGGTCGTGTCGTGGACGTTGCCCGTGTACACGTACCGCAGACCGTTGCGCAGGCCCCACCCGCGGGCGCGGGTCAGGGTCTCCGGCGGGGTCGGCGGCACGTCGGTCATCTTGAAGTCGGGGTGGAACGCGGTGAAGTGGAGGGGCACGTCCGGCCCGAGGTGCTCGGCCACCCATCCCGTCAGCTCGTCGAGCTCGGCGTCACTGTCGTTGCCTCCCGGGATGAGCAGCGTCGTGATCTCGAACCACACGTCGGTCTCGTGGTGCAGGTACTCGAGCGTGTCGAGCACAGGGGCGAGACGGCCGCCGCAGACGTGGCGGTAGAACTCCTCGGTGAACCCCTTGAGGTCGACGTTCACGGCGTCGAGATGGGCATACAGGTCGCGGCGGGGCTCGGGACAGATGTAGCCGGCGGTGACCGCGATCGCCGAGACGCCGACGTCGCGGCAGGCGTCGGCCACGTCGGCCGCGTACTCGAGGAAGATCGTGGGGTCGTTGTAGGTGAAGGCGACGCTGCGGCAACCCAGCCGCTGGGCAGCCCGGGCGATGCCCTCGGGCATGGCGGCGTCGGCCAGCGTGTCCATCTGCTTGGACTTGGAGATGTCCCAGTTCTGGCAGAAGCGGCAGGCGAGGTTGCACCCCGCGGTGCCGAACGAGAGGACCGACGAGCCGGGCAGGAAGTGATCGAGTGGCTTCTTCTCGACCGGATCGACGCAGTAGCCCGACGACCGCCCGTAGGTCAGCAGCACCACCCCGTCGTCGGGCGCGGTGGTTGCACCCTCGGGGGCCTCGGGCCGGCCCCGCACGAAGCAGACGCCTCGCTGGCCGGGCCGCATCTTGCAGGCACGGGGGCATACGTCGCACTGCATGCGACCGTCGTCGAGGTGGTGCCAGTAGCGCGTGGGGAACTGGGCCACCGAGGGGCCGTCCACGACACAACGCTAACGCTGCGGGCGCCGTGTGCAACCGTTGGCGCCAGGTGGAGGATGCGAGCTAGGTGGAGGATGCGAGCTGCTTGAGCTCCTCGCGCAGCGCCGGTGTGAGCAGCACGCCGACGCGGCCGACCAGCTCGGTCGTCTGGTATCCAACCGAGCCGACGTCGCTGTCACGGGTGGCGACGACGCCCAAGCAGCTGCCGTCCGCGATGACGCTCACGAACAGGAAGCCGTGCTCCATGGCGACGATCACCCGCTCCACACCGTCCGCGTCCATGGCGCGGTTGGCCGCCTCGGCGAGGCTGGCGCACCCCGAGATGATGGCGCAGAGAGTGGCGCTCTCGTCCCGGTCGAGCGTGTTCGAGCGGGCGATGAGCATCCCGTCCGACGAGACGGCGATCGCGTCGGTGACGCCCGCCGTCTCCTCGACGAAGCTGCTGAGCAGCCAGTTGAAGTTGCGTGCCTCGTCAGTGAGCATCCCGTACCTCGTCGTCCGCGCCGACCTCGGAGTCCTGCTCGTCGAGGCTGCGTTGCACCCCACCGACCAGGTTCGTCAGGAACGTCTGGATCCCCGAGCCGTCGACCGGTACCGATGATGGCCCATCCGACGCCGTCGGTGCGTCATTCCCCACCGCGGGCACCGTGTCGGTGGCCGGGCGCGCGGCGTGCGCGGCCGCCACGCCCCGAGGGACGTGCGCGCCGCGCACCCGGCGCACGAGGCCGCTCGCGGTGCGTTCCGGCAGGCCATCGGGGCGGTCGCTCGCGCCGGGCGCCGCTTCCTCGGACGACGACGGTTCCGCGCCGTTCCCGGCATGGCGGTCCGCGGTCGGAGGAGCGTCGCCGGGACCGGCACCCCCCGCCGACTCCCCCGGCGACAGGGCGGGGACGGGCCGCGCCCATCCCGGCCGCGTCCTGTCGTCGTCGAACCCGGTCGGCACCGGTGTGGCGGCGAGCGCCGAGGGGACCGTGAGCGCGGGCGGCGGCGCTGCGGGCCGGCCCAGGGTGCGGAGCCGCTCCACGGCCTCGCGGACGTCGGCCGGGGACGGTCCCACGTGGTCGGCTGGACCGGACGCCCCGAGGCCCGACGCCGACGCCGACGCCGTCGTCCGCGAACCCTGCGCTCCTGCACCGACGACGTGGTTCGGCGCGCCCGCGACGGCGCCGGCCGTCCCGACGTCGGCCAGGATCGCCGCGGGGAGATCGACCTCCGCGGCGATGCCGATGACGACCGATCCCTGCAGCGAGACCTCGATGTCGTGCCGAGCGGCCAGCACGGCGGTGACGTAGTGGCCCAGGTACTTGGCCGGGGTCACGGCGAACGACTCCGCCCCGGCGAGCCGCTGGTTCGCCCGTTCGAGGTCGTCCGGGGTCATCCCGAGGCCGTGGTCGATGATCGTGATCCGGTAGCCGCGGGCGAGGCCCCCCTTCTGCCCGCTCACCTCGACCAGCTCGCGCGGGGGCGAGTGGCGCAAGCCGTTCTCGATGAGCTCGGCGAGCAGGTGCGCCAGGTCGGCCGCCGCCCGGCCGTGGACGTGCACGGGGTCGAGCGATCGTACGAGCACCCGCTCGTGGTTCTCGATCTCGCCGAGAGCGCAACGGACGACCTCGTCGAGGGGCACCGGGGCCTGGCTGCGGCCGGCCTCCTCGGCACCGGACAGCACGAGGAGCGACTCGGCGTTGCGCCGAATCCGCGTCGCGAGGTGATCGAGCTTGCGCATCTGCGCCACCCGGGCCGGGTCTGTCTCGTCCCGCCCGAGCTCACCCAGCGCGTCGACCAGCCGGCTGAGGAGGTTCTGGTTGCGACGCCCCAGGTTCACGTACGACTCGGCGATGTTGCGCCGCAGGGCGGCCTGCTCGACGGCCAGGCCGAGAGCCGCGCTCTGCACGTCGTTGAAGGCGCTGGCGACGTCGGCCACCTCGTCGCTGGCGCGCACGACGATCGGGTCGGACTCCGGGATCTCCAGGTCCTCCCCCGCGGGTGCTTCGAGGATGCTCTGCACCGCGACCGGGAGGCCGTGGGTGGCGACCTCGCGGGCCTTGACGCTCAGCTCGCGCATGGGCCGCGTGATCGACCGGCTGACCCACCAGGCGACCAGGAGAGCCGCCGCCAGCAGCGCGACGGCGCCGCCCACGTACAGCCGGCGGCGGGCATCGGCCCGGTCGCCCAGCGTTTCGGCTCGGTCGTCGAGCAGCTCGACGACGTCGTCCTGGAACGCGATGTAGGCCCCGTCGCGGCCGAGGGGCGCGGCGAGCAGCACCGCGACGGGGTCGACCAGACCACCTTCGGCGATGGCGTCGTTGGTGAGCTCGGCGAGGGCTGTCAGGCCGGGGTCGGACAGGAGCGTGTCCACCGGCTCTTCGTACGGCCCGGCGCCGTTGACCTCGATCGCGCTGTGACGGCTCTCGACGTCGCGGCGCAGCTCGGCGAGCTCGGCGGCCTCCTGCGGCTCGTCGACGCCCCCTGGGCCCAACCCGACGTAGAGGAGCAGCTCGACCAGCTGCGCGGTCTCGTCGACCGCATGCGACGCGTAGTGCACGAGGTGGTCGCCCTGGCGCAGCTCGCTGTCGTCGACCGCCAGCGCGAACCGGTCGTGTGACGCGAACAGCGTCGCCACCATCGTCGTGTAGCTGGCGAACACCTCGTGCGCCAGCTCGCGGTTCGCGAGCCCGGGGCTGCCGATGCCCGAATCGACCTGCTCGCGCACGGCCTCGAGACCCGACAACGTCTCCATCGAGCTCCGGTAGTCGTCGCGGAGGCTGTCGCTGTGGCCGGCCAACGAGTCGCGGAGCTCCACGGTCGCCTCGTCGGTGAGGGCGCGGGTCGACGCCACGTCGGGCAGGTCGAGGTCAGGCCAGTCGGGAGCGACGAGCAGGTTGACGACCGCGAGGTTGCGCTCGTCCTGGAGGGTGCCGACGAGGCCGGCGTGGCCGATGGAGGCCTTGGCGAGCTCGGCCTGCCGGCTGACCTCGTCAGCGTGGCGCGCGTTGGTCGACACGCCGATGCCCGTCGCGACCGTGAGGGCGATCAACGGCACGGCCAACGCACCGGCGACCTTCGCCCGGATCGGGATGCGTCGAACCACCAACTGGCTCCGTTCCTTCAGCGGTGCCGGAGCGTTCCCCGACCAGACCCATGCACGCGCACCGGCACGAGCGGACGGCGATCGCTCCTCCCCGACCCCGCGGATCGAGCTCGACCCAGGAATCCCCCAGCGTTCACGGCCCGGCTGCACGCCGGTACGAACCCGAGCTTTCTACCCGACGGGAAATCGCGCAACCAGTTGACGTTCGTCACGGGTCCGACACGGGACGGCCCTGCGTCCCCTCCGACGACGATGCGGACACGCCCGCGTCGTCACGGCACCGACGGGTGGGGTCAGTCGTCCTTCAGCGCCACGGCGTTGGGCGTCACGTTCATCTTCGGCTCGTAGGCGCCCTGCTCGACGACCCGGGCGTCGCCGGCCAGCTCGGCCCGCAACGTCGTACGGCACGCCTCGCACGGTCCGTAGTAACGGGCCGCCGTCTCGTCGCCGCAGCGGGGGCACACGAAGGACAGGGGGTCGCTCATGGTCGGCCAGGATGCCATGGCGCCGGACCCTCGCCGGGGACCCGACCTGTGGACAACTTCGACAATTCACAGGCTTGCCCCTCTCGTACCGCACAGGGCCCTCGCCGTACGGTGACCGCATGCCGACGTTCGAGGTGATCCTGCGCGATGGCGCCGTCGAGACCGTCGACGGCGCCGACGCCTACCAGCAAGAAGGCCCGATGACCACGTTCTTCCGCCGCGGCGACGGCCGCGACGTGATCGACTCGTGGAGCACCCGCATGGCCAGCTTCCGCACCGCCGACCTCATGGTCGTCCGCCGCCGCGACGCCCTCGCCGCAGCCGGCGCCGGCGCCGGCCTACGAGCCGTCGTCGGCTGAGCCGTCGCGGGCCCATCGCCAGCGAGCCCTGACGGGCCCACGGGCCCTGCGGACCGCGCCGTCGCCGCGCTGACACCTCAGCGCCCGCTGGCGCTGACGTGCATGTAGTCGATCGGGTTCGACCACGTGCCGCCCCACTCCCAGCCGATGCCGGCGAAGGCCTCGATCACGCCGCCGCCGGGCACCAGCATCCCGGGCCGCACGTCCGCCCGGTCGAGGTAGGTGGCGGCCAGGCCGGGGATCAGGCTCCCGTCGCGCACGTACGGGTTGTGGAACGGGTTGATGTCGATCGCCCGTCCGTAGGCGTGCTCCGACCAGCGGGAGCTGCCGCGGGTCGGGCGGCAGACGAACGCGGCGGTGGCGTTGCCGTCGCCGGTGTTGGGCGCGTCGAGCTCGGCCGGCGGGGTGACGTACATGTCCTCGATCGGAAACCGTGCGGCGAACAGGTCGCCGAACACGCCCGCCACGGCATCCGCCACGTCGCGGTGCACCAGCAGCTCACCGGTGTGGGGCAGGTCGTCGAAGCCCCAGAACGACACGGTGACGTAGCGCAACTCGTCGAGCGTCACGGGGCAGGCCTCCTGCCAGGTCGAGCGGGCGGCCACGTCCGGCGGAACCGGCACCACGGTCGCATGGAAGGCGCCGTCGGCGGGCGGCGGCAGGTGGTCGACGGTCGGGAGACGCCGCGGGTCGAGCTCCGGTGGGGTCGGCGGCGGGGGCGCGCCATCCTCCAGGACGCGAGTGCCGAGCCAGTCGGGCCTGGTCAACGACGGAGAGGCAGGAGCCGCATCCGGCTCGTCGGACTCGTCCCCGGCGTCGGGCGAACCCTCGTCGCCGGTGTCGTCGACGGTGGTCCCGTTGCCCGCCGTGGCATCCGCCGCTGTCGAGGCGTCGTCTGCGTCGGAGCCGCTTCCACGCTCTCCGCAGGCGGTGAGCGTCACCATGGTGATGGTCACGACGGCCGCCAGAACCAGCCTGACCACTCGCAGCAGTTGCCGAGCACGCACCGTCTCGACCGTAGCGAGGAAACGTCAGTCCCACTCGCCGACGACGACTTCCGCCACCGCCGCGATCGGCACATACGCCACCGTGGACGGTCGCCCGGTCGACCGCACCGTGAGCACGTCCTGCCCGACCGCGGCCAGAACCCCGCTGGCGACATCGCCGGACAGGACAACGACCTGCACGGCCTCGCGCTCCTCCGCCAGCCCGACCAGGACGTCGATGAGGCGGAGCGACGCCTCGGCGGGCCGATCGCCCACCACGGCCGGCGCCCCGGGAAGGGTGCGCACGGACTCGAGCGCGGCGAGCGCCACGACCACCTCGGGGCTGTGCCCGGCGGCAGGTCCGACCACGAGGAAGTCCTCACCGATCGCGCGCACCACCCCCGCGTGGCGCCGCCCCGACGACGTCCCGACGGTGACCGGGGTGCCCGCATCCCGCAGGTCGGCCGCGACACCGGCGACCGAGGTCTCGTCCTCGGCCTGGCGCCGCAACCACCGTTCGCGCGATCGGGAGCGGGCGGCCTCGTCGACCCGGGCGTCGGCCGCCCACCGTTCGAGCCTGGCCGCCAGACCGGCGTCCCCGGCGTCGGTCAACCCCGGCGTGAGCAGGGAATCCGGCAGGCGTCGTGGCGCGTCCACCGGCCAAACGTACCCGGGGACACCGGCCCGCCCGGAGCGGTGGAACCGGCGACGACAACCGGCGTGCCGCAACGTCGTGCGATGTGCCTAACCTGGGAGCCTCGTGGCTACAACGCAGGTCAAGATCTCGGTCCCCGGCAACCATCTCATGGCCGACCTCCTCGGTCAGCGCGACGAGTTGCTCCGTGTGGTGGAGTCGGCGTTCGCCGGAGTGGAGATCCACGTGCGAGGCAACGAGATCGCCATCCTCGGCGACGAGGCCGACAAGGTGGGCCACCTCTTCGAGGAGCTCGTGCTGCTGCTCGAGCGTGGCCAACGGCTCGAACCGGCCAGCGTGGTGCGCACCATCGACATGGTGCGCCACGACGAGCGCCCGTCGGAGGTGCTGACGGCCGAGGTGCTCCGCTCGGCGCGGGGCCGCACGATCCGCCCGAAGTCGGCCGGTCAGAAGCGCTACGTCGACGCCATCCGCGAGAACGTCATCACCTTCGGCATCGGGCCCGCAGGCACCGGCAAGTCGTGGCTGGCCGTCGCCATGGCCGTCCAGGCCCTGCAGGCCAAGCAGGTCGAGCGCATCATCCTCACCCGCCCCGCGGTCGAGGCCGGCGAGCGCCTGGGTTTCCTTCCCGGCGACCTCGCCGCCAAGATCGACCCCTACCTGCGTCCGCTCTACGACGCCCTGTACGACATGGTCGAGCCCGAAGGCGCCCAGCGCCTGCTCGAACGGGGCACGGTGGAGGTGGCGCCGTTGGCCTTCATGCGGGGCCGCACGCTGAACCAGAGCTTCATCATCCTCGACGAGGCGCAGAACGCCACGCCCGAGCAGATGAAGATGTTCCTCACGCGCATCGGGTTCGGGTCCCGAGCTGTCGTCACGGCCGACATGACCCAGGTCGATCTGCCGACAGGTCGCAGCGGCATGAAGACGCTCGAACGCACCCTCGACGGCATCGACGGGCTCTCCTTCGTCCACCTGGGTTCGAAGGACGTCGTCCGCCACCGAATCGTGCAGGACATCGTCGACGCCTACGAGCGAGCCGACAGCGGCAACGGCCGGTCGGGGCCGGGTGACGGCAGCCGGGCGACCCGCGAGTCGACGTGAGCCACCCGCCCGACACACCACCACCGGGCGCCGCCCACCCGGGCGACGATGCCGAGGTGCAGCGGCCGGCTCCGAAGCCGCTGCGGCACGGTCCCGAGGGCGAGGTCCAGGTGTTCGGCGCCGACGAGCAGACCGTCCTCGACGTCGAGGTCGACCGCTGGACGACGCTCGCCCGCGAGGTGCTCCTCGCCGAGGGCGTGCGCGGCGAGGCCGAGCTCTCGTTGCTGTTCGTCGACGAGGTCGCCATCGCCGAGCTCAACAAGCGCTTCATGGACGCCGAGGGCCCCACCGACGTCCTCGCCTTTCCCATCGACGACCCGGGGGTGGCGGGGCGCTGGCCCGATGCCGGGACGGCCGGCCCGGATCGCGACGATCCCGACCCTGGTGACCTGCCGCTCCTCCTCGGCGACGTCGTGGTGTGCCCGGCGGTCGCCCAGCGCCAAGCGCCGACCCACGCGGGCAGCTACGAGGACGAGCTCGCGCTGCTCGTCGTGCACGGCGTGCTCCACGTGCTCGGCCACGACCACGCCGAGCCGAACGAGACCGCGGTGATGCAGG
>CAYUXB010000055.1:0-16940 GCA_964448525.1 uncultured Acidimicrobiaceae bacterium
ACGCCCTCCTCGTCGAGCTGGGCGATGCCCTTGCGGAACTGCTTGAACCGGCCGGTGTCGCGGGCCCGGGCCGTGACGAAGTGCTCCGGGGCGAACTCGGGCAGCCGCGGGAACTCGACCGGTGCATCGACGTACAGGGTGTCGCCCACCCGCACGTCGGTGGCGTTGACGAGGGCGATGATGTCGCCGGGGAACGCCTCGTCGAGCGTCTCGCGCTCCTGCCCGAACACCGAGTGGGCGTACTTGGTGGCGAACGGCTTGCGGGTCGGCTGGTGGGTCACGACCATGCCCCGCTCGAACCGGCCGGAGCACACGCGCACGTACGCGACCCGGTCGCGGTGCATCTTGTCCATGTTGGCCTGCACCTTGAAGACCTGACCGGAGAACGGGTCGTCGAGCTTGCGGGCCGCGCCGTCGACGTCGAGCCGTGGCGCCGGCGCCGGCGCGAGGTCGACGATGCCGTCGAGGAGCAGCCCCACCCCGAAGTTGGTGATGGCCGAGCCCACGAACACCGGCGACTGCTCACCCGCCAGGAACAGGTCGAGGTCGACCGAGCCGGCCAGCTCGTCGAGCAGGGACGCCTCCTCGACCGCGGTCTGCCAGGCGTCGCCCTCCTCGGCCGCGGCGCGCTCGGTGTCGACGACCTCCTCGGTGGCCTCGGCGGAGCCGTGGGCGGTACGGCCGAAGCGCACGAACTGCCCGGTGCGCCGGTCGATCAGCCCTCGGAAGTCGCCCGCATAGCCGACCGGCCAGGTGACCGGCACAGGATGGAGGTCGAGCCGCTTCTCGATCTCGTCGAGCAGCTCGAGGCCGTCACGGCCGGGACGGTCCCACTTGTTGACGAAGGTGAGCAGCGGCACGTTGCGAGCCCGGCACACCTCGAACAGCTTGAGGGTCTGTGCCTCGATGCCCTTGGCCGCGTCGAGCACCATCACCGCGGCGTCGACGGCGGCGAGCACCCGGTAGGTGTCCTCGGAGAAGTCGCGGTGGCCGGGGGTGTCGAGCAGGTTGAGCACGTCGTCGCGGTAGGGGAACTGCAGCACCGCCGAGGTGACCGAGATGCCGCGCTTCTGCTCGAGCTCCATCCAGTCGGACCGGGCGCGACGCCGCTCCCCCCGGGCCTTGACCTGACCGGCCTCCTGCACCGCCCCGCCGTACAGCAGGAACTTCTCGGTGAGGGTGGTCTTGCCCGCATCGGGGTGGCTGATGATGGCGAAGGTTCGTCGGTGCGCGGCAAGCTCGGCGACGGAGGACATGCGACCGACCAGGTTACGGCGTGGTGGCGCCAACGAGCCGCATCCCGCCGGCTCCGAGGGGGAGGTCAACCGGAAGAACGCCGAGCCGCCGGGACCGAGTCCGCCCGATCCAGGTCGGGGGCCCGCTCCCCCCACAGCGCCGCCGGTTCCCGCCGAACGCACTGTGCGACTTTCGTCGTCGACCCGGTCGGCCCGTCTCGGCGCCCTTCCGGTATGACACGGATGACGGTACGACGGAGCTGTGACCAGGCCATCGGGGTCAGCCCCCGGCTCACCCCGAGGAGGCGGGGACATCCCCCCGGGCCAGGCGCCGCAGCAGGGGGACGACGACCGCGCCGGAGTCACCGCACAGCAGCCGCCCCTCCAGCCACCGGTCGAGGTCGGCGAGCGGGACGAGGACCAGCTCGGCGACCTCGCCGTCCGCCGGGCGGAACGGGCCGTCGTGCGACGTCACGAACACCCGGGAGAAGGCCGACACGTCGGCATCCGTGTAGCTGCCCTCGCCCACCTCTCGCAGATCACCGGGCTCGACCTCGATGCCCGCCTCCTCCGCCAGCTCGCGGCAGGCGGCCGTCACCCAGCTCTCGCCGACACCGGTGACCCCGCCGAAGCAGACGTCCCAGCGGCCGGGCCACACGTCCTTCCAATCGGCCCGGCGGTGGCTCACGACCTCGCCAGCGCCGGTGAGCACGACGACCGCGACCGTGCGGTGGCGCAGGTTGTGGTCCCGCATCTCGGCGCGGGTGACCACCCGCACGACGCTCCCCTCCTCGTCGACCACCTCGACCTGCTCGTCCGCAGCGCTCACCGGGGCGAGCGTAATGGCGCTCGATCGCCTCCCGCCGGGTGCTCGGCGCCCCCGACGGCCCCGACGCGAGCGACCGGCCCCCGGCTCGGCCGATCAGGCGAACGCCGGGTCGACACCGATGGCGTCGTACACGGCGGCCACCAGGCCGCGGCTGCGCGGGTCGCCCGACAGATTGGTCATCATGCGGTTCATCACGTAGCCGAAGCCGAGCCCGTTCTCCGGATCGGCGAAGCCGACCGACCCGCCCGCGCCCGCGTGCCCGAACGACCGGGCGGACCCGTACGGCGAGAACGTCGACGACGTCATGAAGCCGAGCCCGAAGGTCGTCTCCATGAACAGCACCTGGTCGGCCCCGCTGGTCTGGGTCTCGGATGCAGCGGCGATCTGGCCGGGCGTGAGCAGCGGGGCCGCGTCGGACCCCTCGACCGTCCCGATGGTGGCGGCGTACATCCGGGCGAGGCTGCGGGCGTTGGCGACCCCGTTCGCCGCGGGCAGCTCGGCCGCCCGCACGTCGTGCCGGTTGAAGACGCCGTCGCTGACGAAGGGCAGATCCGTCGAGCCGCCGAGCGCTTTGATGAGCAGCGAGTCCGGGCCGAGCAACTGCTCGACCATCTCCACCATGCCGCCGGTGTCCGCACCTGCGGCCTCCGCCTTGGCGACCGCGTCGACGAGCGCGTCGGCCGTGCCCACCTCGTCCGGGTCGGGCCGTTCGGCCTCGAGCCCCGGCGCCGCGTCCTGGGCCGCGGTGGCCAGGGCCGCCTCGCGCCCCTGGTCGCGCCGAAGACCCCGGTTGGTGAGAGGGGCGACGCGGGCCTGCTGGTCGTCCGGCAGCCCGATCCAGAACTCGAGACCCAGCGGGCCCGCGACCTCGTCCGCGAAGAAGCGGCCGAGGCTCTTGCCGGTGATGCGCCGTACGACCTCGCCGACCAACCAGCCGTAGGTGACGGCGTGATAGCCGTGGACCGAGCCCGGCTCCCACTGCGGCGTCATGGCGGCGAGAGCCTTCGTGGCTGTGGGCCAGTCCAGCAGCTGCTCGACCCCGAGCGGGGCGTCGATGAACGGCAGCCCCGCCTTGTGGCACAGCAGCCAGCGGACCGGGATGTCACCCTTGCCGGCCTCGGCGAACTCGGGCCAGTAGGTGGACACGGGAGCATCGACGTCGAGCTCGCCCCGCTGCGCCAGCAGGTTGGCGCACAGGGCGGTGGCGCCCTTCGTCGACGAGAAGATGAGCTGGAGCGTGTCGGTGGTGTAGGCCGCGCCGCTGGCGGCGTCTGCGATGCCGCCCCAGAGGTCGACGACGGTGCGTCCGTCGTGCACCAGCGAGAACCCGGCGCCGACCTCACCGTGCTCGGCGAAGTTGGTGGCGAAGGCGTCGAGGACTCCCTCGAACCCGGGTGCGACCCGGCCCGCGATGGCGAGTGGGCCTGCCGGCGTCTCGACCTGTGTGGCGGTGTCGTCCATCGTGGCGGCATCTCCTCGTCGTGACCCGCGTTGGGCCGGGTGACCGGTGCCACAGGCTGCCAAGCTTGCACCCTCCGTGCAACGAGAACGGGGCGACGCCCGGCCGACGGGGTGCCGTGTGGGCACGTTTTCGCCGAGGTGTTCGTCACTGGGGCATGACGACGAGGGGTGAGGTGGTCGTGGCGACGCCTGAGCACGTGGGTGGACCCGGGCGTTCGGCGTTCGACGACGTGTACCGAGCCGAACGATCGGCGGTCGTGCGCTTGGCCGCGCTGCTGGTCGGCTCCCAGGCCGTCGCCGAGGAGCTGGCCCACGACGCGTTCCTGCGTCTGTTCGAGCGGTTCGACGAGGTCGAGAACCCGTCGGGCTTCCTGCGCACGGTCGTGGTGCGGCTGGCCGTGTCGACGCAGCGGCGCCGGCGGACGGAGCTGCGGGTGGTCCAGCGCATCGGCGTCGACCGCCCGACGAGCATCCCCGAGATCGACGAGACGTGGGAGGTGCTGCAACGCCTCGACCCCGAACGACGGACGGTCGTGGTGCTGCGGTACTACGAGCGCCTCCGCCACAGGGAGATCGCCGAGCTGCTGGGTTGCCCCGTGGCGACCGTCCGCAGCCGCACCCATCGCGCCCTGAAGGACCTGAAGAAGGAGCTGACCCGATGAGAACCGCGCGACTCACCGCCATCCTCGAACGGACGCTGGAGGCCAAGGCGGCCCAAGCGACCGACCCGGGCACCGCGGCGACGGTCGCCCGGTTCGACCCGGACCGGTTCGACCCGGACCGGTTCGGTCCGCACCGGGCGACGACGACCGGGGGTCGGCGCGGCGCGCGCCGCCGCATCGACGACAACGGCGGCCTGCCGGTCCCGGCTCCCGACGGGTCCCAGGATCTGGACGGGTCCGAGCATCGCGACGGGTTCAACGATCGCGGCGGGTCCGACGATCTGGACCTCGCCGCCCTACCCACCACCCGCGGGTCGCGATCGGGCCGAGGCCGGCGACGGGTGCTGGTGGCGGCCGCGGCCTGCCTCGTGGTGACGATGACGCTCGCGGGCGTCCTCGTCGTGCGGAACGGCGACGGCACCGAGGAGGCCGACGTCGCCGTGCGCCCGGTCCAGCTCGGCGACCCGCCCGACGGCTGGCTCGTCCCCGCCTGGCTCCCCGAGGGCATGGAGCTGTGGGGCATCGACACCTCGACGTCCGAGCCGCCGGACGGCTCCGATCCCGCCACGATCCCGCAGCTCTTCGGCGACCCCGTG
Organism: uncultured Acidimicrobiaceae bacterium; assembly: GCA_964448525.1. Taxonomy (GTDB): domain Bacteria; phylum Actinomycetota; class Acidimicrobiia; order Acidimicrobiales; family VFJN01; genus ZC4RG19. The sequence continues at coordinate 4,784 of CAYUXB010000055.1, forward strand.
GGTGGCCGAGCCCTGTACATCACGTCGCACCGCTACTCCATCGATCCCGGCACGGTCGAGGATGTCGCCGTCCGTGGCACGACGGGCGCGGCCGGCACCGGGTGGGGCGCCGCCGAGGAGGAGCTCGGCGACGCCGTCACCTGGGACGAGCGCGGCGTCCCGATCTCCGCCCTCTACCGGGGCGTCAACCGGGAGGAGGCGATCGCCGTCCTCGACACGCTGGAGTGGCGCACCGACGATCCCCTCGACGGCTTCGCCCCGCCCGCGGATGAGGCCTGGCCCCTCCGTGCCGAGGCCACGAGCCGGTCGACGGTCACGCGTGGCGCCGACCTGCTGTACAGCGAAGGCGTCCCCGCCGCATCCGGGGGCACAGGAAGCCACAACGTTCTCCGGGTCTTCACCTCGACGAGCAGCGCGATCTCGGCCGGCTACCTGGAGACGTGGTACCTGAAGGGGACCGGCGACGGCACCGGGCCCCTCGTCAGCTATCGCGACGACAGGCACGAGCTCAGCGTCCACTGGGCCGACGGCCGCTCGGTCCAGGTCGCACCCGAGGGTGCCGAGACGTCGCTGACACGCGACGACCTCGAGCGAATCGCGACGTCGACGACCGCCGCCTCGACGGACGAGCTCGCGGCCCTGCGGGACGGCGCCGAGAGCAGGATCGAGTCCCTGCCAGTCGTCGCCACGGCAGGCACCACGATCGGCGCCATCGACATCCACGCCGAGAGCGGCTTGGTCCGTCTGTGCCTACGCCAGCCGGCTCGGCCCGGCGCGGAGTGCGAGACGTCCACGATGGGAGGCAGCGAGTGGGGCGATGGGTCGGCAACCGCCACATCGCAATGGACCATCGACGGTTCGTGGAATGTCGCGATCGCCTCACTGGGCGAGGTGCCACGGATCTTCGACGACAGCGACCCGACCACCCCCGCGCCGGAGGCCGGCGAGTTGGCGGCCGAGACCACCGTCGTGGGGGATTGGACGGTGCAGCTGGTGCAGCCGCCGGGCGCCGACTCGTTCTGCTTCGGCTCGGAGGTAGCCATGAGCTGCCTTGGCGAACGGCGGGGGTGACGCCAGCGGCCGTCGGGCAAGCGGCCGTCGGGCGGGCCGACGTGGCATGCCCTGGTCGATCTGGCGTCTGTCATCAGGTCCTGTGCTGCTGACGGACGCCAGTGCCACCGATCACCCGGCGGCCCGAGCATCTGGCGTCCCTCAAGTGGCCATGTGCTGCTGAGGGACGCCAGATGCCGGCGACGGCGGTCGGGCGTGCCAGGTCAGCTGTCGGTGCGCAGGTCGTCGAAGAGGTCTGTGGAGAAGTAGCGCTCCATCCGGTCGCAGGCCACCGTGGCGACGTGGTGGCCGGGGCCGAGCTCACGGGCCAGGCGGCGGGCGCCGGCCAGGTTGAGGCCGCTCGACGGCCCGACCGGGAACCCGCGGCGGGCCAGCTCGCGGGCCGCGTCCATCGCCTCCTCGCGTGGGACGGCGAGCGGTGGGTGGCCGCCAAGCTCGTCCTCGTCGAGCAGGCCGGACAGGCAGTCGACCACGCCGGGGATGCCCAGGCAGGCCGGCCCGCCCTGCTCGGCGTCGGCGGACTCGCCCGCGACCACAACCCGGGCGACCACCGCCGTGGGGTTCGCTCGCCGCACCACCCGGCCGACTCCCATCAGCGTGCCCGCCGTGCCCACAGAGGCGACGAACCCGTCGAGCGCGACGCCCGCCGCCTCGACCGCCGCCACCAGCTCGGGGCCAGTACGGCGTTCATGGGCGACCGCGTTCTCCGGGTTGGTGAACTGCCGGGGCAGGAACACATCGGGGTCGGCGGCCGCCAGGCGCTCGGTCTCGGCGATGGCGCCCGGCATGCCCTGCTCCGCCGGGACGAGGCTGACGTCGCCGCCGTAGCGGCGGATGATCATCATCCGCTCGTTCGACACCCCGCGGGGCAGCACGGCCAGGAAGCGCACGCCCAGCGCCGCGCAGGCCATGGCGAAGGCGATCGACGTCGACCCGCTCGACGCCTCCACGACCGTCGTGCCGGCGTGCACCCGCCCGTCGGACACGGCCCCGTGGAGGACGTGGGCGGCCAGCCGGTCCTTCGTCGACCCGCTCGGGAGCTGGTACTCCAGCTTGAGCCAGATGGTGCACCCTGTCGCCGGATCGTCGAGCGCCACCGTCGGCGTCTGCGCCGCCAGGACGCCGTCGAGCCGAGCGGGATCGAACGGTCGAGGGACGGGCGGGGAGGATGTCACCCCTCGATGGTCGCACGGCCGCCCCGCCGACCGGCAGACCGCAGTCCCGGACGCAGTCGCCCTGTCAGGGGTTGTCGAACGGGGCGCCGAGGATGCGGGCCAGGGCGGTGCGCTCGGCGTCGGAGCCCTCGGCGTCGATCTCGAGCCGGGCCGCGTCGAGGACGGCGCGCTCGACCCGGTAGGCGACGAGCTGGCCGACGATGGCGGCCAGCGCCCGGATCGAGGCCGCCACCCGCTCGGCGTGCTCGCGCTGGTGGGCGGACGGCCCTCGGTCGTCGTCGCCGTCCCGGCGGGGGCGACGCAGGCGGGTGCCGACGAGCTGCGACCACGCGTCCATCACGTCGCGGCCGAGCGCGTCGGAGGTGTCCAGCTGCTTGCGGGCGATGCGCATCAGGTCGTCGAGCGAGAGGCCGACGCCGAGCAACGTCAGCACGTTGCGCACGAAGCGGACGTCCGCGTCGCTGTAGCGGTCGCCGTCCTCGAGGTGATGGGGCCGCAGCAGGCCGGAGGCCTCGAGCGCACGCAGCACCTCCACCGGCACGCCGCTGCGCTCGGCCACCTCCGCCAGGCGCAGGACCTCGCGCTCCTCGACGAGGGCGAGCGGCGACTCGGCGCCCTCCTCCAGGGTCTCGGCGATCATCCGCAGCGAGAAGCCCCGGTCCTTCAGGTGGCGGATGTGCAGCAGGCGCTCACGGTGGTGCGGCCCGTACCACGCGACCCGACCCTCGTGCCGGGGCGGCGGGAGCAGGCCCTTGGACTGGTAGGACCGCAGCAACTGGATGCTGATGCCCACCTCGTCGGCCAGCTCCGCGGCCCGGTAGCGGGACCGCCCGGGTGCGCCGTCGCCGGCCGATGCGGCCTCGCCGTCCACGGGCGCACCCTCGTCGCCCGCACCGTTCGGCGGCACGCGGGCGTCGCGCGCGTCAGCCGCGTCGGACACCTGCACGTCCTCGATCGTCACTCATCCAGCGCTTCCCCTCCCGGGCCCGTTCCGGGCCCGCACGGCTTCCGGCCGCCTCGCCACGGAGCCCGTGGCCGTCCCCATGTGCGTCGCAGGGCCGGACGACCACTGCGTTCACGCTCTGTCATCCTCGGACCACTTGTCTCGTTAAATTCGCCACATCTCTAGAAGCATTCCACGAAACCGTGTAACGATCGTGTCCCAGGCGGGTCAGATCTCTCCGTTCCCCTTCCCCTGTGGTACCCGCTGGAGGCTTCATCCGTGTCGTACGCTGCGATCTTCCCTGGTCAGGGCGCTGCCATCCCAGGCGCTGGCAGGCCCTGGGCAGATCATGCCGCGTGGCAGGTGGTCGTGGATGCCGAAACGGCGACGGACCGTCCACTCGGTCGGCTCCTCCTCGACGCTGACGCCGCCGAGCTGTCCACGACCGGCGCCAGCCAGCTCGCCGTGCTCCTCGCCTCGCTCGTCGCGTGGCGGGCCCTCACCGACACGGTCGACGAGGCGCCGGTCGCCTTCGCCGGGCACTCGCTCGGCCAGATCTCGGCCCTCATCGCCGCCGGGTCGATCGCCGACGACGACGGCTACCGGCTCGCCGCCCGGCGGGCCGACCTCAGCCAGATCTCGGCCAACACCCGGCCGGGCCGCATGGCCGCGCTCGTCGGCACCGACCTCGACGTGGCCGCGACCGTGTGCGGGGGCGGCACCGACGTGTGGGTCGCCAACGACAACGCCCCCGGCCAGATCGTCATCGCGGGCACGCCCGAAGGGCTCGAGGCCGCGACGACCCGGGCCAAGGAGGCCGGGGTGCGGCGGGTCATGCCGCTCGACGTCGGCCACGCCTTCCACACCCCGCTGCTGTCGGACGCCGCCGACGACCTCCGTCCCCTGCTCGACACCCTCACGTTCCTCGCCCCCGCCGCTCCCGTCGTCGCCAACACCGACGCCGCGGCCCACACCGACCCGGCCGGCTGGCCGGAGCGGCTCGCCCGCCACCTCGTCGAGCCCGTGCGCTGGCGAGAGTCCCAGCGCACCCTCGCCGACCTCGGGGCGTCCACCTTCGTGGAGATCGGCCCCGGCCGCGTCCTGGCAGGCATCGCCAAGCGCGCCGTGCCCGAGATCTCCGTCCGCAACCTGTCCACCCCCGCCGACCTCGACGCCGTCGCCGAGGCCCTCGCCCCCACCGGAGCCAACCGATGAGTGCCCTCGAGATCGATCCCGGCCGCAACGGCCACCGCACGCAGCCGGGACGCACCCCGATCCACCTGGTGCCCACCCTGGCCAGCGTCGCCGCGGGGCCTGTCGGCCCGCACGACCTGTCCGCTGGTTCCGACGTCTTCGACATCTCCACCATCTGCGCCGAGGAGGTGCACGTGCCCGAGCGTCTCATCGCCGCCCCCACAGCCGGGGTCTTCCAGGCTGCTCCGCCGGAGGTCGTCACGGCCGAGGGGGAGATCGTGCACGCCGGCCAGGTGGTCGGGTCGATCCAGATCACCGACGGTTCCGTCAACGTGACCAGCGCCCACACCGGCTTCCTCATGGGTCTGCTGGCCATGCCGGGCGAGCGGGTGCGCGCCGACCAACCCCTCGCCTGGGTCCGGGTCGTCGCGTGAAGCTGCTGACCGCCCCGGACACCGCCCCGGACGACGCCGACACGTCCGATCCCGCGCCTGCCGACGCCTCCGGCGACCTCGCCGGCACCCCCGCACGGGCCGGGGTCCAGATCGCCGGGTGGGGCACCGCGGTGCCACGGCGCCGGGTCACCAACCACGACCTGGCCAGCTACCTCGACACCTCCGACGAGTGGATCGTCGAGCGGTCGGGCATCCGCGAGCGGCGTTGGGCGAGCCCCGGTGAGACGACCGGGACGATCGGCCTCGCCGCCGCCCGCGACGCGCTCGCGGACGCCGGCGTCGACGCCGCCGACGTCGACGTCGTCGTCGTCGCCACCAGCACCCCGGACAACCCGATGCCGTCGACCGGGTCGCAGATCGCCCACGCACTCGGCATCACGGCCGGCGCCTTCGACGTCAACGCCGCGTGTGCCGGCTTCGTCTACGCGCTGACGACCGCATCGGGGCTGGTCTCCGCGGGCGTCGCCCGCACGGCCCTCGTCGTCGGGTCCGACACGATGTCGACGATCATCGACCCGCAGGACCGCGGCACGGCGGTGCTGTTCGGCGATGGCGCGGGGGCGCTCGTCCTCACCAGCGGCCGCACACCCGGCGCCGCCGGGCTCGCGCCCGCGGTGCCCGTCGCCCCGTCCACCTCCGTCGATCGCACGGGCCCTGCCGGGCTGGCCGGACTGGTCGCCAGCGACCTCGTCGGCGACCCGGCCGGGGTCGACCTGCTGGTCGTGCCCGCCGGAGGCAGCTCGCGACCGGCGTCCGCGGAGTCGGTCGCCGCCCGTGCGCACTTCCTGCGCATGGACGGGCGCGAGGTGTTCCGGCGCGCCGTGCGGGCCGTCACGGCCTCGATCGGGCGCACGCTGGAGCGGGCCGGGTGCACCCCGGACGACGTCGCGTTGTTCGTCCCCCACCAGGCCAACGCCCGGATCGTCGACGCCGTGCTGAGCCGCACGCGCCTGGCGCCGGAGCGCACCTCGTCGACCATCGACCGCTACGGGAACACGTCCGCCGGCTCCATCCCGATCGCGCTCGCCGAGGCCGCGGATGCCGGTACGGTGGCGCCCGGTGATCTCGTGCTGATGTGCGGGTTCGGCGCCGGTCTGTCGGTCGGCACCGCGCTCTGGCGCTGGGGCACGCCGACACGGCTTTCGAGAGGCGACACATGACTGAACGGGTGGCGTTCGTGACGGGCGCCTCTGGAGGCATCGGCTCCGCGTGCGCGCACGCGCTCGCCGCCGCGGGGCACCGGGTGGCCATCGGCTACGGCGCGTCCGCCGGCGCCGCCGACAAGGTGCGCGACGCGATCGAGCAGGCCGGCGGCACCGCCATGACCGTGCACGCCGACATCACGCAGGTCGAGGTCGTCGACGCCGCCTTCAGCGCCGTCGAGGAGGCCTGGGGCTCGGTCGAGCTGCTGGTCAACGCGGCGGGCGCCAAGCGCGACAAGTTGGCGATCCAGCTCCGCGACGACGACTGGGCCCACACGCTCGACACCGACCTGACCGGCCCCTTCCTCGCCGTGCGCCGGGCGCTGCGCCCGATGATCAAGGCGCGCTTCGGGCGCATCGTCAACGTGTCCTCCATCGTCGCCGCCACCGGTGGGCCCGGGCAGGCCAACTACGCGGCGGCCAAGGCGGGTCTCGTCGGCATGAGCCGGTCGATCGCCCGCGAGGTCGCCACCCGCAACGTGACGATCAACGTCGTCGAGCCCGGCCCGATCACCACGGCGATGACCGACACGCTCGCCGAGTCGCGCCGCCAGCAGCTCACCGACGCCGTGCCGATGGCCCGGTTCGGCACCCCCGACGAGGTCGCGGCTGTGGTCGCGTTCCTGTGCAGCGATGCCGCGTCCTACGTCACCGGTGCCGTGGTGCCGGTCGACGGCGGCATCGGCATGGGCCGCTGACGCCCTGGGCCCCGCACCACCCGTCACCTCCCCCCTCATCCACGCGATGATTTCCCGTCAGACACCAAGGAGACTCCCCAATGGATCGTGCAACCGCTCTCGACGCCCTCACCAAGGCCGCGGTTGACGTGCTGTCGGTGCAGGCCGACCAGGTCACGGAAGAGGCCTCGTTCGCCGACGACCTCGACGCCGACAGCCTCGACCTGGTCGAGCTCGTGATGCAGCTCGAGGACTCGCTCGACATCACGATCGACGAGGACGACCTCGGCGACGTACGCACCGTCGGCAACGCCGTCGACCTCATCCTGGCGGCGAGCGCCGCCAACGCATGAGCAGCGATGGCGGCAGCGCCGCCACCGACCACCGCGGCCGTCGCCGGGTCGTCGTCACCGGCATGGGCGTGAAGTCGCCCGCCGGGCAGACGGTGGAGGACATGTGGTCCGGGCTCCTGGCGGCCCGGTCGGCCGCGGCGCCGGTCACGCTGTTCGACGCCGCCGACCACTCGGTCGACTTCGCCTGCGAGGTCACCGACTTCGACGCCGTCGCCTACGTCGGACCGAAGGAGGTGCGCCGCACCGACCGCACCGCCCTCCTCGGGCTCGCGGCGGCGGCCGACGCCATCGCCGAGGCCACCGCATCGTCGCCCTTCGGCGTCGACCCCGTGCGCTGCGGCGTCGTGGCCGGCTCGGGCATCGGCGGCATCCGCACGCTGGAGGACCAGGTCATCGGCTACGCCGAGAAGGGCCCCGGCCGGGTCGGCCCCTTCCTCGTCCCGATGATGATGGCCAACGCCACGGCCGCGCTCGTCGGCATCCACAACGGGTTCACCGGCCCCAACACCGCGGTGGCCACCGCCTGCGCCACGGGCGCCCACGCCATCGGCGACGGCGCCCGCCTCATCCGCGACGGCATGGCCGACGTGGTCGTGTGCGGCGGCACCGAGTCGTGCGTCACGCCGGTGACCATGGCCGCGTTCGCCCGCATGGGGGCGCTCAGCAAGAACCCCGACCACGCGGCCGCGTCCCGGCCGTTCGACGACGACCGCGACGGCTTCGTCATGGGCGAGGGCGCCGCGTTCCTGGTGCTCGAGCCCTACGACCAGGCCGTCGCCCGCGGGGCCGAGATCCTGGGCGAGGTCGCCGGCTACGGCATGACCTGCGACGCCCACCACATCACCGCTCCCGTCGAGGACGGCTCCGGCGCGGTCGCCGCGATCGAGATCGCCCTGGCCGATGCCGGCCTGGCGCCCTCCGCGATCGGCCACGTCAACGCGCACGGCACCTCGACGCCGCACAACGACAGCGCGGAGGCCGCCGCCATCGCCAAGGTGTTCGGCGCCGGCTCGCTTCCGGTCACCTCCGTCAAGGGCGTGACGGGCCACCTCATCGGCGCGGCCGGTGCGGTCGAGGCCGTCGCCACGCTCCTGTCGATCGACCGCGGCATCGTCCCGCCGACCGCCAACCACCAGCACACCGACCTGCCGGTCGACGTGGTGTCGGGCGACGCCCGCAGCGTCGAGCGCGCACCCGCGGTGTCCACGTCGTTCGCCTTCGGCGGCCACAACGTGGCCCTGGTGTTCGCCCCGGTCTGATGGCCGCGGTCGTGTCCAGCGCCGCCGTGCCCCGCCTGCCCATCGGGCGGGGGCGGCCCGGCGCCATCGAGGCCGGGGTCGGCATCCCGTCGTGGATGCCGGGCGAGACGTCCACGGCCTGGTTCCGGGGCAACCCGTCGGTGCTGCACGCGGCCGACACCGAGGTCATCGCCCGCACGATCACGAGTGGCGTCGAAGCCGGGGTGCCGATCGTCGGCGTGCTCGGCCACGCCGGGGTCGGCGCCCACAGCGGCGTCGCCTCCCTGTGCGGGTGGGGCGAGGTGGCGCGGGCGCTGGCCGCCGCGTCCGGCCACGTCCCCACCGTGCTCATCGCCGACGGGCCCTGCCTGGGCGGCCCGGCGCTGCTGCTCGGCCTCGTCGACATCGTGGTGATGACAGCCCGTGCGCAGGCGTTCGTGAACGCCCCGGCCACCTCCGCCCGCATCACCGGGTCCGACCTCCTCGACGCCGACCTCATCGGCGGCTCCTGGGTACACGGGGCGCGCACCGGCGTGGCCGACGTGGTCGTCGGTGACGTCGACGCCGCGCTCGACGTGGTCGCCGACCTGCTCGACCTGCTGCCCGCCAACAACCACGAGCCGCCCCGCAGCATCGAGGTCACCGATCCGGCCGACCGCCCGAGCCAGGCGGCAGCCGACGCCGTCCCCGCAGGCGGCCGCGCCTCCTACGACGTGCGCGACGTCATCGGCGACATCGTCGACGACGGGTCGTTCCTCGAGCTGCGGGCCCGCTTCGGCGCCAGCATCGTCACCGGCCTCGGCCGCATCGCCGGCATGCCGGTCGGTGTGCTCGCCAACCAGCCCAGCCAGCTCGCCGGCGCCATCGACATCGAGAGCTCGCAGAAGGGCGGCGGCTTCGTCCGCTTCTGCGACGCCTTCAACCTGCCGCTCGTCACCCTGGTGGACACGCCCGGCTTCCGGCCGGGCCGCGACCAGGAGTGGCGGGGCATGATCCGCCACGGCGCCAAGCTGGCGTTCGCCTACGCCGAAGCCACGGTGCCACGCGTGTGCGTCGTGCTGCGCAAGGCCTACGGCGGCGCGTTCATCGTCATGGACTGCAAGTCGATGGGCAACGACTGCGCGGTCGCCTGGCCCACCGCGGAGATCGCGGTGATGGGCGCCAAGGGCGCCGTCGAGATCCTGGGGCGGCGCGACCTGGCCACCGTGGCGGAAGGCCCCGCCCGCGATGCCCGGCGCAACCAGCTCGAAGCCGAGTACGAGGCGGTGCACCTCTCGCCGGCGGCAGCGCTCGACCGCGGCTACGTCGACGAGGTCATCGACCCGGCCGACACCCGCCGGGTCGTCGCCGGCGCCCTCGCCGCGCTGGCGGACAAGCGCGAGCGCCTCGGCGCGCGGCGCCACGAGAACATCCCCCTGTAGACACAAGGACGCGACGAATGCTGCTCGACGGCAAGAAGCTGGTTGTCACCGGCGTGCTCACGAAGGACTCGATCGCCGCCGCCGTGGCCCGCCTGGCGCAGGAGCAGGGCGCCGAGCTGGTGCTCACGTCGTTCGGGCGGGGGATGCGGCTGACCCAGCGGGTGGCGAAGACCCTGCCCTCCCCGCCGGAGGTCGTCGAGCTCGACGTCACCGACCCCGCCCAGCACGCGGCCCTGGCCGAGACGCTGGCGAGCCGCTGGGGCAAGGTCGACGGCGCCCTCCACGCGGTGGGGTTCGCGCCCGAGGCCTGCCTGGGCCAGGACGACGGCATCCTCACCGCCGGATGGGACGACGTGGCGACCGCGCTGCACGTGTCGGCCTACTCGCTCAAGTCCCTCACCCAGACCCTGCTGCCCCTCATGCCGAACGGCGGGTCGATCGTCGGCCTCGACTTCGACGCCGCCCTCGCCTGGCCCGCGTACGACTGGATGGGCGTCGCCAAGGCCGCGCTCGAGGCCACGAACCGCTACCTGGCCCGCGACGTCGGCGGTCACGGCGTCCGGGTGAACCTCGTGGCCGCCGGGCCCCTGCGGACGCTCGCCGCCCGGTCCATCCCGCACTTCGCCGCCATGGAGGACGCCTGGACCAAGCGCGCCCCCCTCGGCTGGGACGTGCGCGATCCCGAGCCGGTGGCCAAGGCCTGCGTCGCCCTGCTGTCGGACTGGTTCCCGTCGACGACCGGCGAGATCGTCCACGTCGACGGCGGCGCGCACGCCATCGCCCTCTCCGGCGCCGAGGCGCAGGCGTCGCTCGACGCCCTCGCAGCCGCGGATACAGCCACGGGCGCGGCCACAGCCACGGGCGTCGGCGACACCACGGCGGCGCCGAGCGGAGCAGCGGAGTGAGCGCACCGAACGGTGACGCACCGGCTGCCGATCCCACCGGCACCAACCCGTCCGACCCCGTCGGGCTCCTGCCGCACCGCCCGCCGTTCCGCTTCGTCGATGCCGTGGACGAGCTGGCGCCGGGCGAGCGGGTGGTCGCCCGCTACCGGGTCACCGGCGAGGAGGCCTTCCTCGCCGGGCACTTCCCCGGCAACCCGGTCTTCCCCGGTGTGCTCCAACTCGAGGCGCTCGCGCAAGCCGGTGCCATCGGCCTGCTGTCGCTCGACCGCTACGCCGGGACCCTTCCGTTGTTCGGCGGCGTCGAGAAGGTGCGCTGGCGACGTCAGGTGCGCCCCGGCGACGAGATGACGCTGACGGTCGACCTCGAGAAGCTCTCGAACCGGGGCGGTTGGGGCGCGGCGACTGCGGCGGTCGACGGCACCACGTGCTGCCAGGCGCGGCTGTTCTTCGTCATCGCCCCCGCCACCTGACGGCCACGCTGGTCCGTACCGCAGGGCGGCGGCCCGGTCCGTACCGCGAGGCGGCGAGCCGGCGGCACCGAGGGCGGGGTCAGCCCATCGTCTCGCCCGACGGGCCCGGGCGCTGCCACGATGGCCCGGTGACCCCTCCACCGGACACGACCGACCTGTCTCCGTCCGCCTCGGCGGCGCCGCCCGTCGACCGGGCCCTGCTCGACTTCGCCGTCGACCTGGCCCGGGAGGCCGGTGAGCTGACGCTGCGCTGGTTCCGGACGAGCGACCTCGCCGTCGACAGCAAGATCGACGGCACGCCGGTCACGGCCGCGGATCGGGCGTCCGAACGCCTGGTGCGCGAGCGGCTGGCCGAGCACTTCCCCGACGACGGCATCCTCGGCGAGGAGGAGTCCGAGACGGCCGGCACCTCCGGCCGCCGGTGGATCGTCGACCCGATCGACGGGACCAAGGCCTTCACCCGCGGCGTGCCGCTGTACTCGACCCTGCTCGCCCTCGACGACGCGCACGGTCCCGCGATCGGCGTCATCGCCCTGCCGGCCGCCGGCCAGGTCGTGTACGCCGGGCGTGGCCTCGGCTGCTGGGCCGACGGCGAGCCCGCTCGGGTCAGCACCACCGCGTCGCTCGGCGGCTCGTACCTGACCTCCAGCAGCTACACCCACTGGGACGACCAGGCTCTGCTGGCCGTCAAGCACGCCGGATGCCACCTGCGAACCTGGGGCGACGGCTACGGGTACGCCATGGTGGCGACCGGTCGGGCCGACGCGATGGTCGACCCGGCGGTCGAGGTGTACGACGTGGCGCCGATGCCGGTGATCCTGACCGAGGCCGGAGGCCGCTTCACCAGCGTGGACGGTTCCCGGGGTGCCGCGGGCGGCAGTGGCGTCGCCACCAACGGCATCGTGCACGACGAGCTGCTGGGCCTGCTCCGTCGCTAGTGCCCTGTCCATGAACGTTCGCCCTGCCAGGTCGTGTCAGATTCGCGCAGCGCGTCGAGATCGGCGGGAGCGAGGGCGGTCCGCTGCTGCCGCTCGGGCCGCTGACCGGCGAAGT
>CAYUXB010000056.1:0-16892 GCA_964448525.1 uncultured Acidimicrobiaceae bacterium
ACACCGACCCGGCGCCGTTCACCACCTTCACCCACCTCGACGCCACCACCGAGCTCTCCCGCGACATCGCGGCGCTCGGCATCTACCCGGCGGTCGACCCGCTGGCGTCGACGTCGACCATCCTCCAGCCCGACGTGGTCGGCGAGCGCCACTACAACGTGGCCCGCTCGGTGCAGGAGATCCTGCAGCGCTACAAGGAGCTGCAGGACATCATCGCCATCCTGGGTCTCGACGAGCTGTCCGAGGAGGACAAGCTCACGGTGGGCCGGGCCCGCAAGATCCAGCGGTTCCTGTCGCAGCCGATGTTCGTGGCCGAGACCTTCACCGGCCTGCCCGGCGTGTTCACCTCGGTGGACGAGACGGTGGCGTCGTTCGAGGCACTGGTCGGCGGCGAGCTCGACGACCTGCCCGAGCAGGCCTTCCTCAACGTCGGCGGCGCCGACGACGTGCGCCGCAAGGCCGACGAGCTGCGCCGCACGGCGGGGGAGTAGGGCATCGTGGCCCTCCAGGTCGAGCTCGTCTCGCCCGAGCGCATCCTGTACTCGGGCGAGGCCGACATGGTCATCGCCCGCACGGTGGGCGGGGGCGACATCGCGTTCCTGCCGGGTCACGCCCCGTTCGTGGGGGCGCTCGAGATCGCCCCGGTCACGATCCGCTCCGGCGACGGTGACGAGCTGGTGGCCGTCCACGGCGGCTTCGTCGAGGTGTCCAACGACACCGTGACGATCCTGTCCGACGTGGCCGAGCTGTCGAGCCAGATCGACGTCGAGCGGGCGCGTGCGGCCAAGGACGCGGCCGAGCAGCGCCTGCAGGCCGACCACGACGCCGAAGCCGAGGGTGCCGCCCGTCGGGCCCACGTCCGCCTGGCGGCAGCCGGTGGCCTGGCGGCCGCCGGCCACTGATACCGAGTCGGGACTGCCACACAGGGTGGTGTTTGCCACCCTGTGACCAGGGGTACTGCGTGACACATGGCCACAAGGTCACGCAGAGTGGTCGCTCTGCTGCTGGTCTGTGTCGTGACCGGCTCGTGTCTACCCGGCTTCGGCGGAGGTCGCGGTCATCCCGGTCCCGGCGGGTGGCCCGGAAAGGGCCACCCGCGCCCGGTCGAGTTCGAGGGTGACGACTTCTACGCCGTGCCGGATCCCCTGCCCCGGGGCCGGCACGGCTCGCTGATCCGCTTCCAGCGCGTCGACGACCCCCCGGTCGTCGGCGGCGTCCGCTGGCGGATCATGTACCTGTCCGAGAGCGTCGCGGGTGCTCCCGTGGCGGTGACAGGCACCGTGGTGGTGCCCGACGGCGGCGCCCCTCGCGGGGGGCGCGACGTCATCACGGTCGCGCACGGCACCGCCGGCATCGCGGACGAGTGCGCGCCGTCGCGCAACCTGACGACCGGCGAGAACCTGCTGGCCCCGGTGGCGATCCAGTCGGGCCACGTGATGGTCATGACCGACTACGAGGGACTGGGCACCCCCCGCCGCCACACCTACCTGGTGGGCGAAGCCGAGGGACGCAACGTGCTGGACGCGGCCAGTGCGGCGGGTCAGCTGCCGGGCGTGCAGGTGAGCCGCCAGGTCGGGATCGTCGGCTACTCCCAGGGCGGGCACGCGGCGCTCTGGGCCGGGCAGCTGGCCCAGCGGTGGACCCGCGGGCTCGACGTGGTCGGCGTCGCGGCCGGCGCCCCGTCGACGGGGTTGCCGCTGTACTTCTCGGTCGCGCAGACGCAGCCCACCGTCATCGGCTTCCTGCTCATGGTCATCGCCGGCTACGAGGCCGCGTACCCCGACGAGGCCGACCCGGCACTGGTCCTGTCGTCCGAGGGGCAGACCGCGCTCGACACCGTCGACGACGGCTGCGTCACCGACATCCTCGCCCGCTTCGAGGGCACGGTCGGAGGTCCCCTGCTGCAGCCCGACGCAGGCACGGTCGAGCCGTGGGCATCGCTCATGGCGGCCAACGAGCCTGGTCAAGCCAAGATCCGTACGCCCGTCCTGGTCACCGGCAGCAGCGCCGACGAGGTGGTGCCGGGTCCGCTCGTCGGCGCGCTCGTCGATCGGATGTGCGCCGCGGGCACCCGGGTCGACCTGCGGGTGTACGACGACGGGGGAGGACACCTCGAGACCGCTCTCCGGTCCTACCTCGACGGCTTCGCGTGGCTCGACGAGCGCTTCGACCGCCAGCCGGCGCTGAGCGCGTGCGCGTAACGTCGTCGCATGTCCCGACGGCGACTGGGTGTCGTGCTCCTGATCCCGCCGCCGGCGGCCGTCGAGATCGACGGCCTGCGGCGGGCGCTGGGCGACGGGGCGCGGTCCCGCATACCCCCGCACGTGACGCTGGTCCCGCCCGTCAACGTCCCGGCGGAGTCCCTCGCCGACGCCTTGGCCCTGCTCCGAGCTGCGGCCGACCGCACCCCTCCGCTCGATCTCCGGGTCGGGCCGGCGGCGACGTTCCACCCGGTCAACCCGGTGGTGTACCTGCAGATCGGTGGCGCCGCCGACGCGCTCGCCGCGCTGCGTGAGCGGGTGCTGATGCCCCCGCTCGAGCGCGCCATCACGCTTCCGTTCGTGCCGCACGTGACCGTGGCCGACGACATGGAGCCAGCTCGCATCCCCGCCGCCGTCGAGGCGCTGGCCGACTACGTCGTCGACGTGCGCATCGACACCGTGCACCTGCTGGAGGAGGGGCGCGGCCGCGTGTGGCACCCGATCGCGGACGTGACGCTCACCCGCCGCTGGGTGCCGGGGTAGCGGCGCTGCCGCCTCTTCTCCTGCCCGACGAGAGCCGCCGGTGCGGACGCCGGGCGGCCGGGGCGACTGCCCGCCGGCATGCCGGGGTACCTTCCCGCGCATGGCCACCGATCAGACCAAGCACGACGAGGTCGCCCGGGCGACCGTCGAGACCGAGCGCGTGATGCGGCCCCAGGAGGTGCCGGTCAACATGTTCGAGGCGAGCGACGCCCTCGTGATCGTTGCGCCCCTGCCCGCCGTGCAGCCCGAGGACGTCAGCATCGACCTCTGGCCAGGTCGGCTGCGCATCACCGCGTCGCTGCGGTCGGCGGCGCCGAAGGACTACCTGATCCACGAGTGGAGCTACGGCGGCTACGAGCGCGAGCTCGACCTGCCGGAGGGTTGGGGTGGCTCCGTCGAGGCCAGCCTCGCCAACGGTCAGCTGGCGGTGCGGGTGCTTCCGGGAACGGTGTCGGCGCGCACCACGGTGACCGTCGCCTGACGTCGTGGCGCAGCAGGCGGTCTAGCCTCGCCCGCCATGAGCGCCACCGACACGCCGCCCACCGCCGACAGCCCGACGTGGCGCACCGCGCTCGTCACCGGTGCGTCGTCGGGCATCGGGCGCGAGCTGGCGCGGTTGCTGGCCGCCGAGGGCACCGACGTGGTCGCAGTGGCCCGCGACAGAGCCCGGCTCGACGAGTTGGCCGGGGAGCTGACCGCGAAGCACCCGGGGGTCGACGTCGAGGTCCTGGTGGCCGACCTGGCCGATCCGACGCAGCTCCCGGCGGTCGAGCGTCGCGTGGTCGACCCCGACCGACCAGTCGACCTGGTGGTCAACAACGCCGGGTTCGGCACGTACGGCGACCTCGTCGACGCCGACATCGACGAGGAGGCCCGCGAGATCGCGGTCAACATCACCGCCGTCGTGCGCCTCACCTACGCCGCGCTCGGCGCCATGGTCTCCCGTGGTCGCGGCGCGGTGCTCAACGTCTCGTCGGTCGCCGGCCTGCAGGCGACGCCCGGCAACGCCACCTACGGGGCCAGCAAGGCGTTCGTCGCCAGCTTCGGCGAGGCGGTGTCCGGCGAGCTGCCGGGCACGGGCGTGTCGTTGACGACCGTGCTGCCGGGCTACACCCGCACCGAGTTCGCCGAGCGGGCCGGCGTGGCGGGCCGCTCGATCCCCGGCCCGGCCTGGATGGCGGCGCCCGACGTCGCCGCCCAGGCGCTGGAGGCCACCCGTGCCGGCAGGCCCTGGTTGGTGCCGGGCGCGTTGAACAAGGTGCTCGTCGCCGCGGCGGGCCCGGTGCCCCGCGGCCTGAAGCGCCGTGTGGCCGCGGTGGTCGCCAAGCGGGTGTGATCGCGCCAGCGCGGAGTGGGCGTCGAGGGAGACCGGGCCGCTGCGGTGCAGGCGAGCTGAACCCGCCGGACCGGAGGCGGCCGGAGGTCAGGCGAAGTCGATGGCCGAGAACCCGGCCAGCTTGGAGAGCTGGTGCTGGGCGTTGACCTGCCGGACGGTGCCGGACTTCGACCGCATCACCAGGGACTGCGTGGTCGCGATCCGGCGGGTGAAGCGCACGCCCTTCAGCAGTTCGCCGTCGGTGATGCCCGTGGCCGCGAAGAAGCAGTTGTCGCCCTTCACCAGGTCGTCGGTGGTGAGCACCTGATCGAGGTCGTACCCGGCGTCGATGGCCGCCTGGCGCTCGCCGTCGTCGCGGGGCCACAGGCGACCTTGCTGCTCGCCGCCCATGCACTTGAGGGCCGCAGCGGTGATGACGCCCTCGGGTGTGCCGCCGATGCCGAGCAGGATGTCGGCACCCGACTCGGGCCACGCGGTCGAGATGGCGCCGGCGACGTCGCCGTCGGGGATGAGACGGATGCGGGCGCCGGTCGAGCGCACCTCGGCGATCAGTTCCTCGTGGCGGGGACGGTCGAGGATGACGGCGGTGATGTCGCGCGGCGATGTGCCCTTGGCCGCGGCCAGCGCCGCGATGTTGTCCGATGTCGACTTGGTGATGTCGATGACGCCGACGCCCTCGGGTCCGACGGCGATCTTCTCCATGTAGACGCAGGGACCGGGGTCGAACATGGATCCACGCTCGGACACTGCGATCACGGCGATCGCGTTGCCGCGCCCGAGGGCGGTGAGGGTGGTGCCGTCGATCGGGTCGACCGCGATGTCGGTCGGGGTGGGGCTGCCGTCGCCGATGCGTTCGCCGTTGTAGAGCATCGGCGCCTCGTCCTTCTCGCCCTCGCCGATGACGACGATGCCGTCCATCGGCACGCTGTCGAGGACGATGCGCATGGCGTCGACGGCGGCGCCGTCGGCACCGTTCTTGTCGCCCCGGCCCATCCAGCGTGAGGCGGCCAGCGCGGCGGCTTCTGTGACCCGGACGAGCTCCATGGCCAGGTTGCGGTCAGGTGCCTGCTTGTCGGTCATGCCGGGAAGATAGTCGCCGGGCCCGGAGGTGATTAGATGTGGCCGATGGGCCAGCTCTCGGATCCGTATCAGCAGGGTGAGGACGACGAGCTGGGCATCACCATCTCGGGTCTGCCGGGCGAGCTCCACGACCCCGGGGAGGAGCCGCCGCCGGCCGACGAGCCCGAGGGGTCCGGCGAGGCCGTCGTCTACGACCTGGCCGACTGGAGCGAGATCGAGCGTCAGGCCATCACCGACCGCCTGACCGAGGCCGGCATCCCCCACGGCTGGCAGGACACGGCGTTGCAGGTCGCCGCGGTCGACGAGGCAGCCGTCGAGAACGTGCTCGACATCGTCGAGGGCGAGGCCGACGACAGCGCCGGCGAGCCGCTCGACACCGAGCGGGACCAGGTCGCCTACGACCTGTCCGAGTGGGAGGACGACCAGATCGACCTCCTGGTCGACGCCCTGCGGGCCGCGAACGTCGCACACGCGTGGGACGGCGACGAGATGTACGTCTACAGCGAGGACGAGGACACCGTCGACGACCTGTTCGACAAGGTCTCCCATCCCCACCAGCTGGCCCCCGAGGCCGACGACGGCGCTGCCGGTGGTGAGACGATGGGCGAGATCTTCGTGGCGGCCGACCGCCTCCAGGAGGACCCGGACGACAAGCAGGGCACCCGCTCGCTGCTCGGCCTGGACGACGCGCTCGATCCGGAGGCTCCTCCCTACGGTCTCGGCGCCCCCGAGTGGAAGCACGTGTGCGAGCGGGTCGAGGCACTGGCCGAGCTGCTCCGGGCCGAGGTGCTGGACGAGGAGGCCGCGATCGAGTCGGCCCGCGACCTGCGCAACGCCCTTCGACCCTTCGTCTGAGCCTGGGTCCCCCGTCGGGACCGACCACCAGTAGGCTGCTTCCGTGCTTCTCGCCGAGCTGGAGGTCTTCCACTCGCGGGCCATCGCTCCGACCCGGCGGGTCGCGATCGGCGACCGCGATCTGCCGGTCACACCGGCACCCGGCTTCGGCGGCATCCTCCTCGGCGGCATCGTCGCCGCCCACATGCCGGTCCTCGACCCCGACCTGTTCGACGACCTCGACCGGCTGACGCGCCACCTCGAGGCCGGCTACCGCATCCCCCAGCCCCGGCTGCGCCACCGCCTGCAGACCGACCGCGTCGGTCTGCAGCGCAGCGTGCACCGGCTGGTGGGCGAGGGCGAGGAGCTGGCTTTCGAGCTCGACGACAAAGGTGCGCCGGCGCACCACATCCTCGCGGCCGTCTACGCAGCCGGCGACCTCCCGATCGGGCCTCGCAGCCGGGTGATGGAGGCGATCCGCAAGGCCATGCGCTGGTCGGGCCCGATCGACGGGCGGCTCGTCGCCCACCTGTCCGGCCTCGGACGGCACCACGAATGGTCGGTCGATGCCCACCGCGACCCCGTGGGGTGGGCGCTCGCCGTGCTCGATCTGTCCCGCGCCTGCGAACGCCCGAGGCGTCAGGACATCCAGCGCCAGTTCCGCGACCTCGTCCGGGCCGCTCATCCCGACCACGGCGGCGACCGGGGCGAGGCGGCCGGCCGGCTGTCCGAGCTCAGCGAAGCCCGCCGCATCCTCCTCGCCGGGTGACCTGCCGCGGATGAGCACGGTGCAGGGTCTGTTGTTGTTCCCCGGCGCGGGGGCCGGGCGGGAGTCGCCGGCGCTGGTGGCCGTGGACGAGGCCGTGGCGCCCGGGCTGAGCGACGGCCCGGTGCCGGTGGTGCGGGCCGACTTCCCCTACCGGCGCGAGGGACGCAAGGCGCCCGACCGCGCCCCCAAGCTGATCGCCTGCGTGCGAGACGAGGCCGCCGCGCTGGTGGCCGAGTCCGGCATCGCGCCGGCGGCGCTGGCGCTCGGCGGACGGTCGATGGGCGGACGGATGTGCACCATGGCGGTGGCCGAGGGCCTTCCCGCCGCGGCGCTGGTGCTGATCGCCTATCCGCTGCATCCCCCGGGCAAGCCCGAGAAGCTGCGGATCGAGCACTTCCCCCAGATCACGGTGCCGTGCCTGTTCGTCTCGGGTACCCGCGATCCGTTCGCGACACCCGACGAGCTCACCGCCCACACGGCAGCGATCGCCGGCCCGGTCACCCACGAGTGGGTGGAGGGCGGCCGGCACGATCTCAAGGGCACCGACACCCAGGTCGCGGCCACGATCCGCGGCTGGCTCGCGGCCCTCTGAGCGCAGCTACTCGGCTACTCGGCTGCTCGCCTACTCGACGATCTCGACCGGGGTGCCGAGGGGGAGACCGATCGTGTCGGCCAGGCGGGTCACGATGTCGCTGCCCACGGCGATCGACCCGTAGGGCACCGCAGCGCCCAGCCCGGCGGGGTCGCCCGTGCCGTGCACGGCGATCACGCCGCTGCCCGCGGTGAAGTTCGCGAGCTGGTTGTCGGAGCCCGACAGGCCGTAGGCGTAGGGCCCGTAGGGGCCGGTCGGGTCCGGCGGTCGCACGAGCTCGGTGATGTAGCGGTCCTCACCGGCCTCCGGGGCATCGGGGCCGAGCGCGACCGGGGCGGTCAGCGCTTCGACCTCGCCCGTGTACAGCGTGAGCGTGTGCTCGGACAGCGACACGACGAGGCGGAACCGGTGGCGGCTGAGGTCCACGTCGTCGCGGGCCACCCAACCGGTGCGCTCGGCCGAGCCGGTCGGCAGCTCGACCTCGACCCAGTCGCCCACCTGCTGGACGACGAGGCACACCACGAGACCGCTCGTCTGGTCGGCCGCGGACAACGTCGTGAGCTCCGCCGCGCTGGACTGCGCAGCGGTGCGCACCACGAGCGGATCGGTCGCCGCCTGGGCGACGTGGAACGTCTCGCCGAGCAGGGGATCGTCCCCGTCGCCTTCATCGTCCGTGTCGTCGGTGTCGCCGTTGTCGTCGTTGTCGTCGGCAGCGGTGACGTCGTCCGGCAGCGAGAGATCTGGCGTGTCGTCGTCGCTCGAGCACGCCGCCCCCAGGAGCAGCAACGACACCACCGCGGCAGCGACCCCAGGCCGCGTGCGGGTCATGGACGGGATGCTAACCGGACCTGACCGTCTCGACGTCGTCGGCTCCGGGACGGTCCTCGGGGTTGAGGTCCTCGAGCTCGCGCCGGGCCGTCTCGGGGAACAACGTCAGCACGACCGCAGCCATGACCAGCGGCGCCACCGCCAGCACGGCGAGGGCCGAGCCGAACGTCTCCAGCGACTCCTCCAGCCGCCCGGCGGCGACGAGGCCGACCACGCTGCCCGCCATCGCCGTCATGCTGACGATGCCGTTGGCCCGTCCCCGCAGCGACGTCGGGAACAGCTCGGGTCCGAAGACGGTGATCGTCGGCACGAGGGCCGCGGCGAAGATGCCGCCGACGAGGGCGAAGATCCACATGGCCGCGCCGTGGACCGAGAAGGACAGGGCGATCAGCACGGTGCCGACCGCGATGCCCGTCGCACCCACGACCCGTCGACCTCGCGTGTCGGCCAGGCGGCCGCCGGCGACGATGCCGATGCCCGCCGGGGTGGAGGTCAAGACGATGAACAGCGAGATCGCCGCCGCGCTCATGCCCCGGTCGTCGCGCAGGAACTCGTTGCGGAACTGCGACTGCGGCGCCATGAACACGTTGAGCAGGAAGGATGCGCCCGCGACGAGCAACAGCCGGCCGTAGTGCCCGGCGAGGCTGACGTTGCGGTGCGGTCGCTCGAAGCGCCGGCTCTCCGGGATCAGCCGGCCGAACCGGGCGACGACCGGCAGGAACACCACGGGGAACAGGTAGAGGAGGCGCCACGCCCGCGTGTCCAGGTCGGCCAAGGGCAGGAGCCACAGCGCGGCCCCGGCGCCGAGCGCGCCGGTCATCGCCAGCAGGCTGAGCGCGTAGGCCCGGGCACCGGCGGGCATCTCCTCGGCGGCGATGATGGCGAGCACCACCGTCGCGGCCGCCCACGCCCCCCGGTTGAGCGACTGGGTGACCGTGAGCGCCACCAGGTTGGACGCGAAGGCGCCCATCACCGTGGTGACGATGCAGCCGACCAGCGACAGCGACAGGATGCGCCGCCGACCCCGCCGGTCGGCGAGTGCCCCGAGGCCCACGGCGATGACGCCCCCGACCCGCACCGCGGCGAAGGCGTCGCCCTGGGCGGCCGTGCTGGCGCCGAACTCGTCGGCCGCGAACGTCATCGTCTGGGTGAGCAGCGTGCCGTGGTAGCCGACGATCAGCGACAGCGTCGCGAGCATGCCGAGGACCGTGGCGCCACGGGCGTCGGGCCGCTGGGGCGGGTACCACCACGGCAGCTTCCCGGACGGTCGCGGGCGGCGCAGCGCGGCCCGGACAGGCCGGTTCAGCAAGAACGGCCAGGTGCCGGGCGGCAGGCGGTAGTCGAAGTCCTGGGTGACGGTGACCATCCCGCCATCGCCGTCGCGCCTGCCCTCGCCGGCGCCGTGATCGGCGCCGTCCTCCGGGGTGACCCGCACACGGCGCTCGTAGCGGGCGAAGGGCCCCTGATCGAGGTCGAAGCGGTCGTCCTCACCGTCCGATCGGCGCTCCCCGACGATGTCGTCGCGCGGGGAGAGGATGCGGTCCGCGGTCTCGGTGTCGACGGTGGCCGTGACGGTGAACCGGGGCACCCGGGCTACCGCGACGCGGGACCGTTCGGGCCGCGGCCCTCGGTCCTGCGGGCGGGATCGCGTGCCTCGTCGCGCTGCCGCTGCTCGTCGATGGCGCCGGCGCGGCGGTTGGCGACCACCAGCAGGATGCCGAAGATCGCGATGGGCACGAGCACCATCAGGATCTCGTCCCAGCCACCCTGGTGGGCGAGCAGCGCAGCAGTCACCGGCTCAGGTTCCCAGATGTGTGGCGCCATCGCTACTCCGCCGGATCACTCGAGATCGGCAGACAGGACGGCGACACCGGCCGCCGCGGCCACCGCCATGGCGACGCCCACCACCCACAGGGCGCGCAACGCGACGCGACCTGCCGGGCAAGCATGGGATCGCAGCAGGCGCACCGCGGCCACGACCCCCACCACGGCGCCTCCGATGGACGCCGTCAACTGCGCGACCCCGACGAGGCCGGGCGAGAGGGGGCTGTAGTCGATCGTCCGGCTGGCGGTCTCGAACACGTCCCAGCCCCGCCCGAAGGGATCGGAGGCGAGGGAGACCGCGAACTGGCCGTCGAGCAGCAGCAGGGGAATGCCGTGTCCGACGAACACGCCTGCCGTGACCGCCGACCAGGCGCGGACCGCCGCCTCGCGCACCCGGTGCGCGGCACCGCCGGCGCCAGCACCCCCGGCCAGGCGACCCGTGCCCACCACCACCAGCCAGGCCAGGCCGATCCCCGCCGCCAGGCAGCCGGTCGCCCTCGCGGTGCGCGCCCAGCCGGTGCTGGTGGCGGCGAGGTCGACCCACGCCCGTGTGCCGCTGAACAGGTCGAATGCCGTGGCGCCCAGCCACACGGCCACGAGCGCGGCGGACGTGACGAGGGCGGGGTGTCGGCCCGGGGACCGGGTCCGGGCGAGAGTCGACGAGAGCGCGCCGAACGCCTCACCCCGGCGGAGCCACGGTCGTCCCCACACGACGGCGCCGCCGACTGCGGCGAGCGTGTAGACGACGAGGAACCACCCGAGTGCCCGCGGATCCCGACCGTCGTGGTAGGCGAGCACCCACCACGCCCAGATCGCCAGCAGCGCCGCCGCGGTCGCCCTCGGCGCCCGCGTTCCGGAGCGGGTACCGGCCAGGGGCCGGGCCAGGGTGCCGAACGGGTCGAGCCACCCCATCACGTCGCCCAGGACGATGCAGGCGAGCGGAAGCCCGACCCACCACAGCGAGAGCACCGTGCTCGGCGCCAGGTTGGCGGCCGACGCCGCCGGCCCGAACAGCGCCGCCGCCACCACGACCATCAGGAGCCCGACCCCGGCGACCTGCCCGGCGAACCTCGCCAGGCGGCGGCCGACCGTGGTGCCGCGGTCCCCCTCGCCGGCCCGAAGCTCGTCGACATCGGGCTCGACGCGGCGCTCGTCGATACCCCCGTCGTCGATGCCGGGCTCGACGCGGGGCTTCTCGACAGCGGGATCGGTTCCCTCGGCCAGCATGCGGCCCCGCAGCGTGACCGTCACCAGCAGCAGCAGGGCGGCTGCTCCGTAGGCGAGGAGCCAGACCGGTGCGTCGATGGTGGCTGCCCCTCCAGCATGGGCGAGCATGGCGGCGAGGCTAGGACACGCCCTCGGTGCCCGGAACACATCGGCCCCCTCCGGTGTTGCCTGGGGTACGCCGGCTTTGCCAGCATCGGATGCGCGCGACACGAGGAGACCAGGTGGTCGATACCGACAAGGTGAGCGAGGTCATCGAGGTGATCCGTCCCGCCATCCAGGCGGACGCGGGCGACATCTTCCTGCGGGGCGTCGATGCGGAGACCGGTGTGGTCAGCGTCGAACTGGTCGGTGCGTGCGTGTCGTGCCCGGCCTCGACCATCACGCTGAAGGCCGGCATCGAGCGCATCCTGAAGGACCGCGTGCCGGGCGTCACCGAGGTCATCGACGTGGGCACCCCCGCGGAGACCTCCGTCAGCCTCTGATCGCCCCCGAAGTAGCGTTCCCGGCGTGCCCCGCCCCACGCCCGCCGAGCTGATCGAGGCCACCCGCCGGGGCGACCGGTCGGCACTGGCCCGCGTGCTGTCGATCGTCGAGCGTGGCGGTGAGGCTGCCCGCGAGGTCGGCCGCGCCACCCACGGGCACCGCGACTCCGCCTACACCGTCGGCATCACCGGCGCTCCGGGCGCGGGCAAGTCCACGCTCACCAGCGCGCTGGTCGATCTCGTGCGAGACCGCGACGAGCGGGTGGCCGTGCTCGCGATCGATCCCTCGTCGCCGTTCAGCGGTGGCGCGATCCTCGGCGATCGGGTGCGGATGGGCGATCACGCCCTCGATGACGGGGTGTTCATCCGTTCGATGGCGACCCGCGGCCACCTCGGCGGCCTGGCTGTCGCCGCGCCCGAGGCGGTGCGGGTGCTCGCCGCG
Source organism: uncultured Acidimicrobiaceae bacterium (assembly GCA_964448525.1). Lineage (GTDB taxonomy): Bacteria > Actinomycetota > Acidimicrobiia > Acidimicrobiales > VFJN01 > ZC4RG19. Next base: position 12,159 of record CAYUXB010000056.1, read on the forward strand.
GCCGGCTACCCCTGGGTGCTGCTCGAGACCGTGGGTGTGGGCCAGGTCGAGGTCGAGGTCGTCGGGCAGGCCGACACCACGCTCGTGGTCGTCAATCCCGGCTGGGGCGACGCGGTGCAGGCCAACAAGGCGGGGCTCATGGAGATCGCCGACGTGTTCGTCGTCAACAAGGCCGACCGTCCCGGCGCCCGCGAGACGGCCCGCGACCTCGATCGCATGCTCCAGATGGCGCAGCCCGGCGACGGCTGGCGCCCACCGGTCGTGCAGGCCACCGCGACCTCGGGCGAGGGCGTGGCGGACGTGTGGCAGGTGGTCGCCGACCACCGGCGGCACTTGGAGTCGGCGGGTGGCCTCGACGAACGCCGGCGGCGCCGTGCCGCCGAGGAGGTCACCCGGCTCGTCGCCGCCCGTCTGCTCGAACGGGCGCGCACCACGATGGCCGGTCCCCGCGCGACCGAGTTGGCGGAGGCCGTCGCCACGGGCGATCTCGACCCCTGGACGGCGGCCGACGAGCTTCTGGGGGCCGACGCGGCCCGGCAGTAGGGTGCTGCGATGCCCGCAGAGACCACGCTCGTCCACACCGAGCGCCGCGACGACGGCGTGGCCGTGATCCGGCTCGACAATCCCAAGGTGAACGCGCTGTCCACCACCCTGCTGGCCCAGCTCGAAGCCGCGGCGACTGCGCTCACCGACGACCCGCCGGGTGCCGTCGTGATCACCGGCGGCGACCGCCTGTTCGCCGCGGGCGCCGACATCAGCGAGTTCGGCGGGCCGGAAGACGCCCGCACCGTCGGGGCCGCCTTCGTGCGGGCGCTCGACGCCGTGGCCGCCATCCCCCGCTGCGTCATCGCCGCCGTGTCCGGCTTCGCCCTCGGCGGCGGCTGTGAGCTGGCGCTGGCCTGCGACCTGCGCATCGCCTCGGGGCGCGCCAAGTTCGGGCAGCCGGAGATCCTGCTCGGCATCATCCCGGGCGGCGGGGGCACGCAGCGCCTGGCCCGCCTGGTGGGGCCGGCGCGAGCGAAGGACCTGATCCTGACCGGCCGGCAGGTCAGCGCGGACGAGGCCCTGCGCATCGGCCTCGTCGACGAGGTGGTGGCGCCGGACGACGTCCACGAGCGGGCCTACGCCCTGGCGGCCGAGCTGGCGGCGGGCGCCGTCGTCGCCCAGGGGCTGGCCAAGCGGGCGATCGACGAGGGCCTGCAAGGCGACCTCGCCACCGGTCTGGCGCTCGAACAGGAGCTGTTCGCCGAGGTGTTCGCCACCGACGATGCCCGTGTCGGCGTGGCGTCGTTCCTCGAGCACGGGCCGGGGAAGGCCACCTTCACCGGTCGCTGACGCCGTCCCCGTCGGTCACCAGCACCAACGGGGGACGGGCGGGGGTCGCAGGTTGCCCGCCCGGTGTGCGTGGCGCCAGCCACGCGGTCACGGTCGTCCCGTGCCCGGGACTCGACGCCACCTCGACGTGACCGTCGAGCACGGCGGCCGACGCCCGCATCGCCGCGAGGCCCGGACCCTCCGGCTCGCCGCTGCCGTCGCGGGGCGGGTCGAACCCGACGCCGTCGTCGCGGATCGACAGGACGACCCCGCTGGCGTCCCGCACCCCGATCGAGACGGCCACCCGTCCGGCACCGCTGTGCCGCCGGACGTTGTGCAGCGCCTCCTGGACGATCTGGAGGAGCACGGTCTCCGCCACCCAGTCGATGTTCGCCTGCTCGGTGAGGTCGTCGTCCACCTCGACCGTCAGATCCGGTGCGGCCCGGTCGCCGTAGACCGTGGACAGGTACGCCTCGATCGGGACCGCGAGCCGGCTGCCGGCGCCGCCGGCCGGACGGATGGCGGCCACGAGCGCACGCAGGGAACGGGCGTGGCGGGCGAGCGCGCCACCCACGAGCGCCGACGCGTCGGCGGCCACCGGTCCGAGCGCGGCATCGCCCTGCGACAGGGTGACGAACGACGCGTGGGCCGCGAGGGCCTGGGCGTGCATGTGGTCGGCGACGCGGCGCCGGTCGTGCGCCGCCCGGTCGAGGACCTGGGCGAGCAGCTGCCGTCGCTCGTCCGACACCTGCCCGACCAGCCGGTACAGCCGGCGGGTCTCGCGCACGGCCGCCACCTGGCGCAGGCTCGCCAGAAGGAACAACAGGGTGGTGACCGCCAGGGCGAACGGCACGGTCCACGGGCGCTCGTCGGAGACGGCCGCGGTGGCGCCCAGCAGGCCGATCAGGCCGGCGAGGGCCACCCACGTCGCCAGGCTGCCGCCGCGCACCTGGGCTTGCGGAGGCAGGCGATCGAGCCCCGGGCGGAGCCGCTGCGGTGCGTGCAGCGGCACCAGCAGGAACATGCTCATGCAGGCAGCGTTGACCGCGATCAGCGGAGGAGCAGGCAGCGCGAACCCCGACACACCCTGGGCCGCCTGCAGCCCGACGTTGACGACGCCGAGCAAGCTGAAGGCCAGCGCGCACCCCACGAACGCGCGCCGACCGGGCCCGAGCCGGACGAAGAGCACCGTCGTCCAGTAGGTGCCCGAGATGACGAAGGGCATGATCACCGCGCACGGCACCGTGAACCACGCGGCCCCGGCCTCGATCACCGCAGGCCACCACAGCACGACCAGCGGCGCGGTGACGGCCACGGTCGACATGACCGATTCGATCACGTCGATCGACAGCGCCCGGTTGCCCGACCGGCTGCGGACGAGGATGGCGATGCCCACCGTCAGGGACAGCGCGCTGACGACGACCGCGGGCACGCCCCCGACGTTGCCGGCGCGCCACCCCGTCGCCAGACCCACCAGCATCGCGACACCGAGCACGAACGCCGAGGCCAGCCCCGCGTAGAGCCAGCGGTAGTGCGCGCGGTCGCGAGCATCGACCCGCTGCACCACGTACCAGCCGACGACCAGCGCCGGGAGGGTGTACGCGCCGCAGGCGAAGAAGATGAGCACGAAGACGTAGGCCCTCGGGGTGTCGGCCCACGCGGCCACCACGGTCGTGAACGGCAGCGACAGCGCCACCCACGGCACGCCCAGCCGCCGGACGGCGGGCGGGAACAGCCCGGGTTCGGAGTCGCCCATGAGCCCCCTCGTGACGAAGCATCCAGGTCGCGCCGCTGCTGCCGACCCGGGGGCATGGTACGCGCGCGGCGCCCACCTTCGCGGTCGAACTGTGATCGACATCGTGGGGCCGGGGCGGCGCGTAGTGTCCCCGGCGTGACGGGCCAGGTGCACGAAACAGGCGACGCAGCCGCGGCCCGACCCCGGAGCTCCCGGGCGGGCACGCTGGCCGAGCGTCAGCACCGGCGCCGCGAGGCGATGCTGGCTGCGGGCCTCGACCTGTTCGGCACCAAGGGCTACGCCGCCACCCGTGTGGAGGAGGTGTGCCGGCGGGCGTCGGTGAGCACCCGCAACTTCTACGAGGAGTTCGACAACCGGTTCGACCTGCTCGTGGCCGTGGGGGATCGCGTCGCCGCCACGGTCTTCACCGCGTGGACCGCCCCCGAGACGACGGGGCTGCGGGGCCGGATCGCCGGACTGGTGCACGCGCTCGTCGACGACCGCCGGGTGGCGCGGCTGGCGTTCGTCGAGACGCTCGTGGTCGACCCGTCGGGGGAGCGGTCACGGCACGCCACCACCCGCATCTTCCCCGACTGGATCGTCGCCTACCTGCAGGACACGTTCGACCGGCGTGGGCTGTCGCACCGCGAGCGCCGGGCGCTCGCGGTCGCCGCCTTCGGCGCCGCCGACGAGCTGATCGCCGACTGGGTGCTGTCCCCGGTCGACGATCGCCCGCCGGTCGATGCGCTGATCGACGAGGTGGCGACCGTGGCTGCCACCATCCTCGATCTGCCGGTGACGTCGCCGGATTCTACGCCCAGGCCGCCAGGCCCAGCTCGGCCGAGCTGACCAGGTCGGGATGGCGGGGCACGACCCGCACCGTGAGGCCGTAGCGCCCGGCGTGCTCGGTCTGGAGCGCGCCCGTGTAGCGGGCGTGGTGGTCGTCCTCGGTGCCCGCCGGCGCCATCGAGACGATCGAGCGCGACGTCAGCTCCTCCGCCTGGCCGACAGGGCCGTGGATGAGCTGCACGTCGACGTCGTCGGGTGACAGGTCCCCGAGCGCGACGACGGCGGAGACCTGGCGGGAGCCGCCGAGGTCGGCGGCGGACAGGTCGCCGTCGACCCGGTCGACGTGCACGCCGTGCCACGCCTCGCGCACCCGCTGCTTCCACGCGGCCAACGCCTTGGCGCGGGTCTGCCCGTCGGCCGACAGGGCGTCGGCGCGCGCCGCGGTGGGTTCGTACAGCTCCTCGACGTAGTCGGCCACCATGCGCGACGCGGTGACCTGGGGGCCGAGCGAGGCGAGCGACCGGCGCACCTTCTTGAGCCAGCGCCGGGGCACCGGGCCGCCGTAGCGCTCGTAGTAGAGCGGCACGACCTGGCGCTCGAGCAGGTCGAACAGGGCGCCGGCCTCGAGCTGGTCGCGGCGGTCGAGGTCCTCGACCTTCTCGGCCGAGCTGATGGCCCAGCCGTTCTCGCCGTCGAACATCTCCTGCCACCAGCCGTCGAGGATCGACAGGTTGAGGCCGCCGTTGAGCGCCGACTTCATGCCCGAGGTGCCGCACGCCTCCTGCGGGCGGCGCGGGTTGTTCAGCCACACGTCCGAGCCCTGGTAGAGCGCGCGGGCCACGGCGATGTCGTAGTCGTCGACGAACACGAAGCGGTGGCGGATCTCGGGATCGGAC
>CAYUXB010000057.1:0-2536 GCA_964448525.1 uncultured Acidimicrobiaceae bacterium
CGACCACCAGTCGGGCGCCAGCGGGTTGGCCCACCCGATGAGCAGCGGGGCCACGCGGTTGAGCGCCCACAGCATCACGAACCCGCCCGTCGCGGTGAGGGCGATGCCGAGAAGACCGACCAGGCCGGCCTCCGCCAGGACCATGCGGGCCAGCACCGCCGGCTCCATGCCCACGGCGCCGAGCACGCCCATCTCCCGCCGCCGCTGCATGCCGACCAGCAGCAGCGTCGACAGGACAGCCACGAAGGACACCACGAGCAGGGCGCGCTGCAAGGTCCAGAACGGCGCGAGCTGGCGGGACACCCCGTCGGTCGATTCGGCGGCGATGTCCGTCGGCGTGAGCACGCGCACGTCCGCGTCGGGGACCAGGCCGGACTCGACCGCCGCGTCGACCGCGTCGAGGACCGCCCGTTCCAGCGCCGCGATCGACGTGCCGGGCGCCGGGTTGACCATGACCGACCGGGGCGGCGGCACGACGTAGTGCTCGACGAAGAGGTCATAGGGGATCTGCGCGCTCCGGTCGCCCGGTCCCCCGCCCTCCATCACGGCCAGGACCGGGACGTCGAACGAACCCGCCGGCGCACCGAGGCGCAGCGTGTCGCCCGGGCGCAGGCCGGTGTCGCGCGCCAGCACGACGTTGATCACCGCCCCGCCGCGGTCGAACTCTGCCCGGTCGAGGTTGCCGCGCACCATGTCGCCGTCGAAGGTCGCGTCCTGTGCCGCGTTCACGAAGACCAGGTCGTCGAGGCGTGCACCGGTGAGGACCCCGGCCCACCGCCGGGCCACGGGCTCCGCGCCCGGGACGTCGTCGAGCACCGCCAGCAGCTCTGGCGACGCACCGGTGTCCAGGTTGGCGCTCGGTCCGCTGCTCACCACCGCGACCCGCACGCCCTCGACGTTGGCCAGCACGTTGTCGGTGATCCCGATGCGGGCGCCGTTGATGTAGCCGGCCGTCATGAACGCCGTGGTCGACGCGGCGCCGACCGCCACCACCATCGTCCCGGTGCGGCGCGGTTCACGGATCAGGTTGGCCACCGCCAGCCGGAGCGGGGCCGACCCCGCCACCAGTCGGCCGAGAGGGCGCAGCGCCAGCGGGGCCAGCTTCGCCCCCACCAGCGTGAGCGCCAGGGTCACCACACCGAACCCGAGCGCGCCGGCCGGCACCTGCCACTGCTCGATGCCGCCGTCGCGCCCGCTCAGCTCGACCGCCACCAGGCCGGCCACCGTGGCCACCGCCCAGGGAGCCGCGCCGCGCAGCTGCGAGCGCCCGGCCGACCGCTCGCGTCGGTCGCGGCCCGACAGCTCGGCCGACACGTCGGACCGCAGCGCCCGCCGCACGGGGAACCACGCCGCGGCCACCGACACGATCAGGCCGAGCGCCACGGCAACCACCACGCCCGGCCACGAGAGGTGCACGGCCAGCGGAATGCCCGCGACGCGCTCGGTGTAGCGCGACATGCTCACCACGATCGGCCCGGCCACACCCAACCCGGCGGCTGCGCCGACGACGCCCCCGGCGGCGCCGATGACAGCCGCCTCGCCGAGGGTCGCCACGGCCAGCGTGCGCGGCGTGCCGCCGAGGGCGCTGAGGACGGCCAGGTCGCGCCGACGCTCCTCCACCGACAGGGCGGCGGTGTTGTGCACCAACATCGCCCCGATGCCGAGGGCGAACACGGCGATGAGGGTGAACATCGGCAGCGCGGCCTCGACGGCGGAACCGACCTCGGGCGGCCCTTCGTCCGCGTCGAGCACCGCGTTCTGGCCACCGACCGCGTCGTCGAGCCGCGCCCGCAGCGCGGCGAGGTCGGTGCCCGGTTCGGGCTCGACGTAGACGACGTCGAGCCGGCCTTCCCGGGCGAACAACCGCTGGGCGGCGTCCAGGCCGAACACGACCACCCTCCCCTCCCCGATCGTGGCCAGGGCGTCGTCCACGGGCGCGCCGGCGACCGGCACGCTGTCGCCCTGGGTGCGGACCCGACCGTCGTCGGCGACCCCCGGGCCGACGACCAGGGGCCGGTCGCCCCCGGCGGCGACCGCCTCGTCGGTGCAGCCCACCGGCCCGAACAGCACCTCCACCCGGCAGTCGACGCCGAGAACGGTGACCGTGACGTCGTCGCGTCCCTCCAGCAACGACACTCCCTGGACCGCCGGCACCGCGGTGCGCACCCCCTCGGTCGCCTCGATCGCGTCGACGACGGACGGTTCGAGCCCGCCCCGCCGCACGGGACCGACGACCCGCAGCTCCGTCGGTCCGCTGAGCGAGCTCGCGAAGGCGGCGACCGAGGTGGCGGCGCTCGTCTGCACGACGAACACGCTCACCGCCATGGCGCTGCCGGCCGCGACAGCGAGGACGGCCAGGACGGCGCGCAGGGGACGCATCCGCAGGTGCCGCCACGCGAGGAGTCGGAGGAGCCGCATCGGCTGCGCTCAGGTCGTCCGCGACGCGTGGTCGCCGGCGAGTCCGGCGCGGGGCGCAGAGCCGCCGTCGGTCCCGCTACCGTCCCCGTCCCCGTCGGCACCGGCACCGGCACCGGCA
>CAYUXB010000057.1:2636-4421 GCA_964448525.1 uncultured Acidimicrobiaceae bacterium
CGGCACCGGCACCGGCACCGGCAGGCTCGGTGCCGTTGGCGCCCGGGCGCAGATGGCCGTCGAGCAGCCGCACCACGCGCCCTGTTCGAGCGGCGGCGGCCTCGTCGTGGGTGACCATCACCAGGGTCGTGCCGACGTCTCGCACGAGCGACGACAGCAGGTCGAGCACGGCCCGCCCCGTGGCGGAATCGAGGTTGCCGGTGGGCTCGTCGGCGAGCAGCAGCCGGGGACCGCCCACCAGGGCGCGGGCGATCGCCGCCCGCTGCATCTCGCCACCGGAGAGCTCGCCCGGCAAGTGCCCGGACCGGTGGGCGACGCCCACGCGGTCGAGCACGTCGGCCACGGCGGCGTGCGCCGCCCGTCCCCGGCGCCCGTCGAGCAGCAGGGGCAGCTCGACGTTCTCCGCCACGCTCAGGCTGGGCAGGAGGTGGAAGAACTGGAACACGAAGCCGACGTCGCGCCGGCGCAGGCGGGCCCGCTCGGCCACGCTCAGCCCGGCCAGGTCGCGCCCGTCGATGCGCACGGTGCCGGCGTCGGGCACGTCGAGGCCGCCCGCCAGGTGCAGCAGGGTCGACTTGCCCGACCCGGACGGCCCGACCAGGGCGACGGCCTCCCCCTCGACGACGGTGAGGTCGACACCGTCGAGCGCGACGACGTCCTCGGTTCCGCGCCGGAAGTGCTTGACGACACCGTCCAGTTCGAGCAACTCGGCCATGGCACCCCCGCCGTTCCGCCACGGGCGAGGCTAGTGCCCTCGCCCCATGCTGGCACCGCGCGTAGCGCCCGGGTCACAGGTGTCGGGCGCACGAGGAAGACTGACCCGCGGTCAAGGGACTACGTTGGCCGTCCATGAAGTACGGCATCGCCTTCGCGAACACGGGTCCCTTCGTCGCCCCCGATGGCGCGGCCGCCATCGGCTCGGCCGCCGAGAAGGCGGGCTTCGACTCGCTGTGGACCGTGGAGCACGTGGTCGTCCCCCGCGAGTACGCGTCGACCTACCCGTATTCGGGCGACGGCAAGATGCCGGGCGGCTCGGACTTCGACATCCCCGACCCCCTGATCTGGCTCACCTGGGTCGCCGCCCGCACCACCACGTTGCGGCTCGGCACGGGGGTGCTGATCCTCCCCCAGCGCAACCCCATCGTCCTCGCCAAGGAGGTCGCCACGCTCGACATGCTCTCGGGCGGGCGCGTCGAGCTCGGCGTGGGCATCGGCTGGCTGGAGGAGGAGTTCGACATCATCGGCGCCTCGTTCCCCGACCGGACGCGGCGCACCGAGGAGTACGTCGAGGCCATGCGGGCCCTCTGGTCGCAGGACGCCGCCACCTTCGACGGCGAGACGATCCACTTCGCCGAGGCGATCAGCCGACCCCGCCCGGTCGACCGCAAGGTGCCGGTGCACATCGGCGGCCACTCCGCCCCGGCGGCCCGGCGCGCCGGGCGCATCGGCGACGGCTTCTTCCCCGCCAAGGGTGACGTCCCGACGCTCGTCGCCGAGATGCGCAAGGCCGCCGAGGGCGCAGGGCGCGACCCCGACGCCATCGAGATCACCGCGAGCGGCGCAGCGCTGCTCGCCGGCGGCGAGGCGGCACTCGAGGAGGTCGGTCGCCTGGCCGAGCTCGGCGTGAGCCGCCTGGTCATCCCGCCGCTGACCTACAACCCCACCGCCATCGGCGAGGCGCTCGCCCGCTTCGGCGAGGACGTCATCGCCCGCACTGGCTGAGACCCGTCGGCGGTCGGCCCACGGCTCGTCGGCCCACGGCTCGTCGGCCCACGGCTCGTCGGC
>CAYUXB010000057.1:4521-16847 GCA_964448525.1 uncultured Acidimicrobiaceae bacterium
GTCGGCCCACGGCTCGTCGGCCCACGGCTCGTCGGCCCACGGCTCGTCGGCGCTACTCGGCGCGCCCCGGAGGGCGACAGGGGGTCGCACCCCGCGGCTCAGCCGGAGCAGGCCTCGACCGTGAACGGCCCACCGGCGCCCGTGGGCACCACCCGGGCGCCCCCGTGCGACTCGGCCCAGCGCTCGAAGGCCTGACGCATCTCCTCCGTCTCGCCGACGTCGTCGCCCACGAGGTTGGCCGTGACGCACGAGCGATCGCCGTCGCGCCAGGCCACACCCCAGTCGCCGCCCCACCCGGTGGCCGCGACACGGGCCGTCTCCATGCCGAGCTCGTCGGCCAGAACCAGAAGCACCATGAGCTGGCCCACCTGGCCCTCGTCGACCACCTCGCCCGCCACCTGCGGCACCGGAACGTCGATCGCCTCCTCGCCGGCCAGGAACCGGTCCGGGTCGAACACCTGCTCGGACGTGCGCGGCGGCTCGGCGAACGCCTCGGCCAGCGCGGCATCGCCACCGTGTTCCAGCACGGCCTCCACGAACGGCTCGCCGAGCAGGTAGGGCGCGCCGATGAGGTCGACCAGGATGAGCGGGGTCGCGTCGAGGTTCACGCCGCCACCGAGCGTCATCTCCTCCTCGGCCGCCTGGCGACGTTCGTCCTCGTCCAGCGACGCCCGGTAGGCGCTCTCGATGCGACGGGCGTTGCCCTCGATCACCGCGCTGAACCCGAACGACACCTCGTCGTCGGCGTCGTCGTAGGCGGGCCGGAAGAGATCGTGGTGCTGGTCGTCGAGGGCGTGGGTCAGCTCGTGGGCGATCGTGGTGCGCACGTAGGGGGTGAGGGCCGCGCCGCGCACGACCAGCTCGTCGCTCTCTGTGTCGTAGAACCCGACGACGCCCCCGCCGAGCAGCGACCGCATCGACTCGACGAGGTCGAGATCCGGGTCGATGACACCCAGCGCCTTCAGGAACACCTCGGTCGTGCGCAGGTCGTCGGCGTCCTCGTCGAAGTCGGCGAGCAACCGGCGTTGGAACGCGCCCTCGCCCTCGAGCTCGACGGTGACCGGCGTGAGGAACTCGAGGCCGGACTCCTCGGCGACGAACTCGCTGATCTCGGCGACCGCGGCCTCGATCTCGGCCTCGGTCGCGGGCTCCGGCGCCTCGGTCGTCGGCGTCGAGCCATCTCCCCCGTCGCCGTCGGTGCCCGACGAGGCGCTGCGGACCAGAACCATCGACGCCAGCATCGCCACGACGGCCAGCAGCGCGACCACCACCACCGGCCACCGGCGAGACGAGGTCACCCGCTCGAACTCACCGCCGAAGTCCTCGGGGCTGGGCTCGGCGCCCCGGCCCAGGCCCTCGTCGCTCGGCTCGGTTCCCGGCTCGTCGCCAGGGGGGTCGGTCGGCCCCGAGGGCGCGCCGCCGGTGTCGGTCGGATCTGTCATGACCGGCCGCACGGTAGCGGCGTTCCGCACCGACCCCGCCGCACCGAGTGCCGGCGAGGCGTTTCACCGCTCCGGGTCGGCGGGTACACACGGACTGTCTCACCCGGGAGGTGCCATGACAGACCCCGACGATCCCGACGCCCCCATCCCGCCCGAGGAACCGGCCGATTCCGACGACCCCGCCCTGCAGCGGGCGAAGGAGATCTACGACGAGGTCGGCGCCGAGAACCCCGACCCGACCACCCGCCGCGAAGCGATCGAGGGCCAGCTCGAGGACGAGGGCTTGTCCGAGGCCGGCGGCGCCATCGGCGAGCACAACGAGTGAGGGGCGCGATGACCCTCGTCAACCGCGTCCTGCCCGCGACGCCGTTCCGCGACCTCGACGCGTACCTGGCCGCCGGCGGTGGCCGGGCTCTCGACAGCGCCCGCAGGGTCGAGGCCGAGGTGCTGATCGGGGAGGTCGAGGCCTCCGGGCTGCGGGGACGCGGCGGCGCCGGCTTCCCCACCGGGACGAAGTGGCGCACGATCGCCGCCAACCGCGCTCCCGAACTGCCCACCACGGTGGTGGTCAACGCCGCCGAGGGGGAGCCCGGCACCTACAAGGACCGCACGATCCTGCGCGCCGACCCCTTCGCCGTGATCGAGGGAGCGCTGGTGGCCGCGCTCGCGGTCCACGCGGGTGAGGTGGTCGTGGCGCTGAAGTCCGGCGAACCCGTCGAGCACGGCCGCGTGACGGCGGCGGTCGACGAGATGCGAGCCGCGGGCATGCTCGACGGCATGGCCGTGAGCGTCGTCACCGGTCCGCACGAGTACCTCTTCGGCGAGGAGACGGCCCTGCTGGAGGTCGTGGCCGGACGGGCGCCCCTCCCCCGCATCGCCCCGCCCTACCGGCGGGGCGTCATCGAGGTCGTCGAGCACGACGACGACGTCGACAGCGGCAGCGGTCTGCCGGCGCACGTCGTGATGGCCGGTCCCGGGCCTGGCACGATGGCGCCGCCGGCGCTCGTCGACAACGTCGAGACGCTGGCCAACGTCACCCACATCGTGGCGGAGGGCGCAGCCTGGTTCCGCAGCCTGGGCACCGAGGGGTCGCCGGGCACGATCGTGTGCACGGTCACCGGCGACGTCGTCCACGCGGGCGTCGGGGAGGTGCCGCTCGGCACGACCGTGCGCGAGGCCATCGACGCGATCGGCGGGGGCGGACGCGCCCGATCTCCCATCAAGGCGGTGCTCAACGGCGTGTCCGCCGCTCCCCTGCCGGCCACGCTCCTCGACACCCCGCTCACCTACGAGGACATGGCGGGCGTCGGCAGCGGCCTCGGGACCGCCAGCCTGATCGTGGTGGGCGAGGCCACCGACATGACCGCGGTCGCCGCCGGGGCCGCCCGCTTCCTCGCCGTCGAGTCGTGCGGCCAGTGCACCCCCTGCAAGGCCGACGGCCTGACGATTGCCGACGCCCTCGACCGGCTGTGCACGGGCCAGGGCGACCAGCACGACCTCGACACGGTGTCCAAGGCGTTGACCACCGTCGCCGACGGCGCCCGCTGCAACCTCGCCAGCCAGCAACAGGCGGTCGTCGCACCGATCCTGGCCGGTTGGGACGACGAGGTGGTGCGCCGCGCGACGGGCGCGGCCGAGTCGGTGACGCCCGTCCTCATCGCCGCGGTCACGGGGATCGACGACGAGGGCGTCGCGATCCTCGACGAGTCCCAGCGCACGAAGCAGCCGGACTGGTCCCAGGACGACGAGTGGTCCGGGTCCTACCCGGCCGCCGAGTTCACCGACCACCGCGAGGGCCCGGACGACGACGTGAGCTGATCCCGCGCGCCGGACGGCTCGGTGGCGGCGCTCAGCGGGACAGACGGCGGCGGAGGCTGTCGGCGAGGCGCTGCGGCGAACGGGCCGGACGGGGCACCGCCGACAGCTCGGCCAGGTCCTGCTCGGTCAACTCGACCGAGGCCGCGGCGACGTTCTCCTCCAGGTGCTCGACCGAGCCCGTACCCGGGATGGGCAGCATCCGGGGCGAGCGGGCCAGCTGCCAGGCGATCGCGACCTGCACCGGTGACGCCCCCCGCCGCAAGGCAACCGCCTGCAACGCCCGGCCCTCGCCCGGTCGGCGGCCGCCCACCGGCGCCCACGGGATGAAGGCGTACCCGACCTCGTCGGCCAGCTCGATGACCGGGTCCGCGTTGCGCGCCCCCTGGTTGTAGCGGTTCTGCACGGACACGATCGACGTCAGCGCCAGGGCGGTGCGGACCTGGTCGACGTCGACGTTGGACAGCCCGATCCGGTCGATCTTGCCCTCGTCCCGCAGGGCGACGAGCGCGCCGACCGACTCCTCGAACGGCACCGCCGGGTCGGGCACGTGGAACTGGTAGAGGTCGATCGTGTCCACCCCGAGGCGACGGAGGCTGCCCTCGCATGCCGCCCGCAGGTGCTCAGGGCGGCCGTCGGGTCGCCACTGGTCGGGGCCGTCCCGCAGGTAGCCGCCCTTGGTGGCGACGACCAGGTCCTCCGGGTAGGGCCGCAAGGCGTCGGCGATGAGCTCCTCGCTCACGTCGGGTCCGTAGCTGTCCGCCGTGTCGATGAACTGGACGCCGAGGTCGACGGCGCGACGCAACACCCGTACGGCGGTGGACCGATCGGGCGGCGGCCCCCACACGCCCGCCCCCGTGATGCGCATGGCCCCGAAGCCCAACCGGTTGACCGTGGTGCCGTCGCCGAGCGAGACGGTGCCCGCGGCGGCCGCTGGTGCAGGTGCGTGGTCGGCCATGTGTCCTCCTGCCGGGTCGGGTGCGGCCGAGCGGCCACACGTCATTGTGGCCGGATGGCAGCGGGACGACGCACACGCGGGCTGGCACCGCACTACGTTCGATCCCCATGTCCGACAGCCCGGAGCACCCGCCGACCGACGTCCCGGCCGCAGAGCCGCCCTCGAGTGCTCCCCCGCCCGCCGCAGCTCCGACAGACGCCGCACCCCCTGCGGCCACGCCCACCGGGAACCAGGACACGACGTCGGCAGCCACCCCCACCCGGGACCAGGACACGACGTCGGCAGCCACCCCCACCCGGGACCAGGACACGACGTCGGTGCCCACTCCCGCAGCCCCGCCACCACCCACCGGCGCAGCACCGCCACCCGGGCCCACGCCGCCGGAGTGGCAACCCACCCCTCCACCGGCCCCCGGAGCAGTGCCGCCACCGGGGCCCGCGCCGACGCCCCCGGGGTGGGATCCCCACCGTCCGCCGGCCTGGGGTCCCCCCGGGCCGGTCGGCCCGGCGCGCCCCCCGTCCGGCGCCGGGGCCATCGGCACCCTCCTGGGTTCGGCCATCACCTTGGGGCTCGGTGCCGTGGTGACGCTCAGTCTGTTCGTCAGCGCCGACGCGCCCGACTCGTACCTGTCCGACGACTTCTTCCTCATGATGGTGGCGACGCTGGCCGCGGCCGCCGCGCCCGTCGCCCTGCTGCTGGCGTGGGACGAGTTCGATCTCTCGGGCTTCGGCGCCGCCGCGCTCGGCGGCTACCTCTACGCGGAGGTCGGCGACGGCGCGGTCGTGCTGGGGCTGTTCGCCGCCGCGGTGGCGGGCCTCGCGATCGGCGCGGTCGTCGGCGTCGTCCGTTGGCTGACGGGCGCCCACTCGGCACTCGTGACGTTCGGGGCGGGGGTCGTCCTGGTGGGGTTCGCGCAGCGGATCGGACCGGGGGCATCCGGCATGTCCCTCGGGGGTGGGCGCATCGACAACGCCGGCCTGCCGTTCTTCGTGATGCTGGTCGTCGTGGGGGTGGCGGTGCTGCTCGCCGTGCTGTTCCGTGGCGACGACGAGGCCTCCGCTCCCGTGGCGGGCGCACCGGCGGCCCCTGGTGGCCCGGCGGGACCAGCCGGCGCCGGCGCAACCTACGCACCGACGCCTGGCCCGACCGGGGCCAGGCGCGCTCCGGGTCTCGCCGGGCCCCGTGTCATCCCTGGCTTCGCCCTGTCCGTCATGGGCGCAACCCTCTTCGGCGCTCTCCAGGTGGGCGCCGGGGGGTTCTACGCGGTCGGCTACTTCCCCCTCGTTCCCATCCTCGTGTTCACGGCGGTGGCGGTGGGAGGTGTCGTGCGCGGCAGCGGGTTCCTCGCCCCGCTGACCGCGACGGTGGCCGCCGTCATGGTCGTCATCATCCAGGACGCCACCAGGTTCCACGCGTGGAAGCCCGGCAACCAGGAGCTCCTGTTCGGTGTTCTGATCGTCGCGTGCGCGTCGCTCAGCTACGGGCTCCGGCGCATCATGAGGCCGGCTGCTCGGTCCGGTCCGGCCCCGGGTTCCACCTTCTGACCCGTCGCCCGTGCGCGGCGGTAGCGTGGCCACAGCGACGCAGGAGGGTTGGATGACCACCACGCAGGAGCTGCGGCCCGTCGAGCGGCGGGTGCTCCGCCTGGCCGACGAGGGCCTCGACGACGCGGAGATCGGCCGGCGCTTCAAGCGCAGCGAGCAGTGGACCGCACAGGTGCGGTTCCTGGCGGACCTGGACGTGCGACGGTCCCCGGAACCCGACGACGCCGGCTCCCTGGACACCGATCCGGAGGGCAGGCTCCGGCCACTCGAGCGGCGGATCCTGCGTTGGCGGGCCCAGGGCGTCGACCACGACGAGCTGGCCGACCGCTTCCGAGCCAGCCCCGACCACCTCGCCCGCGTCGAGGAGTACGCCAACTACAAGCTCGCCGCCGCGAGCTGATCGTCGCGCTCTGATCGTCGCGTCAGCCGCCGATCCGACGTCGACGTACGTTCAGCCCCGAACACTCCGTACTCCGAAACGGTTGCCCCGCAACCACCCCCAAGCACGAACCGACCCGAACACTCCGTACTCCGAAACGGTTGCCCCGCAACCGCCCCCGAGCACGAACCGGCTGTCCCGCGGTCACGCTGTCCGACGCCACAGCCGCACCTCGGCGTGGGACGCGGCGCGTCGGGTCAGGCGAAGGTGCGCACGAGGTCGAGCACCGCCGTCGCGTCCGGGCCCTCGCCCTGCAGCTCGGTGTCGGCCGCCCGAACCCGCTGCCCGGCGACCCGGCACAGGTCGACCGCCGGCCCGGAGATGGTGGTGAGCGCCGCGCTGTCGCCGGCGAAGTGCCACGTCTCCCCGCCCGGGGCCTCCAGGGCGAACGCCACCGGACCCTCCGGGGCGTACCCCGCCTGCGCGAACGCGTAGGGCAGCGTGCGCCAGGCCAGCCTGGCGATGTGCCACAGGCGGTCGTCGACCACCTCCTCGTGACCGAGGGGGACGGCGACGTCGCCCGTGTGGATCCACGTCTCGGCCAGGCGCGTGGTGGCGAGCGTCTGCGCCGACAGCTCGCCGGCGACCCACTCGACCCGCCGACCGGGATCGGCCTCGCTCAGCTCGTGGCGCAGCGCGTTCGCGCTCTCCTGCCAGCGCTCCAGAACCGCCGGCCCCGACCCGCCGCGCTCGCTGGCGACCAGGTGGGCTGCGCCGTCGTCGGCTGAGGTGGCCGGCCCCATCGCAGCGGTGAACACGCCGAGGACCTCACCGAATCGGCCCTGCAGGCTGGCGATGGCCATCTCGTTGGTCTGGGCGAGGTGGAGCACGACATCGGCGACGGACCACCCGTCGCACCGGGACGCGTGCTGCCAGCCCGCCTCGTCGAGGGAGGTGACGATGCTGCTCAGCTCGTCCTGTTGGGCCGCCAGGGCCGCCACGACCTTGTCCACCTCCGTCTGACTAGCAGACAGGCGCGGCGCGCGCGCGGAGGGTTGCGGCGCCCGCGGCCCTCCGCCCTCGGCACGGGTCGAACGCCGTCAGGCCACCCGGGGTTCGGTCTCCGAGGGCCCCTCGGTTAGCGGCGCGACATCGGGTGGTACCTGCGCCGCGCGGCGCATCGTCACCAAGCCCCACGCACCGGCGGCGAGCGCCGCGACCGCACCGAGCCCGACGCTGTAGCGGGCCCCGAACCTCTCGGCGACCCAACCGACGATCGGCCCACCCACCGGGGTGCTACCGAGGAAGAGCATCGCCTGCAGAGCGAGGACGCGGCCCCGCATGTCGGGCGACGCCCGCATCTGCACGATCGCGGTCGACGACACGAGGAAGGTGATGGACGCCACGCCGAGCACGAGGCCGAGCCCCACGGCCACCACGACGCCGGGCGCCACCGACATCAGCGCCATCGCCACCCCGTAGGCCAGCGCGGCGAGGCTCACGCGGCGCACGCCGGTGTCCGCCCGCCGGGCAGTGACCAGGGCACCAGCGAGCGACCCGATGCTCACGACCGAGAACAGCGCGGTGAACGTCGCGTCGCTGCCACCGAGGTCGCGGGTGACGAACAGCGGGAAGACCGTCTGGAAGTTGTACGACAGCGTGCCGATCACGCCCATCATCACCAGCGGGACGAAGAGCTCGGGCACGCTGCGCACGTACCGCAGGCCGGCGCGCACCTGACCCCGGGCCCGCACCGCCACCGGCGCGGGCCGCAGCTCGGAGGTGCGGATCATCCACAGGCCGGCCAGCACCGCGATGTAGGACAAGCCGTCGCCGAGGAAGGCCCACCCGTAGCCGACCGTCGACACCAGCACGCCCGCGAGCGCCGGGCCCACCACCCGCGACGAGGTCATCAGCGCGCTGTTGAGGCTGACCGCGTTGCTGACCTGGTGCAACGGCACCATCTCGACGACGAAGCTGCGCCGGGCCGGGTTGTCGAAGGCCATGCACACGCCGCCGTACACCGCGAGCGCGTACACCGCACCGAGCGGCGGGTCGCCGGTGAAGGCGAGCGCGGCCATCAGGAACGACTGCACCATGGCGAGGGACTGGACGACGAGCAGCAGCTTGCGCTTGTCCGAACGGTCGGCGACGAGCCCCGCCCACGCCCCGAGCAGCAGCACCGGGCCGAACTGGGCCGCGGCCAGGATGCCGAGCGCAACCCCGCTGTCGGTGAGCTCGAGCACCAGCAGGGTCTGGGCCACCAGGGCGAGCCAGTTGCCGACCTGGGAGATGCCCTGGCCGGCGAAGAAGAGTCGGAAGTTACGGTGCTCGAGGGAGGCGAAGGTCTCGCGCCCGGCGGCGCGCCACCTGCTCACACCGGGTCCTGTCCCGTCAGCTCGTCGAGCACGTCGAACGCCGCGACGAGACGGGTGCGCTGGTCGTCGTCGAGTGCGGCGAGCCGGGCTGCCAGCCACACGTCCTTGCGCTGGCGCACATCGTCCAGAAGCGCGCTCCCGGCGGCCGTTGTGGAGACGTGCACCACCCGGCGATCGGCGTGGTCGGCACGGCGGGCGACCAGCCCCCGCTCCTCGAGCTTGGCGAAGACCTTGGTGATGCTCGGCGGGGCGACCCGCTCGTGCTCGGCCAGGGCGCCCAGGGTCAGCGGACCGTGGCGCTCGATCGAGGTGAGGGCCGAGAGCTGGCTCGGCGACAGGCCGGTGTCGCCTTGGCGGCGCAACAGCCGGGCCAGGCGGGTGACGGTGATGCGCAGGTGTGCCGCCGTTGGTCCGATGTCGACGTCGGCCCCCGGGACGTCTGCCCCCGGCGTGTCGGACCGGGCGGTGTCGGCGGCGCCAGGTCGAGCCGCGGTGACGGCGGCGGCGCCGGGTCGAGCCGCGTTGTCGGACGGCGCGCCGGAGTCGGACTTGCCGGACTCGGACCTGCCGGACTCGGACCTGCCGGACTCGGCGTCGCCGGGCTCGGACGGGCCCGCATCGGCGGCGTGGGTCGTGGTCTGGCGGCTGTCGGCGGTGCCGGTGGTCACGACCGCCATCGTACCGACCATTTAGCCTAGGAAACGATCCCTGGCGGCGGTCTGATGGATGGTCACCCCGCGAGCGTGCCATGCTCCGGATCGTGGACATGCTCGCGCGCGACTGCGCCATCGACGAAGAGTCGCGGACCGAGTCGCCGGCCCGCCTCGACCTGCACGCGATCACCGAGCTCCGCCTGCTCGCCTCCCACCACAGCCTCACCGACCTCATCGCCGCACGCCGCACGCCGCACCCGGCCCGACGCCCCACGCCCCAGCCGCCTCGCTCGCCGGCTCCCGGGGCCCCGTGACATGACAGAACCAACCGTGCAACGGCTACCGCGGGGCCGCCACGGCCTGAGCAGGGACGAGGTCGCGTCGTCGCAGCGCCTGCGCATGCTGGTCGCCATGGCCGACGCCATGATGGAGAAGGGCTACGTCGGCACGTCGGTGGCGGATGTCATCAAGCGGGCCGGTGTGTCTCGCGAGACCTTCTACCAGCAGTTCTCCTCGAAGGCCGACTGCTTCTCCGCCACGTTCGACGCGGCTGCCGATGCCGTCCTCGGGGCGATCGCCGCCGACCTGCGCGTCGACCTGGCTGAGCTCGGCACCGAGGGGCACACCGATCCGGCGGTCCGCTACGCCCGCTTCGTCCAGGCGTTCACCGCCTACCTCGAGGCCCTCGCGGGCCATCCGGCCTACGCCCGGCTGTTCCTCGTCGAGGTGTACGCCGCGGGGCCCGAGGCCATCGCGCGGCGCAGCGCGGTGCAAGGACGCATCGTCGAACTTCTGGCACACATGCTCGGCGTCACCACCGCCCACGGGCACTTCGCGTGCGAGGTGCTGGTCGCCGCGGTCGGCGCGCTGGTGACCGAGCCGCTCGTGTCCCAGAACGTCGACGCGCTCCGCGCCCTGCACGCACCGGTGGTCGACCTGGTGCGCCGCGCGCTCGACGTCGAAGTCGGCTGAGGGCCGAGCCGCCGAGCAGGCGGGCCAGGGTGCCCCTGGGTTGCGGTGGCTCTGGCACGGAAGCGGCCCGCCGGCACGGCCCACGCCCGGCGGTCGACGCTGCTGCCCGCCGATCGGTGGGCACGGCCCCCTCGCTGCGAGGCCAGTGCGGCGATTCGCGCGGTCCGCGCGGTGTCAGGCGCCGAAGGCCGAGCGCGCGGCCCGTCGACCGATGGCCGTGCGCTCCAGGTAGTCGTAGGTGCCGTGGTCGAGCAGCTCGCGCCCGGCGTCGGCGACCGCTGCGAGCGCGGCGAAGGCGAACGCCCCGCCGACCGACACCCGGGCCACCCCGAGGTCGGCCAACTCCGCGACCGTCGGCCCGCCCTTCATGGCGAGGACGTTGACGGGCAGGTCGACCGACGACACGAGCCGGCGGATGTCGTCGGCCCGGGTGACCCCGGGGGCGAACAGCACGTCGGCCCCGGCCTGCTGGTAGGCCTGGAGGCGGGCGATCGTGTCGTCGAGGTCGTCGACGCCGTGGATGTGGTTCTCGGCCCGGGCGGTCAGCACCAGGTGGACCGGGCCTGCGTGGGCGGCGTCGGCCGCGGCCGCCACTCGCTCGGTCGCGTGGCCGAGGTCGTAGATGCGGTCGTCGGCGACACCGGCGTAGTCCTCGATCGAACACCCCGCCAGCCCGATCTCCACCGCCTCGGCCACCGTCGCCGCGACCCCGGCGGGGTCGTCCGCGAAGCAGTTCTCCAGGTCGGCCGACACGGGGAGCGGCGTCGCGCCGACCAGATCGGCGGCGTGGTCGAGCGCCTCGGCGCGTGTCACGGCGCCATCGTGGCGGCCGAGTGTGGCGGCGAACCCGCTGCTGGTCGTGGCGATCGCGGTGAAGCCGAGCGACCCCAGCAGGACGGCGGACCCGCGATCCCATGCGTTGGGCATGAGCAACGGCCCGCCGTCGCGGTGAAGGGCGAGGAAGTGGTCTGCCAGTTCAGCCTGGGTCACGGGGTGAGCTAAGCGGGGCGGGGTCTCCAGGTCCAGAGGTTTGCCGTGCTGGCCTGACTGTGCGCACACCCGCGGGCTCGCCCCCCGGCCGGTGCGCCGGCGAACCGTCGGGGACAGGGTCCCCCGGGGCGCCGTCGACGTAGGTGACCGTGTTGGTGCGCACCGCCGGGGTGCGGGCGCCTCGGATGATCACCCCGGTGAGGTTGAGCGGATCGCACGCGTTGACCGTCACCCGTTCGCCCGAGCGCGGCTGACGACGGATGGCCTTGAGCCCGTCCATCGCCGCGGGCAAGGCGTACTGCTCGCCGCTGAAGCCGGCGACGAAACGGCCACCGCGCACGAGACCCCGATCCTCGAAGCGGCGAAGCGCCCACTGCACGTCGCGCCACGGCAGCGGCAGCCCCTCGTGCACCGCCAGGTCGCGGAACACGACCCCCCACCGCTGGAGGAACTGGTCGGCGACGGCTTCGGCCAGGCCCTCGCGATCGTCGACGGGCTCGACGTCGCCGATGAGCGACCACCGGCCCGCCGCGGTCGTGGCGCCCCGGGCACCCCGCCTGCGGCGGCTGACAGAGCGCGTCGGTGTCGGCCGGCGACGCTCGCCCGCGACCAGCGAACGGATGGCGGCGAACCCGTCGGCCGTGAGCAGGCCGCGGGCCACGCCGTCCCACAGGGCCTCCTCGATGTCGGTGGACAGCCGGCCGGTGTCGGCAGCGAGCTCGGACAGGAACCGGGCGCCGCGGGCCCCCAGCGCCTCGACGACCTCGGCGGTCGCCCCGACGCTCGGCGCCTCGGGCGCGCGGTCGAGGCGTGCCGCCTGCAGCAGCCAGGTCAGGTCCTCGCGGAAGGCGATCGTGACCGGCGTGGCCTTCGACGGCGTGGAGCGCCGGTCGCTCGTCGGTCGCGACGGCGACAGCCGCAGCCACGTGACCTCGCCGTCGTGGCACAGGCGGTCGAGCATGCCGGGCCGGTAGCCGTCGACGCGGGGGCCGAGGATGTGAGCCTCCCAGCTGACCGCGGCGGCCTCGTACCCCTGGAGCTGTTCGACGACCTGCCGGACGCCGTGGTGCCCTCGAAGCTGCGTGCCGGGCGCGACGTGCTGCCAGCGCAGCAGGAAGCGCATGAAGTCCTGCGCGGTGACCGGCTCGACCGCCTTGCGGCGGGTCTTGCGCGAGTAGGAGTGCATGCGGGCCAG
>CAYUXB010000058.1:0-16780 GCA_964448525.1 uncultured Acidimicrobiaceae bacterium
GGGCAACGACGTCGGCACGCAGTACCGCTCGTGCATCCAGGTCGCCGACGAGGTGCAGCGCAAGGCCGCCGAGACCGTCCGGGACAGCTATCAGCGGGTCCTCACCGCCGCCGGCCACGGCGACATCACCACCGAGATCGTCGACGCGACCGAGTTCTGGTACGCCGAGGACTACCACCAGCAGTACCTCGACAAGAACCCCATGGGCTACTGCGGCCTGGGCAGTACGGGCGTCTCCTGCCCGGTCGGCCTGACCGGCTGACCAGCAGAGCGGGCGCCGGCGCCCGTCACCACAGTGTGCAGCACCTTGTCTTCGTCGTCACAGGCTCGCGACCGCGGCGCGGACCCGCCGCGGACCCGTCGTCGCTGGCGCGACGGCGGGCCCGCAACCATGTCTGTGGTGGGCCTACCTGCGGGCTTGCTGCTTCAGCTCCTCCGCGGAGCCACGCACGTCCTCCTGGACCGCGCCGGCCGCCTCGGACGCCCGCTGCTTGACCTGCTCCGCGCTCTCCTGCGCGGACGACTTCAGGTCGTCGGCCACTTGCTGGCCCGCCTGCTTGATCTCGTCCTGCAGAGGCTGAGCCTGCTCGCGCAGCGTCCCGGCCAGGCGCTGCTCGGCCTCGCTGGGCTTCACGAGCGAGGCGAGCAGCATCCCGCCGCCGAACGCGATGAGACCTGCGGCGAGAGGGTTGCCCTGGGTCTGCTGGACCACCATCTCCGGGGCCTGCCGGGCCTGGTCGGCGATCGAGCCGGCCTGGTCGCGGGCGGCGCCGGCCAAACCGTCTGCTCTGTCACCGGCGCTGCCGTACGCGTCCTCGGCCCGGCCCATGACTCGTTCCCGGACCGAGCGCCAGCCGTCCGCCATGGCCTGGCGGCGGCGGCTGATCACGCGCGAGGGGCTGGTGCGGTCCGCGATGGCATCGATGGTCACCGACATGTCGTGACGGGTGTCCTCGATGTCTGCTCTCACTTCACTTGCGCTCTTGCCCATTGGGCATCCTCCTTCAAGGTCTCCACGGTCTGCTCGGGCACGGGGTCGACGGCGTTGATCCGCTCCCGGCCCTTGAGGGCGAGCGCCGCGGCGATCAGCCCGACGACCACGCCCACGATGAGGAACGCCCACCCGGCGTCCACGACCTCGGCCAGTCCCCAGGCTGCGGCGAACGCCAGAAGGGTGATGGCCAGATAGGCGGCGAGGGCAGCGCCGCCGAGCAGACCCGCGCCCTTACCCGCCTTCACCGCCTCCTCCTTGATCTCGACGCGCGCCAGCTCCAACTCCGACCGCATCAGGTCGGTGAGATCGCCGGTGAGGTTGCCGAGCAGCTCACCGAGCGAACGTTCCTCCTCGGGCGTGTCGCCCGTGGTGCCGTAGCGGGGATCGCTGTCGGGTGTCGTGTAACCGGTGTCGGCGCCACCACCGGAGGCGCTCATCGGGGGCCTCCGCCGGTTCCACCAGGGTACGGCTCGCCGGGGAGGGTGCCCGGCGGGGGCGGCACCGGTGGCACGGGCGCCTGGCCGGGGTACGGATCCCCCGGATAGGGGGTGGTGGGCGTCGGTGCCGTGGCCCCCGTGTACTCGGCGGCGGAGCCGCCGGGCGGCATGGGCCCCGGCGCGATGCCCGGTGGGGCGCCACCCGACGGCGACGACTCGTCCGCGGCGGTGCGACCTGTCGCCGACGAACCGTTGCCGTTCGAGGACGCAGTCTCGGCCCGGGCACCACGGACCAGCCGTCCGGCGGCGAAGCCGGTCACGGCCGCGGCGGCGAGGAACAGACCGGGGCGGCGCCGTCCGAACGACTGCACGTCCTGGACGACACCGTCGATCCCCCGCTCGCCGAACCGATCCGCCGCGCTCGTGAGTCGCTGGCCGAGGTCGGCGGCGTAGCGGCCGAGATCGCCCGCCTGTTCGACGTCGCCCTCGGCGAGCGCCTGCAGGCGCCGCCCCATGCCTCCGACGGCCTCCGCGGCGCGGCCCGCACCGTCGTCAGCCTGGTGGCGGACGGTCGAGACGGCTTCTTCGAGCAGGTTCTGGGCCTGGGTGCCCGCCTCTGACACGACGGCCGACGCCTCGTGGCGCACGTCCTCGACGACGCCTTGGGACTCGGCCTTTGCGCTGCCCGCCAGCTCGGTCGCGCGTTCCTGCACTCCCTGATCGCTTGTGGACGTCTGGTCTGCCACTGCGGCACCTCCTCGATCGTGCTCGGGACCGGGAGCTACCCCGGCCACGCCGCTCCAAGCAGACCAGTGGAGTGCTGCGCCCAGCCGCCCCCCGCTCCGGCTCCGGCTCCGGCTCCGCAGACGCGGTACGTCTACGCCGGCACGGTGTCAGGGGCCGCGGCAGAGCCGGGGTCGGTGCGACGATCCAATGTGGCCACGACGGTCCATGCGGCCGCGGCCGCGAGCACGGCGGCCGGGGCGGTGTCGAGGCCGGCGCGGCCGACGAGGAGCGCGCTCAGGAGCAGCGGGGCGACCATCAGCCGCGACTCCGCCGCCATGCCCGCGGCCGCCCCGACGGCCACGGCCCACGTGGGTGACGCGTCGAACCACACCACCGCCAGCGACCCGAAACCCACCCCCAGGAAGATCGCCGGGAAGATCGCCCCACCCCTGAACCCGCACCCGAGGCTGACCGCGTAGCCGATCGCCTTGAGCCCGACCAGGATGGCGATCGTCGCGGTCGACCCGTCGGTGATGACGGCCGGCACCGATGCCTGCCCGGAGAACAGGACGTCCTGGGGCGCGACCCCCCACCAGTCGCCGACCTGGGCCAGCAGCCCGACGGCGAGACCCCCGGCGACGAGGAGGCCCGTCGTGCCCCAACGGGGCTGCAGGCCCGCCACCCGCCGGGCCAGCCACCGGACGGGGACCAGGGCGAGTGCCGTCGCCATCCCGACCACGACAGCGAGCACCAGGTCGCCCGTTGCCACACCGTCGTACAGAGGCAGTTCCGGCACCACGAGTCCGGGGCTGTCGAGCCCGCCCCAGTCGCCGAAGCCGACGAACACGACGTAGCCGAGGGCGGCGGCGACGAAGCCGGGGACGAGCATCGGCAGGAGGCCCGCGCCCATCGCCAGGCCCCCCTCGACCAGGAGGACGCCGGCCACCAGCGGGCCTCCGAACAGCGCAGAGATGGCGGAGAACGATCCCGCCATGGCCAGCACCGCTGTCTCCCGCTCGGCGAGTCGGGCACGACGGGTGATCGCCAGGCCGACCGCGGAGCCGAGCGCGATCACGGGAGCCTCGGGGCCGAGCACCGCGCCGAACGCCAGGGTGCCCACGGCCGCCAGCGCCACCCCGAGCGCGTGCGACGGCGGGGTGGGCGTCGCGCTCATGCCCTCCCGCGGATCGTGTCCCCCGTCGCCGGGAAGGAAGCGACGGGCCGCCGCCACGACGAGCGCGCCCAGAACAGGCAGCCCGATCACCAGGTACCACGGCGGTGCGGATCGCCCGAGAGCGTCGGGCAGGTCTTCCCACAGCCATCCTTCGGCCTCGTGCACGAGCGCGAGGAACAGCGCACCGACCAACGCCGCGGGGATGCCGATCAGAGCCCCCCACACGAGCAGCCGGACGGGGTGCGAGGCGCGTTCCGGTGCGTCGGCGGCCATCGGACGACGATCCCGTGCTGCTCCGTGCGCCGCCTCCCCCGCGAGGGGTGATCCGCGCCAGCATGGGCGACGACCGGCTCAGCAGCTCTGCAGCACCGCCTGGAGCCAGCCCCGCTCGTCGTCTGCCGTCCGGACCGAGACGGTGTCCGGTGATCGGGCGAGGCCGTCGTCGGGCTCGCGGCGGATCGCGTCGACGATGTCGAGCCGGGGCGTCAGCCAGCAGGTCCGCTCGGAGCACCAGTTGCGCATGATGGTCACGTCACCGTCGGGGAGATCGACAGCTCGTCCCTCTGTGGTCACCAGACCGAGCCAGCTCAGATGTACCGCATCCCAATCGGCGGCCACCGCGGGCCAGTCGGGCATCAGCACCCGCCGCCAGCTCCGGCGGGCCGCCGCCTGACGCGGTGCGGCCAACAGTTCACCCGCTGGCTCACCCTGCGGAAACGACCGGGCCGAGAGCTCCCACGAGCACGCCTGCTCGGCCCAGTCGGAGGCATCCGCGGGGTAGCTCTCGACCAGCGTTCGCCAGTCCTGGGGCGAGTGGATCTCGTACGCGCGCACGTCCGGTGCGGCATCGAGCCTCCAGATGCTCAGCGGGCCGAAGATCACCTCCCAGACGCCCGTCAGCGATTCGGTGAAGGCGAGGTCGACCGGCGAGGTCGTCCAGAGCACACCCCGGGGTGCAGTCACCCACGCGGCATGTGGGCGGAACCGCTCGGCATCGTCAGTGAATCGCCGGGTCGGTGGCAACGAGTCGGTCCACCACCAGTGCTCGGCACCCATGTCCGTGACGGCGAGCGGCCCCTGTGCCCGATCGAGGAGTGCCATTGCGATGTCCACACGACGTGGCGCCAGGCGCAGCGCGCGAGCGGCGTTCTGCGGTCCCGACCCGTGCCACGGCCCGACCAGCTCGCCGGCTCCGAGCACGACGTGGAGCAACTCGCCGGGCGTCGCTTCGGCAGCCCAGCGTGCTGCGGCCGCAACGTCATCATCCCTGGTGTCGGGCAGGGCAAGGAACGGCTCGAACCACTGCGGGTCTCGTTGACGGCGGGCAAGGCACTCCAGCTGATCCAGCATCGCTGCGCCCAACGGCGCCGACACCAGGTCGTCCACTCGCCTACTCATTCCTCCGAGCCTTGCCCATACCGACGTCCATCACGAACGCGAAAGCGGATACGTCGGCAAGCCCAGGCCCGTCGCATCATCCAGGATGACCGATTCGACGCGACTGACTCGGTGACCGCGTGCGTGTACACGACCGATCCGACCGACGCCCGCTGGTCCGACTTCGCATCGAGCCGGACAAGCGTGGGCGCGGAGGGACTCGAACCCCCGACATCTGCCTTGTAAGGGCAGCGCTCTAGCCAACTGAGCTACGCGCCCGGGAGGCGCGAGGCTACCGCCCGCCGCTGCCGCGCCGGAGATCGCGGGTCAGGGCAGGGCGTCCGGGCCCTCGCCCGATTCGACATCCTCTTCGGACCACACGGGCACGCCCGCGACGCGCAAGGCCTGCGCCGTGACTCCCTCGCCGGCCACGCGGGTGCGGCTGAAGGTTCCGTCGTACACCTCGTGGCAACCGCACGACGGCGACCGGGCCTTCAGGACCGCGCCGCCCGCCCTGGCGGCGGTCGCGAGGCGTACGGCCTGCGCCGCGCCCCGCTCGTACGCGTCGGTCACGTCGTCACCTGCGGCCGTCTGCACCCGACCGGACGGCTGGATCTCGGCCGCAGCGCGGGGGGTCGGCAGGCCCCCGGCAGTCTCGGGACACACAGGGATGAGACGTCGGTCACGGCCGAGCTGCACCACCGCTGAGCTGGGGCTGGACCGACCCAGGTGGTTGCATGCCACGCCGAGCAAGCACGCCGACACGATGAGCGGTGATCGCCTCCGTGGCGACCATCCCTCCGTGAGTGCAGATTCCGCACTACGTTCACCCATGAAACGACCATACCGCCGAGTCCCTTTCGC
Organism: uncultured Acidimicrobiaceae bacterium; assembly: GCA_964448525.1. Lineage (GTDB taxonomy): Bacteria > Actinomycetota > Acidimicrobiia > Acidimicrobiales > VFJN01 > ZC4RG19. The sequence goes on from CAYUXB010000058.1 coordinate 5,573, forward strand.
CCCGTCCGCGCCGATTCAGACCGGTCCCGTCCACCGAGATCTACCGCCGAGACTCTTGGAGGGAAATGCATGGTTGGGCGCCCCCAGCCCCTGAGCGACAACGGTGTCGACCTCACCCGTCGCTACCTCGCCGAGCTCGGCTCGTACCCGCTGCTCACAGCCGAGGACGAGTCGACGCTCGCCCAGGCCATCGCCGCCGGACGCCTCGCCGAGGCGAAGCTGGCGGACGAGGACGCCACGTACTCGCGCCGTGAGCGCAGCAAGCTCCAGGCCACCGTGCGCGCCGCGGCGGAGGCCCGGCGCCGGTTCATCCAGTCGAACCTGCGACTGGTCGTCTCGATCGCCAAGCGCTACCAGACGCCCAGCATGTCGCTGCTCGACCTGATCCAGGAAGGCAACCTCGGGCTCATGCGGGCCGTCGAGAAGTTCGACCACCGCAAGGGGTTCAAGTTCTCGACCTATGCCACGTGGTGGATCCGTCAGGCCATCGGGCGGGGCATCGCCGACAAGGGCCGCACCATCCGCCTTCCCTCCCACCTGATGGACACGCTCGCCACCCTCTCCCGCAGCTCCTCCGCGCTGCTCAAGGCGCTCGGCCGCGAGCCGACGCCGGCGGAGCTGTCGGAAGACACGGGCATCCCGGTCGACAAGGTGCAGGCCGCGCTGCGCGCCGCGCCGGACCTGATCTCGCTGTCCGCCGCGGTCGGCGACGACGGCGACCACGAGCTGGGCGACATGCTCGCCGACCCGACCAGCGAAGGGCCCTTCGATGCCGCGGCGGCGGCGATCGAGCGGGACGACCTGCGGTCGTTGCTCGCCCAGCTCGACGAGCGGGAGCGCGAGATCCTGTCGCTGCGCTTCGGGCTGGCCGACGATCGCCCGTTGACCCTCGACGAGGTCGGCCGGCGCTTCAACCTGACCCGCGAGCGCATCCGCCAGATCGAGGCCAAGGCCCTCACCAAGCTGCGCCACCCGTGCTCGGCGCAGCACCGTCGGCTCGTCGACGCGCTCACCCGCTGACCCGCAACGTCGGCCCTCAGCCCGCGGCCCGCTCCCGCTGCTCGGCGGCTCGCGCTGCCGCTCGCCGGAGCGTGCGGTCCGCCGCGTCGTCCGGCCCCGCGGCGTCCGGCCCCGCGGCGACGGCGTCCGGTCGGGCCGACGCACTCGAGGCCAGCGCCATCAGCGCGGTGACGGCCTCGTGCTGGAGGGTGGGCAGGTCGTCGGGGCTGAACCACCGCACCTCGCGGATCTCGGCCGACGCCGGGCGGGCCGAGTCCGGGTCGACCCCGGCCGCCGGTCGCGCCCGGAACACGACGTCGATGCGCTGGGGCGGGCCGTCGACCACCACGGCGGGCTCGCTGGTCAGGTCGACGTCGAGGCCGACCTCCTCGGCGACCTCGCGCCTCGCGCACACGGCGATGTCCTCGCGCCGCTTGATGAGCCCACCCGGTAGTCCCCACCCCTCGCGGTAGACGAGCCGCACGAGCAGGATCGCGCCGTCGTCGCGCTCGATCATGCAGGCTGCACCGACGGTGAACGACGGCGCTGCGGCGCGCACGATCCACCGGCGCACCAGGCGGGGAAGTCGCCGCCAGACCAGGAGCAACGCCCTCTGCGTGGCCGCGATCACGGCGACAGACTACTGGGGACGTGGCCGCGCCCGACCCCGCGCCGCAGGGCCGTCACGCGCCGACCTCGTCGTCGAGGCCGACGCGTCGCCGGGCGGCGACCAGCGCGTCGAGCAGCATCGGGGTCGCCGCGGCCACCGGCGTGCGACGCGCCAGGTGGTCGATCACGGCCAGGTCGCGGTCGTAGGCGTCGGTGACGACCGCACCCGCCTCGGCGCACACGAGCGCCCCGCCCAGGTAGTCCCACACGCCGTGGGCCGAGGGGCTGCAGTCGACGAAGGCATCGAGGGTGCCCTCCGCGACCGCGCACAGGTCGAGCGCGGCCGCGCCCAGGGTGCGGAACTGCCGCCACCCGAGTGGCTCGGCGGGCAGGCCGGAGATGGCGACCAGGGCCTCGCTGACGTCGTCGCAACCCGAGTGGCGCAGAGCCAGACCGTCGACGGCCGCGCCCCCGCCCCGTACGGCCGTGTAGGTGCGTCCGTGGGGCAGGTCGACCACGAGCGCAGCCCGGGGACCGTCCGCGTCGACCGCGCAGAGGCTGGTGGCGAACCACGGGATGCCGCGCGCCGCGTTGGTGCTGCCGTCGAGCGGATCGACCACCACCACGACGGCGCGATCGAGGTGGTGCCCGCCGGACTCCTCCGACAGCACACCGACGCCGCCGGCATCGAGGATCTCGACCGCCACCTCGTCGGCGGCCAGGTCGCTCAGGTACTGGCCCGCCCGACCGCCGGAGGGCCCCCAGTCCTCGAGACCGTCCAACGAGGCCCGGATCGCGATGGCGGCCTCGTGCAGCAGCTCGATGAGCTGGTCGTCGTTCACGGGCATCGCGCGGGTCTACCAGGTCGCACGTGGCAGGCTGGGGACGTGGCCGCCATCGACATCGCCGGTTTCGTGTCCGAGCTCAAGGACCACGCCATCGACCACGGGTTCCACGTGCACGACGAACGGCACTTCGTCGAGACATACTCCCTGCGCCAGACCTGGGAGGTCGACCTGCACCCGGAGGAGGCGTGCGGTGGCCCGCTCGACCTCCACCTGGCCCTCGAGGTCGACCCTCGCACGCTCCTGTCGTTCGAGGACGTCATCACCGGTCTCCCCGAGGACGACGACCCGCCCGACACGTTCCACTTCCCGCTCGTGTTCAACTGGGCACTTCCGCCGCTCCCCAAGGGGCCCGACCTGCTGATCCTCGCCACCGAGCTCGCCGGCATCGGCGGCACCGACCTGCCCCTCGAGGTGTCGGCGATCGACTCGTTCCCCTCGGTGACCGACGCCCCGGAGCGCAGCCTGGCGATCGTGTCGCGCATCGAGGTGTCGCTGGCCCGTGTGTTCATGGGGCAGGAGCAGTTGTGCGACGTGCTCGACACCTGCCTCGCCGTCAGCCGCTACCTGCTCGAGAACGCCGAGGGCTGGCTCGGCGAGACGAGCATCTGAGCCGGCGAACGCCGGCGCCCTCCCGGCACGCGGCGGGCCCCGTTCAGCGCGGCCGCGCCATCAGCGGCGCCGCCACCGGGCGGCCGAACACCGCCCGACCGAGACGCCACACCGACCGCACCGCCACGATCACCCCGACCAGGCCCATCGGCAGGAGCACGGCCACCACCGGCCACGGCTCGTCGCCGGGGAAGGGCGACGGCGTCCCGGGTGCAGCGCCGTCGAGGCCGACGGCGAGAACGAGGGCCGCGAGCGTGGCAGCGCGGACGAGGGCGAGCGCGAGCAACAGGTCGACGACGGCGACCCCGCCGGCGTAGAGCCGCACGATCGGCCGGTCGGCCCCGTGACGGAGGATCGATCGGGTGACGACGTGTGCTGCCGGCAGGGCGATCACCAGCAGCGCGGCCAGTCCCGTGCTGCCGGCTGCGTCGCGGTACAGGTCGGCCCGTCCGGCGGACTCGCCGGCGGACACGAGGGACATCTCGTGGGCGAGCACCTGGTCGCCGAGCGATCGGTCGGCCCAGATGTAGAGCACCAGCGCCGCCACCATCACCACCAGCACCCAGAGGCGGCGAACGCTGCTCTGCGCGCGGGGCCACGGGACGAACCGGTAGGGCGCGGACGCGGCCCGCGCCATCTGGCGCTGCTGGCGCCGTCCCGCCTCCTCGGCCCGGCGCCGCCGGCGGGCCTCGTCCTTCACGACCGCGCGCTCTCCCTGCGCCAACGTGCGGGCCCGCTCGGCGGTCATCACGGCCAGCAGCGCGGCCGCCGGCTGATCGTCACCCTCGTCGGCCAGGCGCGCCCACCACGCCTGCCGCCGGGCGAGGGTCCGCTTCGCCGCGGCGAGGCGTTGCGCCAACCGGCGCTCGTGCTCGGGGTGCACGGCGCACTGCAGCAGCGTCGCGACCGCCCGCTCGCGCTCGGACAGGGTCGGATGCCCGGCCTGGGCGGACACGGAGACGACCAGGCGGTCGAACCGGTCGATGGCGGTGCGCCAGTACTCGTCGATGGCTGCGGCGCGCTCCATGCCGGGCAGCGACCGCCACACCCGCAGCATCCGGGTCGAGCCGATCTCCACCAGTCGGCTCCCGGGCGCCCGGCCGTCGAGCACCGCCTGGGCCGCGGCGTCCAGCCCCTCGGGTGTCAGCCGCCACGGGCCGACCCGGGGCTCGATGCCGGGGTCCATCGCCAGCACCAGGCGCGCCATCGTCGCGATCACCGGAGTGTCGCCGGTGCCGGCGGCCACGACCCGCGTCGCCTCGTCCAGCCCGACCGCGGCGAGGAAGGTCCGCAGCTCGCCGAGCCAGACCGGGTCGCGCTGGTGGAAGATCTGATCGACGGCGTCGTCCCAGCCCGCTTGGAACGCGGCGGCGAGGGACGCGGCGCTGCGATGCTCGGCCCCGAGGAACCAGAACCCGGCGCCGGGAGCGACCTCCGGCGGCTCGGGGATCGCGAGCGTCGGTGATGCCGTCGGTGATGCCCTCGGCGGTGCCGGAGGAGCCGCAGGAGACGCGGCAGGCGCGGCCGCGGCGGGACCGGGATCGACCGAACGGGGAACGCCGCCCGGTCGGGCGGGCAGCGCGTCGATCCCCCAGCCGAGCGCCACGATCGTGGGCACGACCGCGGTGCGGTCCGCCACCGTCGCCCCGACCGTGGTGGGTCCCGCCACCGTGAGCTGCGTCGCCTCGGTGAGATCCGCCAGCAGTCGAGCCACGCCCGGCCGCTGCCGGGGATCCTTGGTGAGCGCCTCCCGCACGAGCCGGTCGAGCGGGGCCGGCAGGTCGGGCAACGTCGGTGCCTCGTGGACGATCCGGTAGAAGACGGCGTCGGCCGACCCACGCCCGAACGGCAGCGTCCCCGACGCGGCGAAGGCGACGACGAGCCCCCAGGTGAACACGTCGGCGCGCGGACCGGTGCGACGCCCCCGCACCTGCTCGGGGGCCATCCAGCCGGGGGTCCCGAGCGCCATGCCGGTGCGGGTGAGCGCGGGCGCCTCCCGCAGCGAGGCGATGCCGAAGTCGATGACGACCGGCGTCTCGGCGGTGAGGAGGATGTTGGACGGTTTGAGGTCGCGGTGCACGACCTCCGCGCGGTGGATCGCCGCCAGCGCGTCGGCGAGGGCGACCGCGAGCGCCACCAGGCGGTCGCCGGACATCGGGCCGTCGGCGGCCACCGCCTCCTGCAACGTCGGCCCGTCGATGTACGCGGTGGCCAACCACGGGGGCTCCGCGTCGGCGTCGGCTGCGAGCACCCGGGCCACGCGAGGGCTGCGCACCCGCTCGGCCACCGCGACCTCCCGGCGGAAGCGATCGCGGAACGACGCGTCGGCGACCGCCCCCTCGCGGACGAGCTTGAGAGCGGCCGTGCCGAGCAGCGGGTGCTCGGCCAGGTAGACGACGCCCATGCCGCCGGCCCCGAGGCGGCCGGCCACCTCGAACCCGGCGACCTCCCGCGGGTCCCCGGCACGGAGCCGGCCCACGTCGCGCCAACGCGTCGTCTCAGCCACCGCCAGCGAGGCTACCGGCGCCCCGACGGGACCTCCGGTCGCCGTAGCATGCGCGCCATGGCCACCCCGTCCTCGTCCCGCGCCCGGTCGCTTCCGGCACCCCCGCCGCGGTTCGGCCGGCAGAGCAGCGGGCACGAGGTCGAGGAGTACATCCGCATGCTCATCTTCGACGGGCACCTGCGGCCCGGCGAACGCGTGCCGCAGGACGCGGTGGCCGAGGTGCTCGACCTCAGCCGCATCCCCGTGCGCGAGGGCCTCATCGCCCTCGAGCGCGACGGCTGGGTCACCATCGAGCTCAACCGCGGCGCATTCGTCGCCGCGCTCGACGAGGGCGCGGTGCGAGACAGCTACGAGATCTACGGCGAGATCTACGGCTTCGCCCTGCGCAAGGCGGTGGAGCGAGCCGGCGGCGAGTTGCTGCCCAGGCTCGTCGACCTGGAGTCGGGGATGCGGTCGATCGACGATCCGGGCGCGTTCCGCGACATCACGCTGCGCTTCCACAACGCTGTCGTGGAGGCCAGCCGGTCGCCGCGCGTGCGGGTGGTGCTGCGCTCGGCCCGGGGGCTGGTCAGCGGCAACTTCTTCGAGGAGGTCCCCGGGGCGATGGAGGTCGAGCGGGCGGGCATGGCGGCGATCGTCGTGGCGCTTCAGCGCGGCGACGTCGACACCGCGGCCGACGAGTACCGCCGGATGCTCGCCCGTCAGGGCGACCTCGTGGCGGAGGTGTTCGCGGCGCGGGGCCTGTTCGCGGAGGTCGTATAGGTTATACACATGCCGCCCGCCATCACCGACGAGGGGGTCGCGCAGCTCCGGCGGCGCATCGGTGTCGCCCGCCCCCACAGCGCGCCACCGCACTACCTGTCGCCCAACGACGATGCGTTCCGCCACGTGGCCATGGCCTACGGCGACGACAACCCGCTCTGGTGCGACCCCGCCTACGGCGCCACCACCCGTTGGGACGGCCCCATCGCACCGCCCCACCTGGTGGGCGGCGACACCCTCATCGGCGAGGACGAGGTCACCCGGCTCGAGGGCGAGGTGCGCGATCTGATGAAGGGCGACCCGCTCGGCGGTGTCCACGCCTTCTACTCGGGGTCGTTCCGCGAGTGGTGGCACCCGTTGCTGCCCGGCACCCGGGTGTCGCGCCGCAACGCCCTGGTGGGCGTCCACGACAAGGTGGGTGAGTTCGCCGGGCGGGCCGTGCACGAGTGGTTCGGCGAGGTGTTCGCCGCCACGGACGGCCCGGTGCTCGCCGGCCAGTACCGGTTGATGATCCGGGCCGAGCGCGAGAAGGCCACCGAGCGGGGCACCAACGCCGAGGTCGAGATCCGGCCCTACACCGACGACGAGATCGCCGCCATCGACGACGCCATCGCCGGCGAGCGCGGCCGCCGCCGCGGTGCCGAGCCCCGCTGGTGGGAGGACGTGGCCGAGGGCGACGAGATCGGTCCGCTGGTCAAGGGCCCGATGCGGGTGACCGACATGGTGGTGTGGCACACCGGCGTCGGCATGGGGCTCTACGGGGTGCGCGCCCTCGGCCTCGCCTACCACCAGCGCCAGCGCATGCCCCGGTTCTTCACGCCCGACGCCCTCAACATCCCGGACGTGCAACAGCGGGTGCACTGGGACCCGGAGTGGGCCCGCCGGGCCGGTCTGCCCACCAGCTACGACTACGGCCGCATGCGCGAAACCTGGCTCATCCACCTCTGCACCGACTGGATGGGCGACGACGCCTGGCTGTGGAGGCTCGACTGCCAGTTCCGCAAGTTCAACTACGTGGGCGACACGCACTGGATGCGGGGGCGGGTCATCCGCAAGCACCTCGCCAAGGGGGACCGGCCCGCGGTCGACCTCGAGGTGTGGGGCGAGAACCAGCGGGGCGAGACGACCACGCCCGGCCACGCCACGGTGCTGCTGCCGTCGCGCGAGCACGGGCCGGTGCGGCTGCCCGACCCGCCCGGGGGCGCCGAAACCTGCCAGGAGGCGCTCGACGCGCTCGCTGACCGCTTCGCCGCGGAGGAGGTGGCGTGAAGCCCTACCCCGATGCCCCCGACGGGCTGGTCGTCGAGCACGACGGCCCCGTGCTGCGCCTGCGGCTCGATCGCCCGGAGCGGCGCAACGCCGTCACCGACCCGATCGTCTACGGGCTGATCGACACCCTCGACGCGGCGGCCTCGGACGAGTCGGTGCGGGTGATCCACCTGAGCGGCAGCGGCGACCACTTCTGTTCGGGGTTCGACCTCGGCGAGCGCACCCCCGGGCCGGAGCGGCCCCGCGTCGGCTCGATCCACCGCCGCATGACCAGCCAGGTCAACCGGCTGATCCCCGCCATGCTCGCCACCCAGACCCCGATCGTGTGCACGGCCCGCGGTTGGGTCATCGGGCTCGGGCTCGACCTGCTGCTCGCCTGCGACTTCGCCGTGGTGGCCGACGACGCCCGCCTGTGGGCGCCGTTCACGACGTTCGGCTTCACGCCCGACAGCGGGGCGTCGTGGCTGATCCCCCGCCTCGTCGGCGTGGCTCGCGCCAAGGACATGCTGGTGCTCGGCACCAAGGTCACCGGCTCGGAGGCTGCGGCGTGGGGCCTCGTCCACCGGGCCGTCCCGGCGGACGACCTGGCGGAAGCCGGGGAGGACCTCATCGCCCGGCTGGCCGCGGCACCGACCGTCGCGGTCGGGCTCACCAAGCTGCTCGTGCACCGCGGGCTCACCGCGGACCTCGACCGCCACCTGGCCGACGAGGCGTGGGCGATGGAGGTCTCCAGCCGGTCGGAGGACTTCAAGGAGTACGGCAACGCCGCACGCGAGCGGCGCGACCCCGACTTCCAGGGTCGCTGACCCTGCGGCGGTCGGCACCGACGAACGCCGGCGGCCGGTGGGACACCGTCAGCCGGGCGCGGTCCGCAGCGTCTCGGCCAGCGTCGTGCGCAGCAGCTTGCCGACCTCGCTGCGGGGCAGCTCGTCCACCCAGCGGAACGCTGCCGGCACCTTGTAGGCGGCGAGGTGCTCGCGGCACAGCGCCGCGAGCTCACCGTCGGCCACGGGCCGTCCGACCAGGAACGCGACGGGCACCTCGCCGAGGCGCTCGTCCGGGCCCGCCACCACCGCCACGTCGTCGACGGCGGGCGAGAGGCGCAGCACCTCCTCGACCGCCTCGGGGAACACCTTGTTGCCGCCACGGTTGATGAGGTCGCCCGCCCGGCCCTCGATCCACACGAACCCGTCGTCGTCGATGCGGGCGAGGTCGCCCGTGTCGACGAACCCGTCGGCGTCCGTGCGGTCCGCGATGCCCACCGCCGTGTTCGGCGGTCGCACGAGGAGCCGGCCGTCCTCCGCCAGCTTGATGTCGACTCCCGGGTGGGGACGTCCCACCGCGCCCACCTTGTCGGGGTGGGCCTTGGCCTCGGCCGCGGTCCAGCCGATGACCTCGCCGATCTCCGCCTGGCCGTAGCCGTTGAGCACGTGCACAGGGAACCGGGCCGCGAAGCGACGGGCCTGCACCGGCGACAGCGGTGCGGTGATCGACCGGACGTAGCGCAGCGGCGCCAGGTCGGTGACCTCGGAGTCGGTGAGCATCGCCATGGCCGCGGGCGGGAGCACGGTCGAGCGGATGGCGAAGCGCCCGACCAGCTCGGCGAACTGCTGTGGCTCGAACCGATCCATGATCACGAGGGCGGCACCGGCACGCAGCCCGAACAGGCTGTTGTAGAGGCCGGCGTTCAGCGCCATCGACACGGGGATCAGGTTGGGCGTCGGCCGCCGCGGTGCGTCACCCACGTCCCGGCCGCGCAGCGGCGCCAGGACGCGGTCGAGCAGCTCGACGTACGCGGTGTGCGTGTGGTGGACCGCGGTCGGTCGCCCGGTCGTGCCCGAGGTCCACATCACGAAGGCGACGTCGTCGTCGTACGGACGGGCGTCCGAAAGCGCGCGCGTGCCCTCGGGCGTGACGTGCGCGGCCGGGCCGGTCGCCTCGAGGACGGCGCCGACCTCGGCCTCGGGCAGCCGCGGGTTCACGGGCACGTACACGCCGCCGGCCAGCCAGATGCCGACCATCGTGGTCACCAGCTCCGGGCCGTTGGGCAGCTGCACCGCGACGGCTCGGCCCGCAAGCGGGCCCAGCTCGTCGGTGAGCTCGGTGGCGACGCGACGGGCCTCGGCCCGCGCCTCCCCCGCCGTGACCGTGCGATCGGCCGTGTGGAGCAGGCCCTCGTCGTCGCCGAAGGGGTGCCCGACGAGGAGGTCGGCCAGGCTCATCGGGGCGCCCGTCGGGATGCGCGCCAGGAGTCGTCGGCCCCTCGGGCCCGGTCGAGCATCGTCTCCACGGTTCGCCCGCGGCGCCCGGTCACGCCGGTGGCGCCCACACGGGCGCCCGCTTCTCGGCGAAGGCGCGCGGGCCCTCGTCCTGGTCGGCGTGGCCCCACATGCTCACGAGGTGCTGGGCCCCGACCTTGCAGGCGTCGGTCAGGCCGTGCTCGAGCGCGGCCCACAGCGCCTTCTTGGTGGCGGCCATCGCCGCGGGCGAGTTCTTGGCGATCGTCTCGCCCAGCTCCTGGGCCCGCTCGCGCAACCGCTCGGGCGGGTCGACGATCTCGGAGATCATGCCGAGCTGGAGCGCCCGCTCCGCGGGCATCCGCTCGTAGCGGCCCATGAAGGCCATGCGCATGACCGCCTCGGCGGGCATCTTGCGGATCAGGGCGATCGCCTCCAGCGACACGACCTGCCCCACCGAGGTGTGCGGGTCGAAGAACTGGGCGTCGCTGGCCGCGATGACGATGTCGGCGTCGGCCACCCAGTGGAACCCGCCCCCGGCGCAGATGCCGTTGACCGCGGTGATGACCGGCTTCCACACCTGCTGGTGCCAGGCCGTGAAGTGCAGGTCGAAGTTCTCCATCGAGGAGCGGTAGCGCTCGAACCCGACGCCGTCGCCGGCGATCTCCGACACGTCGACGCCGGTCTGGAACGCCCGGCCGTTGCCGGTGTGCACGATGACCCGCACCTCGGGGTCGTTGTCGAGCTCCGTCCAGGCGTCGGCGAACTCGTCGCGCATGGCGTTGTTCATGGCGTTGAGCTGGTCCGGCCGGTCGTTGATCAGCCAACCGACCGGCCCGTGGCGCTCGACCACGAGGTGCTCGTATCCGCTGCGCTCGCTCATGAACGGGGGACCTCCTCCCACGGGCTGTCCGCCCACGGATCAGGCTCGCGCGGCAGGCCCAGCACCCGCTCGCCGAGGATGTTCTTGTTGACCTCGCTCGTGCCGCCCTCGATCGTGTTGGCGCGCGACCGCAGCATGCCCTTGACCTCGAGCGGCATGGCGTCGGGGTAATCGCCCTCGCCCTCCCACGCCACCGCAGCAGGACCGAGCACGTCGGCGGCCAGCAACTGGATGCGCTGGTTGAGCGCCCCCTGGTGCACCTTGCCGATCGAGGCCGCCGGCCCGGGCGTGCCGCCCGCCTGCACGGTGGCTCGCACGCGCTGGTTCGTCCAGGCGCGCACCCGCTCCTCGGCGTAGACCACCATCAACCGCTGGCGGAACGTCGGCTCGTCGGTGCGTCCCCGCTCGCGGGCGCGGGCGACCAGTTGGTCGACCCCCGCGCCGCCGATGCGGTCGACGCCTCCGGAACCCGAGCCGGACACCATC
>CAYUXB010000059.1:0-16534 GCA_964448525.1 uncultured Acidimicrobiaceae bacterium
GGCTTCGACCACGTGTGGGAGGTCGAGCACCACTTCCTCGAGGAGTACTCGCACTCCTCCGCGCCCGAGGTCTTCCTCGCCGCCGCCAGCCAGCGCACGTCGCGCATCCGGCTCGGGCACGGCATCGTCCAGCTGCCGTTCAACTTCAACCACACCGCCCGGGTCGCCGAGCGCATCGCGACGCTCGATCTCGTCTCCGACGGGCGCGTCGACTTCGGCACCGGCGAGGCGTCGTCGGAGGCCGAGCTCGGCGGGTTCCTCATCGACCGGGCGACCAAGCGCGACCAGTGGACCGAGGGCCTCGACGCGGTCACCCGCATGTTCGTCGAGTCGCCGTTCGCCGGCTACGACGGCGAGTACTTCCAGATGCCGGTGCGCGAGGTCGTGCCCAAGCCGCTGCAGAAGCCGCACCCGCCGCTGTGGGTGGCCTGCAGCCGCCGCGACACGATCCACCTCGCCGCCACCAAGGGCATCGGTGCGCTCAGCTTCAGCTTCGTCGAGCCCGACGAGGCACGGCACTGGGTCAACGACTACTACGACACCATCGCGTCGGAGGAGTGCGTGCCCGGCGGCTTCGCCGTCAACCCCAACCTGGCGGTCGTGCTGCCGCTCATGTGTCACACCGACGAGCAGACCGCGATCGACCGGGGCATCGACGGCGCCCACTTCTTCGGCTACAGCCTCGCCCACTACTACGCGTTCGGCAGCCACCGGCCCGGGCGCACCGACATCTGGGGCGAGTTCCAGAAGAACCGGGAGGCCTTCGGCTTCGCCCGCCCGATCGCCGCGCAGACCGGCCAGGTGCTCGGCGCCCAGCTGTTCCAGAAGGGCATCGGCGCGCTGCGGGGCGCCATCGGCACGCCCGACCAGGTGCGGGAGCTGCTGCGGATGTACGCCGAGGTCGGCGTCGACCAGGTGATCTTCGTGTCCCAGTGCGGCAACAACCGCCACGAGGACATCTGCGAGTCGATGGAGCTCTTCGCCCGCGAGGTCATGCCCGAGTTCCACGAGGGCGAGGCCGCCCGGGAGAAGGCCAAGCTCGAACGCCTCGCCCCGGCCATCGACGCGGCCCTCGCGCGGCGGGAACCGCCCCGCGAAGCGCCCGAGACCGTGCTAACACCAGTGCTCGGCACCTGAACCGACCGATCGAGATCCCGACCTCCCCCCAGAGGTCGGCGCCGACGGTTCTCCGGGGCGGCCACCCTTCCCGGCCCCCGGAGACCGTCGGCAACCTGTGACCTCAGGTCTCACGCCGCGGGGATCACCTCCGCGGCGTGAGACCCGGGCTCAGCCGACGACCTGGAACGTGGCCAGGATCTGGTCGAGCGCGTGGAGGTCGGCGTCACCGGTGACCTGCACCGCCACCAGGGCGAGGTAGCTGTCGTCCGCCGGCACCGATGCCACCACGAAGTACTGCGAGGCGGTTCCGCCGCAGTCGGTGAACATCTCGTACCGACCCGTGTACATCGGGTCCGAGTAGTCGAACCGGCCGGCGCTCACGCAGTCGACCCGCGCCAGGTTGTCGAGCGCCATGTCGATGTCGGCTGCGTGGAACTGGTCGGTCACGGCGAACTGCATGCCCGGCGTGCCCCAGGTCTCGACGAAGCCCTGCATGTTCGGCGACGCCCACACCGACGGGGCCGCGACACCGTTGATCTCCTCCGCAGAGCCGTTGACGTCCACCCAGGTGTCGGGGACGTCGACCGACAGGGTGCCCGAGTCGTCGGACACCGTGACGTAGCCGGTGTACTGGCCCCCGCCCGAGTCGGCGACCTGATCGTCATAGGTGTCCGCGAAGGACATCGTGACATCGAGCTCTGCGCCGTTCAGCTCGCCGCGGAGCAGCTCGGCAGTGTCGTAGCGCAGCACCTCGATGCCCATGGTCTCCTCCGGGCCGTTGGTGCGCAGCACGTCGCAGTAGTCGGCCATCGTGCCGTCGGTGGCGAGGTCGAGGTTCTCGAGCCGCGTGATGATGTCGCCCGACTGCACCCCGGCGTCGCTCGCCGGGCTGCCCGAGTCGACCGACGCGACCCACACACCGGCGATCCCCGACGTCTCGTCGACGATGGCCGTGCCGTTGACGCCGATCGATTCGACGTCGGCGCCCTCACGCATCTGCTCGACCACCGGCTCGGCGAGCGCGGCGGGGATGGCGAAGTACTGCGAGCCGGCGATCGCGGCGCCGCTCGCGTAGTGGACGCCGACCACGCGCCCGTCCGCACCGACGAGCGGCCCGCCGGAGTTGCCGGGCTCGGCGGCTGCATCGTGCTGGAGCGTGTAGTCGAGGGAGGACCACGACGTGTCGCCATCCGCTTCGGCCTTGGCGACGATGCCCCGGGTCAACGTGTACTCGGGATCACCGAGTGGGAAACCCGCCACGCTCACCTCGTGACCGGGCTCCGGCGGGGTCTCGCTCCACGTGAAGTACCGGTAGCCGTCGCCCTCGATGTCGATGACCGCCAAGTCGTTGCATTCGGAGACACCGAGCACCTGGGCGTTGAGGGGCTCGTCCTCGCCGTCGACGAAGACCTCGAGCGTCGCGGCGCCGGTCACCACGTGGTTGTTGGTGACCGCGATGCCCGACGGATGGATGATGAAACCGGAACCATCCCCCGCGGCGTTGGCCTGCTCGCCGACCTCGGGGTCGCGGAAGGTGCCCTGGGCGGAGATCTGGACGACGCCGAACCGCGCCTGATCGGGCGACGTGATCAGCCCGCCCGGGCTGTCCCCTGCGGCCGAGCCGATGTTGGTGCCTTCGTCGTCGTCGCCGTCGTCGGAGCACGCCCCGACGACGAGGGCGGCCACGAGGGCAGCCGCCAGAGCGCGCGGGACGCGCGCGCGTGTACGGGGGGATTGCATGATGGTCCGTCCGCCTTCACGTGTATCGGGCGCCGCCTGCCTGGCACCCAGGAACAGCCGGAAACCTAGATCACGTTGACCGTCCGCGCGCCAACGCGGCACGCATCGTAGGGATCGGCGCGCGATCGCGAGCCAGCGTCCGTCCCGCCGCATCCACCCGGCTGCACGCTCGCTGACGCGCCCGCGGCCGCGTCAATGGTGGAATGCGGGCCGGGCCTCGCCGGTGCCGCGTGTGCCGGCTCGCTCGAGCCCCTCCACCGCACGCCCGAGATCCTCGATCAGGAGCGTCGCGAGGTCGGGACCGAACCCGTTGCGCACCACGATCCGCAGCACCGCCACATCGTCGATCGCCGGCGGCATCGGGTACGCGGGCACCAGCCAGCCCCGCATGCGCAGCGCGTCCGCGACGTCGTACACCGTCCAATCCCGAGCGCCGTCACCGGCAGTCGCTCCCCCGTCGCCCCTCGGCGCCCGCGCGAGGCGGTCGATCCGCCGGAAGGCGATCACCGGTAGTTCGGACCCGTCGCTCAACAGGTCGAACGGCGGCATCGCCACCACGGCGTCCGCGATCCGCCGGGCCGTGTCGCGACACGACTGCTGCACCCGCCTGTAGCCCTCGAACCCGAGGCGCAGCAGCGTGTAGTACTGCGCGACGACCTGGGCTCCCGGCCGCGAGAAGTTGAGCGCGAACGTGGGCATGTCGCCGCCGAGGTAGTCGACGTGGAAGACGAGCTCGTCGGGCAGCGCCGCCTCGTCGCGCCACAGCGCCCACCCCACGCCCGGGTACACCAGCCCGTACTTGTGACCGGACGAGTTGATCGACTGGACCCGGCGCAGACGGAAGTCCCACACCAGATCGGGGTCGAGGAACGGTGCGACGAACCCGCCGGACGCGGCGTCGACGTGGATCGGCACGTCGAGGCCCCGTTCGACGTTGAGCCGGTCGAGCGCGTCCGCGATGTCGGACACCGGCTCGAAGCTGCCGTCGAAGGTCGACCCGAGCACCGCGACCACCCCGATCGTCTGCTCGTCGCAGTGCGCCACCGCGCCCTCGGGCGTCAGGTGCGTGGCATCCATGCTGCACGGCACCAGCCGGGGCTCGACGTCCCAGTAGCGGCAGAACTTCTCCCAGCACACCTGGACGTTCGCGCCCATGACGAGGTTGGGGTGCGCCGCGGGCAGGCCGCCCGCATCGCGGCGGGCCCGCCACCGGCGCAGCAACGCCATGCCCGCCAGCATGCATGCCTCGCTCGAACCGGTGGTCGAACAGCCGACTGCGGCACCGGCCTCCGGGGCGTGCCACAGGTTCGCGAGCATGCTGACGCAGCGCCGCTCCAACTCGGCGGTCTGGGGGTACTCGTCCTTGTCGACGATGTTCTTGTCTGCGCACGCCGCGATCAGGCGCTCGGCGTGCTCGTCCATCCAGGTGGTCACGAACGTGGCCAGGTTGAGCCGGGCGTTGCCGTCGAGCATCAGCTCGTCGTGCACGATCTGGAAGGCGGTGGCGCCGTCCATCTCGCCGGCGGGCAACCGGTTGCGGGGCACCTCGTCCATCGCGGAGGAGGCGAACTGCGGCCGTATCGCGAGCCGGGCATCGGGCTCCTCGGCGTCGCGGTGCGGGTGGGTCGAGTGCAGCGGCAAGGCGCGAACCCCCGTGGTGGTGCCGCCGCGGGGAGGCGGCGATCGCCCGTACGGTACCGAATCGACCACAGGCAGAGAGCTGTGCAGACCGGCGGCGCTGTGCGGCAACGACCGCCGACGGCGTCGATCGGTTCAGTCGTCGCGCGAGTCGGCGTGCTCGCCGTGCTCGGCGTGCGAACCGTGGTCGGTGACCTGTGCCTCGGCCCAGTCGTGGAGCGCCGCCACCAGGAGTGCCGAGTCGGTGGTGTAGGTGATGGTCGCACCCTCCGACACGTCGGCGTAGGTGATGTCGATCTGGTCGAAGGCTGCCCGCAGGCGCCCCAACCCGGGCATGTCGTCACCGTGGATCGCCGCCGGATCGTCGAAGTCGCCGCGTGCGAACCGCTCGGCCTCTTCTGCCAGATGGGCGCGCACGAGAGCGATCTGATCGCCGTCTCCCGGGTCGTCCACGACGACGGCCTGCAGCAGACCGTCGTCGAGCCGGTCGAACCGGTGGGTGGTTGCGTCGAGATCGAACGGCATGACTTCGGCGCCGCGCTCGGCGACCTCGGCCCGACGGTCGGCGCTGCCGTCGCCCTCCGGGCCGCACCCGGCGATCAGCGCGAGGGACACGGCCACGGCGATCCGGAACCGTCTCCGGGTGAGGCGGGATCGGGAGCGCGGCGCATCGGGGCTCATGAGGCGACTCGGGCCGGATGTCGGGCACATCCGGAGGCGACCGCACAGGCGGCATCGGCGTGCGTGGTCCCGGACATGCTTCGACCGTACACACCAGCTCGGTCCGAAGAGACGATCACGCACCTGCGAGACCGGAGGGCGCGGGGCGGGCCTCAACCGCTGTTCCGGCTTGACGTGGCGGCCTGCCGCTGCTCGAATGAGAGCGCTCTCACGCCGCTCGTCGCTCCCCTTCGAGCGGCTGGGGAGCGTCTCTCGGCGGCACGGCGGCCGCGGAGCCGGCACGCGATGGAGGAGCGATGGTGACGGACCTCGGGACAGGCCATCGCAGCCGGCGCCCGCCGCCGGCGACCACCGCAAGCACGGCGAGCTCACCTCACGCGACCGACGGCTCCCGCCGGTTTCCCGACGGCTTCCTGTGGGGCGCGGCCACGTCCTCCTACCAGATCGAGGGCGGCATCGACCTCGACGGGCGGGGCCCCTCGATCTGGGACACGTTCTCCGAAGCCGGCCACGCCCGGGGCGACACCGGCGCGGTCGCGGCAGACCATCGCCGGCGCATGCCCGACGACGTCGCCCTCATGGCCGACCTCGGCCTGCCCGCCTACCGGTTCTCGATCGCGTGGCCCCGCGTCCAGCCCGACGGGCGGAGCGCGTCCGGCGCCGCCGGGCTCGACTTCTACGCCGCGTTGGTCGACGAACTGCTGAGCCACGGCATCGAGCCCGTCGCCACCCTCTACCACTGGGACCTTCCCCAGGCCCTCGAAGACGCAGGCGGCTGGCCGGAGCGGGTCACCGCCTCGCGGTTCGGCGAGTACGCGGCGGTGGTCGGCGCCGCGCTCGGCGACCGCGTCCGCCGCTGGACGACCATCAACGAGCCGTGGTGCGCGTCGATGCTCGGCTACGCCGCGGGGATGCACGCTCCCGGTCGCACCGAGCCCGGCGCCGGTGTCGCCGCCGCCCACCACCTCCTGGTCGCCCACGGTCTCGCGGTCGACGCGCTGCACGCCACGATCACCGCCACCGAGCCCGAGGTGGGCATCACGCTCAACCCGTACCCGGTCGTGCCCGCCACGGACTCCGACGACGACCTCGACGCCGCCCGCCGCGTCGACGGGATCGCCAATCGACTGTGGTACGACCCGGTGCTCCGGGGGGAGTACCCCGACGACGTGTTGCACGACCTCGGCTCGGTCAGCGACCTCTCCCACATCCACGACGGCGACCTCGCCCAGATCAGCCGGCCGATCGACGCACTCGGCCTCAACTACTACCGGCGCCACCACGTGCGACATGCGCCCGGCGCCTCGGCGTCGCCCTCGCCGTGGCCGGGATCCCCGGACGTCGCCTTCACCGAGGCCCGCCACACACCGACCTCCAACGGGTGGGCGGTCGAGCCCGCCGGCCTGTTCGAGTCGCTCGTCCGGCTCGACACGGAGTACGACCCGCCGCCCCTCTACGTCCACGAGAACGGCGGCGCCTTCCCCGACCGTGTCGCCCTCGACGGTGCCGTGCACGACCACGACCGCCTCGCGTACCTCGACGCGCACCTGCGGGCCTGCCACGACGCCCTCGCCGCGGGGATCGATCTGCGGGGGTACTTCGTGTGGTCGCTCCTCGACAACTTCGAGTGGGCCGAGGGCTTCGAGCAGCGGTTCGGCATCGTCCACGTGGACTTCGCCACCCAGGCCCGCGTCGCCAAGGACAGCGCCCTGTGGTATCGAGAGGTCGTGCGCGCCAACGCCCTGGGGGCGGACCCGCCCCCGCCGGCCGGCGACCCACGGGCATGACCCGCGCCGGCGGCGGCCGATGCACGCTCGAGGACGTCGCCGCCCGGGCCGGCGTCTCGCGAGCCACGGTGTCGCGCGTCGTCAACGGCAGCCCGCAGGTGTCGGCGGACGTGCGCCGGGTCGTCGAGGCCGCCATCGACGACATGGGCTACGCGCCCAACCGTGCCGCCCGCTCCCTGGCCGGCCACCGTAGCGACACGATCGCGCTCGTCGTCAGCGAGTCGAGCGTCCGCCTCTTCGCCGACCCGTTCTTCGCGGGTACCACCCTCGGCATCACCGCGGCGCTGACGGCCACGCCCTACCAACTGGTGCTGCTGATGACCCAGACCGAAGCCGACCGAGACCGCACCGTCCGCCATCTGGTCCGGGGCGGCACCGACGGCGCTCTCGTCGTCTCGGCCCGGGCCGAGGATCCGCTCGCGGGACGGCTGGCCGACGCGGGCGTGCCCTGTGTCGTCGCCGGGCGTCCCCCCCGGGGGGCTGCGGTCGGCTGGGTCGACGCGGACAACGAGGGCGGAGCGTGGGGTGCGGTGGCGCACCTGCTCGAGCGCGGCCGCCGGTGCATCGGCACCGTGGCCGGGCCGGCCGACATGGTGCCGGGCGCCGACAGGCGAACGGGCTGGGCACGGGCCCTGGCCGAGGCGGGCATCGACCCGGTGCCCACGCTCGTCGCCGAGGGCGACTTCACCCGTGCCGGGGGCGAGGCCGCGACGCGGGCGCTGCTCGATCGCCGGCCCGACATCGACGCGCTGTTCGTGGCGTCCGACCTCATGGCCCTCGGCGCGCTCGACGTGCTGCGAGCCGCCGGCCGGACGGTGCCCGACGACGTGGCCGTGGTCGGGTTCGACGACACCGAGCTGGCCCGGTCCGCCGACCCGCCCCTCACCACGGTGCGCCAGCCGATCGAGCTGCTCGGCACCACCATGGCGCAACTCCTCGTCGAACAGGTCGAACAGGAGGTGCGCCCGTCCGGCGTCGTGTTGCAGACCGAGCTGGTGCTCCGCTCGTCGGCCTGAGCCCGTGCAAGCCGTCGGGCCAGCGCTCTCGGCCCTCCGTGTCAACGTTGGGTGAGCCAGATCGAGTAGTCGATTCGTTGAGCTGAGAGGGCGGGGAGGAGATCCCCGAGCATGACAACTGTTGAGCATTCTGTGGACGCGCGCGCTCAGGCTGGTGGCGTGGACGACAGCGACAAGAGCGGTGACCCGGATCCTGAAGTGCCGGAGCGGGCGCGTGGCCCGCGCCGGTATTCGGCGAAGTACAAGGCGCGGGTCCTCGCCGAGTACGAGGCGCTGAACAAGGCCGACAAGGGTGCTCTGTTGCGCCGCGAGGGCCTGTACTCGTCGTTGATCTCGGAGTGGCGCAAGCAACGCGACCGGGTCAGGCTGGTCCACGCCGCCATCATGGGCGCGCGCCACCAGCGGTGCAGTCGTCACGGTTATCGGGTCTACGTGTTCCTGTCTCGCCCTATAGGGATCGTGGGCTACCGCCGATGTCTCACGTCACCCTGACAGACAGGGCGGCGGCCATCACGACGTGAACAGTGGCAATCCCTCGCTACACACCTCGATCGCGAGCCAGGCGGGTGCGTCGGCTGTCGGATCAGTGACGAGTGAGAGCGTCGCAGCGAAGTCGCCGGTCGGGATGAACCCGTGGACGGTCGTGAGAGTCGTGCCGTCACCGGTGTCGACGGTGGCCGGCTCCTGCATCGTGAGAGCGGGCTCGACCGAGAGGTACTGATCGACGTACTGCTGAAGGATCGTCTCGGGATCGCCGTCCACGCGGAGGATGGCGGACCAGTCGTTGCTGCCGCATCCGAGTCCATAGCCCGGTTGGGCCACCAGAACCGAGCCGGGAACGACGTCGAGGACACCGAGCCCTCCCCACGCACGGTCGAAGGGGTCGCCGGCTCCCGGCAACGCCGGCCAGTCGTCAGGAGGCTCAGGCGGTTCAGGCGGCTCAGCACCTTCGCCCCCTGAGGAGGGCGGAGAGACGTCGTCCCACAGGAGCACGTCGTCCCACACGTCCTCCCGGGTGCTGTACCGCAGCCGCAGGTGACTGACGGGCTCGCCTGACACCTCACCGCGCACCGCCCTGATCTCGAGGCTGCGCGGATCGGCGGCGCCGGGCGTCCTCGCGACGCCCGTCGTGCAGGTGACCTGCCGGTCGGCCATCCAGTCACACGGGGCGGCGCGCGGGTCACCGTCGTCCAGCCCGGCCGCGACCGCCTGGTCCAGGTACTCCCCGACGATCTCCACGGGGTCGCCGTCGAGGATCAGGGTCGCCCACCATCCGTCGTCGATGACATCGGCGGTCCCGTTGAGAGTCCGCCCACCAAACGCGGGGATCGGAACACCCACCAGCTCTGTTCCGCCGACGACGGTGAACCCGGACGCGAGCACCCGCGGACGGTCTTGATCAGAAGCCGGGCGACCATCGTCGGCACCGGACCCGGCCGTGCATCCGCTGACCACCAAGAGGATCGCGACGAGCACCTTGCCCGTCGCGCCCTCTCGGCAGCTGCATAGATCTGTCAGCCTCGACATGGACTGGACTCGATGCTCGATGAGGCGGCGCTATCCGGCAATACCGCCCGGGTTCTGCAGGTACCCGCCAACCAGGTGATGGTCACTGTGGACAGTATCCACGACTACCGCGTCGGCGGGGCACGTCATGGTTCCCTTCCTGAACGCTGCCTACAGCGGTCTGATCAACAAGCCCGAGGAGGAAGCCGCCACGACACAGTGATTCCCGCCAGAACCTGCCTCAAAAAGGTTGACACGCGCCGCGGCCAGCGCTCGAGGGCTGGGTTCTAGGGCTGGGGCTCTGGCTCGGCGGTGCTCACCGGTGCAGGAGCGTCGACCGTGGGCACCTCGTCTGCGATCCGGGCACCCGTCGCCGGGTCGAAGAACTGCAGTCGCTCGACGTCGACGGCCATCTCGACCGTGTCGTTCACGCGGGCGCGGCTGCGGGCGTCCAAGCGGGCGACGACCATCGCCCCCTCCCCCGCCGCCTGCCGTTCCAGCAGATCGACCGCGGCGGCGTCCTGGTCGCCCGCGACACTGCGCACATCCTCGGTCACAGCCGGCCGGGCATCGGTGCGGACGTGCACCAACAGCTCGGAACCGAGCGCCTCCCGCAGCTCCACCGAACCCCGCAGGTGGGCGCCCGCGGGCACCCCACCATCGACGGGTACGCCGTCGCCGAGGTGCTCGGGACGGATGCCGACCACGATGTCGCGCCCGTCGTAGGCGCGCAGCGCCGGCCGTTCGGCGAGCACGGAGGCGGGCACGGCGAGCGACTGCTCGCCGAGCGAGATGGTCGCCGAGGTCCCGTCGACGGTGACCGTGCCCTCGAGCAGGTTCATCGACGGCGAGCCGATGAACGCGGCGACGAACAGGTTGGCCGGCTCCGCGTACAGCACCTCGGGCGCGTCGACCTGTTGCAGGCGGCCCTCTCGCATGACGGCGACCCGGTCGCCCATCGTCATGGCCTCGATCTGGTCGTGCGTGACGTAGAGCGTGGTCGTGCCGAGCTGGCGCTGCAGGCTGGCGATCTCGGCCCGGGTCTGCGCCCGCAGCTTGGCATCGAGGTTCGACAGCGGCTCGTCCATCAGGAACACCGACGGGTCGCGCACGATCGCGCGCCCCATCGCCACCCGCTGGCGCTGCCCCCCCGACAGCTGTCCGGGCTTGCGGCCCAGCCAGTCCTCGAGCTGGAGGATGCGGGCCGCGTTGTGCACCCGCTCGCGGATCTCGTCCTTCGGCAGCTTGGCCAGCTTGAGGGCGAACCCGATGTTCTGCTCGACGGTCATGTGCGGGTAGAGCGCGTAGTTCTGGAAGACCATGGCGATGTCGCGCTCCTTCGGCGGCAGGTCGTTGACGACCCGTTCGCCGATCCGCAGCTCGCCGCTGGTGACCGTCTCGAGGCCCGCCACCATCCGCAGGGCCGTCGATTTGCCGCAGCCCGACGGGCCGACGAGCACGAGGAACTCGCCGTCGGCCACATCGAGATCGAAGTCGATGACGGCGGCCACCCCGTTCGGGTACACCTTCGTCAGCTTGTCCATGGTCACCGAGGCCACCGGTACCTCCTTGTGGGCAGGTCGTGAGAGCGCGCCATCAGCCCTTCACCGATCCTGCCAGCAGGCCCCGCACGAAGTAGCGCTGCAATCCGAAGAACACGGCGAGCGGCAGGGCGATCGATACGAACGCGGCGGCGGTGAGCAGGTGCCAGTCCTGCCCCCGTCCGCCCGACAGCGTGGCGAGGCGCACCGTCATCGGCGCCTCGGAGCTGCCTGTCCCGAGGAAGGTGGAGGCGACCAGGTAGTCGTTCCACACCCACAGGAACTGGAAGATGGCGAAGGCCGCCAGAGCCGGCACCGACAGGGGCAGCACGAGCCGCCAGAAGATCGTCGGATGGTCGGCGCCGTCGATGCGGGCGGCCTCGAACAGGTCGGCGGGCAACGACGAGATGTAGTTGTGGAGCAGGAAGATGGCGAGCGGCAGGCCGAAGCCGATGTGGGTGAGCCACACCGCCGCGGTCGTGCCGGCCAGGTCGAGGTCGGGGAACAGGGTGATCGTCTCGCCGAGCACCGTCAGGTGGGCGCCGCCGACGTACAGCTGCAGCAACGGGACGAGCGACAGCTGGATCGGCACCGCCAGCATCGCCACGACCGCGACGAACAGCCAGTCGCGACCCTTGAAGTCCATCCACGCGAACGCGTAGGCCGCGAAGGCGGCGAACGCGATCGGTATGACGGTCGCCGGGATCGTGATCGCCATCGAGTTGATGAAGTGCTGCCACATGTCCGGCGCGTCGCTGGTCGAGGTGTCGAAGGTCTGCCGGTAGTTCTCGAAGGTGAACGTCGAGCCCGATGTCGCGACGAGCAGGCCGACGACCGCCAGCACGGTCACCACGGGCAACACGATGCGGCCGACTCGTCCGAGACGCTGGTACACCCGGCCGAGCAGGACGATCCCCGCCACCACGGCGGCGATGAGGACGAGGGCGACCACGCCCGCCAGGGCCGTGGAGTCGGGGAACGGATCGGGGAAGGCCGACCACCACCCGCTCGTCTTCACCTCGATCTCGGGGCGGAACGAGGACACGAACATGCCCATCGTCGGGATGGTCCACAGCACGACGAGCGCCCACAGCACGCCCGTCGGGATGGCGCCGAGGACCCGGTGGAGCACCGAGCCCGCCGGTTCGCGCCGCGCCCCGTCGCCGGGGCCGTCACCGCCGCCGACGCCATCGTCGGCCGGAAGCGGTTCCGGAGGTGCGGTGGTGACGGTCGTCATGCCCTCTCCCCCTCGCGTGAGCGGCGGACGTTCACGACCATCAGCGGCAGCACGGCAATGAGCAGGATGACCGCCAGGGCCGAGCCCTTGCCGTAGTCGCGGTTGATGAACGCCTGGTCGAACATCTCGTTGGCGATGACGCTGGTGGAGAACTCGCCGTTCGTCATCACCTTGACGATGTCGTAGACCTTGAGAACGGTGATGACGAGCGTGGTCACGACCACCGCGATCGTGGTGCGGATCTGGGGGACGGTCACCCGCCAGAATGCCTGTGCCTCGCTGGCCCCGTCGACGCGGGCGGCCTCGTGGAGCTCGGAGGGCACCGCCTTGATGGCCGACGACAGCACGACCATGGCGAAGCCCGTCTGGATCCAGATCATGATGACGATCAGGAACATCGAGTTCCACGGTGGCTGCTGCAACCAGGCCTCGGGGTCGTTGCCGAGGCCCACCCAGACCGCGTTGAGAACGCCGATCTGGTCCCGGCCCGCCGGGGTGAAGGCGTAGACGAAGCGCCAGATCACGCTGGCCCCGACGAAGCTGATCGCCATCGGCATGAAGATCAGCGACTTGGCGACCGACTCGCCCTTGGCGCGGTCGGCGAGCACGGCGATGGCCAGGCCGATGATCGTGGACAGGCCGGTCACGAAGATGACCCAGAACACGTTGTTCCAGATGACCCCGCGCAGGGCGCCCATGGCGGCGAGCGTCACGAGGATGGCGGAGGTGGTGAGCGACAGCACCGGGGTCGGTGCCGTCATGTCGACTCCGCGCCGGCTGCCGACGCCCTTGACGACGACCAGCAGCATGGCGACCGCTGCGATGGCCACCCCGACGATGAACAGGCGGCTCGTCAGGATGTCGCTCGCGCTGTCGACGTTGAAGATCGTCTTGTCGCCGAAGATGTCGCGGTAGTTCTCGAAGCCTTCCGGATCGTCGCCACGAGGGCTGCGGAAGCTGAGGTAGATCGTGCGGATGGTCGGCACGACCAGCGCGACGAAGAGGAAGAGGAGGGCCGGGCCGAGGAAGATGGCCGGCCGCAGCTTGTCGGGGATGCGCCAGCGCCGTTCGGGCGGCGGTGGCCGCCGGGCCCAGACGAACGCGCCGAGCAGCGCGCCCACGACCGCGCCGCCGAGCGTCCACAAGTGACCGCCCTTGAACCACGCGCCGCTGTTGGCGACGAGCCCGGCGAACGCACCCAGCACCGCGCCCGCCAGCGTCGCGAACGCCCGGAAGTTGCGGGGTGCGAGGTCGACCAGCGCGTTGATGCCGACGAACAGCCCGAGCGTGACCGCGAGGATGGCGGCGACGCCGATGAGCATGCTCAGCAGTTGACCCATGGACCCTCCCGTCCCGGCAGCCGTCTCGGCGGCGGCCCGTCGTTGCCCTGGGAGGTGCCCGTCGGGCACCTCCCAGGACGATACGCAGTTACCTGTCGGTCACTTCGTGACCGTCGGACGGGCCATCAGTCCGGCCAGCTGGCCTCGACCTCGCCGAGGGCGGTCGGCACGTCCTTGGCGCCGGTCGTGATGTCGACCGCCGCGCTCCAGAACGTGCCGGCGCCGACGGCACCGGGCATCAGGTCGGAGGCATCGAAGCGCACGGGATCACCCGCGGCCAGGATCTCACCGAAGCTCTGGGTGAGCTCGTCCGGGTACTGGGACGTGTCGACGTTCTGGTTCGGCGACAGGAACCCGGCGGTCACGGCGCGGGCGCTGGCGTACTCCGGGCTCGCCATGAACCGCATGACCTCCATCACCTCGGGCCGGTCGGCCAGGGCGGCGGCGTAGTTGCCACCGGACAGGGTGATGTTCGGGTACTCCTCCGACCCGGGCAGGAAGAAGGCGTCGATGTCACCATCGGGGCCGTACGTCGTGCCCTCGGGGAAGTTCGCCGAGTAGAAGTTGCCCTGGCGGTGCATCTGGCAATCGCCCTCGAGCAGCGGCAGGCCGGCGTCGGCGAACGGCGTCGCCGCCACGTTCTGCACGCCACCGAACACGTAGCCCTCGCCCGACCACAGGTCGTAGACGGCCTGGGTCACCTCGACGACGTCAGGATCGTCGAACGGGATCTCGTGCTGGTACCACTCGTCGTAGACGTCCGGGCCCTTCATGCGCAGCATGAAGTCCTCGACCCAGTCGGTGAACGGCCAGCCGGTGGCGTCGTCGCTGCCGATGCCGATGCAGAACGGCGTGTTGCCGTCGGCCGCCATCGTGTCGGCGAGTGCCAGCCAGTCGTCGAAGGTCTCCGGGATCTCGTACCCGTTCTCCTCGAACTGCGCCGGGCTGTACCAGATGAGGCTCTTGAGGTCGGCCTTCAGCGGCACGCCCTTCAGCTCGCCGTCGAGGGTGACGAGGTCGGT
This sequence comes from uncultured Acidimicrobiaceae bacterium, assembly GCA_964448525.1. Taxonomy (GTDB): domain Bacteria; phylum Actinomycetota; class Acidimicrobiia; order Acidimicrobiales; family VFJN01; genus ZC4RG19. The sequence goes on from CAYUXB010000059.1 coordinate 14,628, forward strand.
GAAGCCGGGGTCGAAGTTCTCCTCGACCTCGGTCACGACCTCGTCGGTCAGCGGGATGATGTCCTCGGCGAAGTCGTTGACCTTGCCCGGCTGCGGGAACAGCGCGATGTCCGGCGGGTTGCCGCCGTCGATCTGGGTGCCGATCTGCGTCTCGAAGCTGCGGTCGCCCGAGATCTCGACCGTGATGCCGGTGTCCTCGGTGAACTGCTCGAACGCGTCCTGGTTGCCCTGGAGCTCGCCCTCGACCTCGGAACCGAAGATCGTGACCGTCGTGCCGTCGAGATCGCCGCTGGCACCGGAGTCGGCGCCCTCGTCGCTGGTCTCGGCGGCGTCGTCATCGTCGTCGGCGCAGGCCGAGGCCACCATGGTCAACGCCAGGCCCGCGGCCATCGCCGCGCGCCAGCGCGTGTGTCGCTGTCGTGTCATGGCTGGTCTTCCCCTCTGGATGGGTTGGTGTTGGTAGGTGTGGTGGACGGGGACTTGGGCGGACCCGTCGTGGAGCGCACGACGAGCTCGAGGTCGAGCTGGTGCTCGCTCTCCCCGAGGGGTTCCTCGGCGGCGAGCGACTCGAGCAGCAGCTCGGCGGCCAGGCGGCCGCTCTCGAACAAGGGCTGGCGGACCGTGGTCAGGCCGGCGTAGCTCGACACCTCGACATCGTCGAACCCCACGACCGACAGGTCGCCGGGCACGCTGAGCCCGGCGGAGCGGGCGGCCTCGAGGACGCCGAGGGCCTGGGTGTCGGAGGCCGCGAACACCGCGGTCGGCGGGTCCGCAGTCGCGAGCAGCCGGTGGGCCAGGTCGCGCGCGGTGGCCCGCACGTGGGGCCCGTGGAGCACGTGGTCGTCGCGCACGGGGACCCCCGCGGCCGTGAGCGATGCGCGGTAGCCCTGCTCACGGGAGGCGCTGGAGCTGAACCCGAGCGGGTTGGCCGGGTCGTCACCGAGAAACGCGATGCGTTCGTGCCCGAGATCGAGCAGGTGCCGGATGGCCAGGCGGCCGCCCTCGACGTCGTCGGTGACGACCGCGGGGACGCCGGCCCCGTGCGTGTCGAGCAGGACGGTGGGCACGCCCGAGCTTGCCAGGCGGTGCAGGCTGCTCGGTGGAGGGGGGAGCGACACGATGAGCAGCCCGTCGGCCCGATCGCGCCGGGTGAGCGTGGCGAAGTGCTCGTCACGGTGCACCGGTGTCTCGACGTTGAACAGCACGAGGTCGTAGCGGCTGCCGTCGAGCGCGGCGACGACGCCGCGCAGGCGCTCGACCGCGGAGGCGTGGGTGAAGAACGGCACGACCACACCGAGGGTCTGGCACCGGCCGCGACTCAGGCCTCGGGCCAGCGGGTTGGGTCGGTAGTCGAGGACCTCGATGGCCGCCAGCACGCGGGCCCGGGTGGTCTCGCTGACCCGCGGGCTCTCGTTGAGGACGCGCGACACGGTGCCGGCGCCCACGCCTGCGTGCGCTGCAACGTCCGCGATCGTGACCACCGTCCTCCTCACATGCCCGTGACGGCAGCCGCCCTCCGGCCGTGGAGCCACCACGCTCGACGGCGCCGGAAGGCGCCGTGTGGAAGCGGTTCCACCCGTCGCTGGCACCATAAGTGGCGATGGTCACCCTGTCAATGGAACCGCTTCCATATCGCCCGACTCCACATCGCCCGGTTCCACCAGCAACAGCGGTGACATCCACGTCGGCAGCTGTCGACGCGGCAGGCCCCTGCCCGGAGATCACCCGCCGTGCGGAACCGGCCCGGCGAGCGCCCGCTACACCACTACCTGGGTCTCAACTCCCCGCTTCGACCCTGGTTCGATCACCCGGTCATCGACCGCTCGACTCTCGTCGGCAGATCGGCTCCGTCCGCCGCTCGCCTCTCGTCAGCGGGTCGGCTCTCGTCGGGCGGGTCGGCTCTCGTC
>CAYUXB010000060.1:0-14487 GCA_964448525.1 uncultured Acidimicrobiaceae bacterium
TGATCCTGTGCCTGGATCACCTCGTCCGCGGTCTCGCCCCGCAGGGCGAGGTCGCACGGTCCGCCCAGGTCCTTGCACGTCATCGTCTTCATGTCGGCGACGGTAAGGAACCGGCGCGGCGATCGCTTCTCGAATCCTGCTCGATCGGGCGGCTCTCGGTGGCCGCAAGATCAGAGGTCGAGAATGAAGCGGACGGCCTCGTCGATGGCGTACATCTCGTCGGGACCGGCGGCGCCTCGACGTGCCACGAACCGCCGTGTCGAGACGACCCGGATCTGATCGCAACGGGCGTACGACGGCCGGTCGAGCCCGCTGTCGCCCGCATCGATCTCGACGTGGCTGCGCAGGCCGTAGGCCGTCGAGGTGACCGGGACGACGACGGCGAGCTCGCCGGGGCTGTTGTTGACGATGTCGTTCGACACGACGACCGCGGGCCTGAGCAGTCCCGGTTCGTGCCCGATCGGACGACCGAGGTCGATGTCGTGGATGTCGCCCCGCCAGATCACCCGAGCGAGTCCCACTCCTCGCGTTCGGCGACGAGTGCCTGCCAGCGGTCGGGATCTTCGCGCAGCTTGCGGTAGTCGTCGCTCAGGCCCCGGAGGAACTGCTGGCGTTCGAGGGCATCGATGGCGGCGTGCACCACCTCGATCACCGTCGTGTCCTGCCGGGCGGCGAGCGCCTGGAGTCGCCGGGAGTCAGGCCGTCGCACCCGCACCGTCGTCGTGTCTCCGGAAGCCATGACCCCGAAGTGTAGACGGAATGTAGATCGGTGCGGCTCGCGGCGAGATCCGGGGCGGCGGACGGGGCGAAACGGCCTGCTCGATCGGGCGGCGGTGCGGCGCCCGCCGCCGCGCCGCCGCCCGAGACGAGATCTAGACGGGCGCCTCGACCGGCAGCCGCGGCGTGCGGGCCGGCCGGGTCTGCGCCCGGAGGTGGTCGACCAGGTCGTCGCGCACCGCCCGGCGCGCCGGGTCGTCCCAGAGGTTCACCTGCTGGTGCGGGTCGGCGGCCAGGTCGTACAGCTCGCCCTCGGTGCCGTCGTGCACGGTGCCGGCCCCGTAGGTCGTGCACACCCAGCCGTCGTGGGTGATCGTGCGCAGGTGCACGTCGACGCCCAGCACCTCGCTGTCCCACTCGGTCACGACACCCCGGTCGGCACGGTCCGCACGCTCGGCCGAGTCGGCGGCGGCGTCGTCGACCGGCAGCGCCGCGCCTTCCATCCACGGCCGGGCCGGCAGGCCGGCCGCCTCGCAGAACGTGGGGGCCAGGTCGACCAGGCCCACCGGGCGGGTGACGACGGCCGGCGCCACGCCCGCCCGTGGCGCCGGCCGCCAGATCAGCGGCAACCGCATCAGGCCGTCGACGTGGTATGGCCCCTTGAACAGCAGCCCGAAGTCGCCCTGGAGCTCGCCGTGGTCGGTCGTGAACACCACATCGACGTCCTCCTGCCAGCCGCGGGCGGCGACGGCGGCGAGCACGCGGCCGATCGCCTCGTCGATCAGCTCGACCTCGACCGCGTTGCGGGCGTTGACCTCGCGCACCTGATCGGCGGTGAGCGTGGCAGGCACCCAGCGCGTGGGGGCCTCGTAGTTCGAGACGAGCGTGCCGTCATACCAGGACCGCCAATGGCGCGGCTTGGCGTCGAGGACGCGCTCGCGCTCGGCCGGGTCCTCGATGTAGCCGTCGGGCAGCGGCACGTCGCGCCAGTCGACCCGGCCCATCTCCGACGCAGGCGGGTCCCACGGGTGGTGGGGATCGGGGAAGCTCATCCAGCAGAACCAGTCGTCGTCCGCCGCCAGGCCGTCGAGCCAGGCGATCGTGCGATCGGCCACCCAGTCGGTGTGGTACAGGTCGCGCGGGATCGGGTTGTGCTTCACCTGGGGGGCGCCGGTGTCGCCGCCGCCCTCGGCGTTGACCTCGAGGTCGGCGTCGAGCACGGCGTAGAAGCCGCCGGTGGCCTCGGGGTGGTTGGCCGTCAGCCAGCGGGAGTAGTGCAGCGGCCCCATCGGGGTGTGGGTGGCGAACTCGAGGTGCTCGAAGCCGCGGTGCGGGCCGGTGGTGCCGTCGGCCCACGGCGAGGTGACGGTCGGGACCCCGGCGCGGGACAGCCCGTTCTCGACGAACCGGCCGAACGGGTCGAGGAACGGCTCGAAGTGCGGCTTGCCCACCAGCGCCGTGCGGTACCCCGCCCGGTGCAGCTCGGCCGCCACGGACGGGGCGTCGACGGGGAGCGCGACGCCGTTCATCCACACGCCGTGCGTGCTCGGGTGCTGGCCGGTGAGCATGGTGGAGCGCGAGGGCATGCACACGACCGACTGCGGGATGGCCCGCTCGTAACGGATGCCCTCGGCCGCCAGCCCGTCGAGCACCGGCGTACGACCGACCGTGCCGCCGTTGCAGCCGAGCGTGTCGTAGCGCTGCTGGTCGCTGGTGATGAACAAGATCTTGCGGCCCATCAGGGCGTGCCTCCTTCGAGCTGGCGGCGCAGCTCGGCGAGTGCGCCGCCCGTGGCCCCGCCGAGCACGATCGCCATGGTCGCCGGGTCGACGTCGCTGGCGTAGGTGACGAGGCAGCGCCGCTCGCCGAGCGGGATGACGTCGAGCGAGCCGAGGTGCTCGCGGAAGAACCCGCCCGAGATGCGGTACTGGAAGCGCCGCTGGAGCGGGTCGTTGGTCAGGATCGTCTCGTCGAGGCTCATGCCGGTGCCGAGGGTGATCGTGCGCCGGTCGCCGTCGACCGTGCAGTCGACGATGCCGGGGAACCACTCGTGCAGCGCCTCGGGGCGGCCGACGACGGCCCAGGCCTCGTCCGCGCTCACGTCGATGACGACCTCGCGGCGCACGGAGGCCCGCATCAGCGCCGACCCCCCGAGCTGGGCGCCGCCGGGGCGAGCAGCGCCAGCACGGCGGTCGCCATCGCCGCGGCGGCGTGGGCACGGGACAGGCCCTGGTCGTGGCGCATCAGGTCGAACGACTCCCACGAGGTGACCACGTCGGCGGCGGCGACCGCGGCGCGGCGCCGGTCGGCCGGCAGCGCGGCGAGCTCGTCGGCGAACACGGCGGCGAGCTGGCGGCGGAGGGTGCCGCGGATGCGAGCCAGCTCGGCGAGCAGCAACGGCTGGCGGGGGGCGACGGCACGGGCGACCCGGCCGACCTCGCCCATGCCCTCGAGCAGCTGCACCCGGGCGGCGACGAAGCGCTCGACCCGCTCGGCGAGCGGCAGCTCGGGTGGGACGTCGAGGGCGTACAGCGGCGCGAGGTGCTCCTGCTGGCGGGCGATGGCGGCCCGCACCATCGCCTCGGCATCGTCGAAGTAGCGGAACAGCGAGCGCACCGAGATGCCGGCCCGCGCCGCGATCGCTTCGGCGCTCGGGTTGAGGTCGCCGTCGCGGTAGAGCTCGAGCAGCGTCGTCACGACGGCGTCGCGGTTGCGGTCGCGCCGCAGGTTGCGGCCGTCGGGCGGAGCAGCCGGCGCGGCGGCAGCGGGATCGGCGGTGTCGCCAGCCTTGGTGGTCACGGCGCGCACCTTAACTATTGACACGGCTTATGACAATACCTACGTTCCCTGCATGACGGTGACGACGGACGGCCTGCTCATCGACTCGCTGCGGCGGCGCATGCGGGCCATGCACTCGCTGTACGCCGATGCGCTGGCGACGATGGGCCCCGACCACGTCAACCACTTCGAGCGAGAGGGCGTGCTCCCCATCGCCTTCTCGCTCTTCCACTACACGAACATGCAGGACACCTCGTTCGCCGTGATCAGCGGCGAGCCCGTGCTGTGGGACGCCGCCTGGCAGGCCCGCGTGCAGATGGCCGTCGACGATCACGGCAAGGAGCGCACGGTCGACGAGATGGTCCACCAGCGCATCGGCGACTACGCGGCCTTCGGCGAGTACCAGCGCGCCGTGTTCGGCCGCACGGAGAGGTGGCTCGACGCCCTCGACCCGGCCGAGCTGACCCGGGTGATCATCCCCCGCCCCCTCCCGCCCGTCGTGGCCGACACCTACAGCGCCCGGGTGGCCGGCGATGACGGGATCACCCTGCTCGACGCGCTCGAGTGCTGGATCTACCAGCACGGGCTGCGTCACATGGGCGAGATCGAGCTGGCCCGAGGGCTGGTCGGCCTGGGTGGCATGACCAGCTGACACCGGCCGCGCGGACGGGGCGTCGGCGCCAGCCCCGGTGCCCGGGAGCCTGCGGTCGCCGCCGGCTCATCGACCGGCTGCGGGATGGTCAGGTCTTCCCGACCACCGCGAAGGCCCGCACCGTGAACGTGCCGAGCCCCGCCACCTTGGGCGGAGCGGCGGTGAACCGGAATCCGTCGTCCGGGAGGCGGTCGAGGCCGGTGAGGTGCTCGACCACGGGGATGCCCGCGGCGAGCAGGCGGGAGTGCACCGGCCGCTCGCCGGTCGACGTGCCGTCGATGTTCAAGCTGTCGATCCCGACGAGCGCCGCGCCCTGGTCGACGAGCCAGTCCGCCACATCTCCCGTCAGGTACGGGTGGTCGGTGAAGTAGGCGTCGGTGCCCCAGTGGCGGGCGTGGCCGGTCTCGACCAGGACCGCCCGCCCGGCCACGTCGAACCCGTCGAGGGCCGCCACCCCGATCGCGAGGGGTTCGCCTGCGGCCCGGGCCGTCGCCAGCGCATCGCCTGCCCGCACCACCACGCCGTCGAGGTCGACCATGCGGTCGAGCGGCAGCGCGGCCAGGTCGTCGCCCGCCCGGTACCGGTGGGCCGGTGTGTCGAGGTAGGTGCCGGTGTTGGTGGCCAGCGTGACCATGCCGATGCTGAACTCCGTGCCCGGCGCGTAGTGGTCGGCGGAGTCGTCGAAGCTCAGGTGCGACCCGAGCGTCGGCGCGGGGATGCCCGGGTAGGTGACCATGCCCTCGGTGATCTCGTGCGCGAGGTCGACGACTCGGCGCCGGGTGCGATCTGCCATGCCGCCATCCTGGCCGCGCCGCGACGCAGCACCGGGCCGCTTTTCACGGCCTGGCGCTCAGTCGAAGACGACGGTCCGGCGGCCGTAGACCAACGTGCGGTCGTCGACGTGGGCCCGCACCGCCCGGGCCAGCACGGTCGTCTCCAGGTCGCGTCCCTTGCGGCGAAGCTCGGCGACATCGGCGCGGTGGCTCACCCGGACGACGTCCTGGTCGATGATCGGTCCGTCGTCGAGCACCGCCGTGGCGTAGTGGGCGGTCACCCCGATGAGCTTCACGCCGCGCTCGTGCGCCTGGTGGTAGGGCCTGGCGCCCTGGAACGAGGGCAGGAAGGAGTGGTGGATGTTGATGATGCGGCCGGCCCACTCGTCGCAGAACCCCGGCGACAGGATCCGCATGTAGCGGGCCAGCACCACCAGCTCGACGTTGTGCGCCCGCAGCACCTCGCGCACCCTGGCCTCCTGGGTCGCCCCGTCGCCGTTGACGACCGGCAGGTGGTGGTGCTCGACACCGAACCACTCGGCGGCGGCGGCGTGGTGCGGGTGGTTGCTGACCAGCACCGGGATGTCGACGGCGAGCTCGCCCTCCCGCCAGCGGTGCAGCAGGTCGTGGACGCAGTGCGGCTCGCGCGAGGCCAGTAGCCCGACCCGGGGTCGGTGGTCGGAGAAGCCGAGCTGCCAGCGCATGGCGAAGCCCTCGGCGACCGCGGCGAAGGCAGGGCCGATCTCGTCGCGGGACAGATCGAGATCTGCCAGGTCGATCTCGACCCGCAGGAAGAACGCCGAGTCGCTGTGATCGGTGTGCTGCTGCAGGTCGATGACGTTGCCGCCGTGCCCGGCGACGAAGGCGGTGACCGCCGCGATGATGCCGGGCCGGTCGGGGCAGGCGACGAGCAGCCGTGCCGTCGTGGTGGGAGCCACACCGCCAGCCTGTCACTCGACGCGCCGGGGCACGAGAACCGCACGAGAACCGGGTCATGGCCCATCCCCGTCGCTTCCGCTTCGCTGCCGACCTCCATGCGCCGGGAGGCCCGCCGATCCTCGTGGGCGGCGGCGCGCCCCGCCTGCTGCGCTGGGCGGCGGCGACGATCGACGGCATCGCCGCGCTGGGCGGCACCGATGCCCCGTCGCTCCAACGGTCGCCGCTGGCACTCGTCGGTGGCGCCGGCGCGGTGGCCGAGGTGCTGCAGGAGCGGCGCGAGCGCTGGGGCTACTCCTCCCACGTGATCCCTGGCGACAAGGCGCACGACTTCGCCCCGACCGTCGCCGCCCTCACCGGCACCTGACCCCGAGCCTCGACAGGGCGCCCGTCTGCTCAGGCGACGCCGACCGGGCGGTCGCCGGCGATGCTGATGCGATCCATCACCCGCCGCTGGGGCCAGTAGTCGCTGGAGGCGTAGTGCTGCGTCGAGCGGTTGTCCCAGAAGGCGACCGATCCCGGCGTCCAGCGGAACCGGCACTGGTACTCGGGTCGGGTCATCTGCCGGAACAGCACGTCGAGCAGCGCGTCGCTCTCGTCGGGAGTGAGGCCGACGACGTGCTGGGTGAAGATCGGGTTGACGAACAGCGTGCGCCGGCCGGTGTCGGGATGCACACGCACCACCGGATGCTCGACCGGTGGGAACTGGGGCGACAGCGCCTCGACGTCGGAGGCCGGCATGGCCAGACCGAAGGTCGTGCGCCAGTCGTGGACGGCGACCATCCCGTCGATGCGGTCGCGCATCTCCGCGGGGAGGCCGTCGTAGGCGGCGCCGGCGTCGGCCCACAGGGTGTCGCCCCCGAGGTCGGGCACCTCGATCGCCCGGAGCACCGCCCCGAACGACGGCCGCACGTGCCAGGTGATGTCGGCGTGCCACTCGTTCTCGACGCCACCGCTCTCCGCGTCCTTGGCCAGGGTGACGACGTCGGCCGCCGACTGCTGGTCGGGGTGGACGTAGCTGTAGAACGGGTGCTGCTCCAGCTCGCCCCACCGCTCGGCGAAGGCGCGGTGCTGGGCCCGGGTGATGTCCTGGTCGCGGAAGAACAGCACCTTCCACTCGAGCAACGCCCGGCGCAGCTCGGCGTGCAGCCCGTCGTCGACGGCGCCGCCGAGGTCGACGCCGTCGACCTCGGCGCCGATCGTCGGGCTCAGCGCCCGCAGGGCGAACCGCTCGTACGGGCGCGGCTCGACGCCGTCGGGCAGGCGGGCGGCGAGGCGGGGTCCGACGTCGAGCGTGCGCATGGCGGTCTCCTTCGTTGCGGCGGTCAGGGACGGGGTGACAGGACGGCGAGGGGGGCTGCGACGGGTGCGGTCAGCACGGCAGCGCAGATCTCGACGAGGTCGGCGATCATGTCGGCGAGGGGCACCGGGGTGGAGCCGGTGGCGGCGAGCTGGGCCTCGGTGGCGGCGAGCGACAGCACCACCAGCCCGACAGCGTGGTCGAGGCGCCGCTCGCGCCGCTCCGGAGGCAGGTGGTCGAGCGCGGCCAGGGCACGGGTGCGGATGGCGCGGTAGCTGCGGCCCTCGAAGTTGCGCCGCACGACCTCGGCGAGCGTGGGATCGGCCAGGCCCTGGCTGAGGAAGCGTGCCCAGTGGCTGCTGGGCACGGCGATGGTGTGCTCGGCGAGGGGCACGACGAGCGCCGCCGCGAGATCGTGCAGCGTGGGTGCCTCCGGGCGGGCGTCGAGGGCGGCGAGCAACTCGAGGCGGCGCTCGTTGACCGGGCCCATGCGGGCGGCGACGACCGCCTCGATCAGTCCGTCGCGCGAACCGAAGTGGTACTGCGCGGCCGACTTGTTGCGCTGACCGGAGGCGACCTGGACCGCGCGGAGCGACATCGCGCCGAGGCCCTGCTCCACGGCGAGCCGCTCGGCGGCGGCGATCATCTGGTCTCGGGCGCTCCCCTCGGGCACACCGCGCAGGTTAAGGCACGTTCCTTAACCTGGTCAACCCCCGGCGGCGTCGGTCGGCGTGTCGATGACGATCGGATCGCCCAACCCGCCGATCTCGAACACCAGGTGGAAGGGCGGACCCTGCGGCGCCGAGACGATCTCGACCCGCACCGGCTCGCCGTCGTCGTCGAACGTGAGGGTCACCACGGCGTCGACCGGCTCGACGTCGCGCTCGACGACACCCATCACCGCCGCGGGGATCGTCGCCTGGAACACGCGTCGTCCCTGCTCGTCGAGGCCGAGGTCGGTCGGCCCGACCGCGCTCGCCAGCCACCACGGCACGAGGGCGGCGCCCCGGCCGGCGGGCTCGCTGCCGGTCAGCCCCGGGAGGCCCTCCAGCGGTTCGTCGTCGAGGAGATCCACGCTCGACGCCCGTCGGCCCCAGACCTCCGACGCGGCGGCCACCGTCTCGGTCGCGGAGCCGTCGGCGGCCACCGAGACCTCGCGCAGGCGACCGGTCGACGTGGCCACCTCGCCCTCGACCGTGGTCGACACCGCCAGCCACAGCATCGGGCGGGCGATGCTCACATCGGTGGCGTCCGCGGTGCCGGTGTAGGTGAACGATCCGGCCTCGACGAGCCGCTGCGAGGCGACGGCGAAGGCATCGGCGGCCGTGACGGGCGCGGTCGTGGTGGTCGTGGAGCGCTCGGCGGCCGCGTTCTGGCTCGACGCCCCGGGGTCGGTCGCCTCGGCGTCCTTGTCGCCCCCGGTGGTCGCGACGATCGCGCCGATGGCCACGACGAGAGCGAGCACGAGGCCGGCACCGATCGCCGCGGCCCGCGGCACACGGCGTCGATCGGCCGGGGTCGTGGCGGGCGGGGACGACGCAGCCGACAGGGCGTCGGGCGGAGGGGTGGGGGCGTGGTCGGGAACCCGGCCGGGCTCGCTCGTCGGGGACGGCGCGGCAGCCCGGGGAGGGCCGGATGTGGCGCTGGGCGTCAGCGCGTCGCCGACGGCGATCGTCGGCAGGAGGGGCGCAGTCCGCGCGGCCGAACGCGGAGCGGCGGCGGGCGTGGGGGCGATCCGGTCGGCGGGAGAGGCCGGCGTGGGCGCGGGGGGTGCGGTGTCGGGGGGTGTGGTCTCGATGGCGGGGGTGAGCCGCCTGGCGGTGGCGGGCACGGGCGTGGGGGCAGGCGCGGGGGCGATCCGGCCGACGGGTGAGCCGGGCGTGACGGGGGCGGGCGTGGTGGCGGGGGGGACGCGGCCGGTGGAGACCTCGCGGCCCACGAGGTCGACCACCGCGGGCGGAGGGCCGGCGAGCGAGTCCTCGGGCGTGATCGCCTGGCGACGGCGTCGCTGCCAGCTGGTGACCGCCGCGGCCGTGGCCAGCGCTGTCGCCCCGGTCGCCGCCGCCACGATGCTTCCCCTGTGTCGGCGCGCGCGCCGTGTGCCGCCGTCTGCACCCTTCCCCATGAGGGGCAACGTTACTCAGGTGGAGGCGACGGGGATACAGGTCGGTGCGTCACCTTCGGCGCCGGCGACGCGGTGCAGCACCGCCCGGGTGGGCGCGACGGAGACGGCGCCCTCGGCCACCGGGGGGACGGCGGTGCCGTCGACGATCAGGCTGTACTCGCCGTCGGGTCCGATCGGTGGCCACAGGAACGTGGCGTCCGGCCGTTCGCCCAGGTTGGCCGCGGTGCGGCGGCCGACAGTGGTGGCCAGGTGTTCGCCCTCGAGACGGACGGTCACCGACACGGCGTGCGGCTTGAGATCGTCGTTGACGGTGAGCAGGTAGGCGTGAGGCCCGTACTCGGTCAGGTGGTCCTCGAGGGCGGGGAGGTCGACGGCGATGCTCACGGCACGCGACCGTACCGCGCCGCTGCTGCTACGTTCTGCCCACGTCCTGACCCACGGTCAGGACGTGGCTGGAACGACTCGACCGGAGGAGACGACGCCCATGTCGAACGGAGTGCTCGGGGCGATGGGCATCGGGGTCAGCGACCTCGACCGGTCGAGCGACTTCTACACGCGGGTGCTGGGCATGGAGCAGATCGGCAGGCTGCGCCTGCCCGAGATGGACGAGATCATGCTCGCCTACGACCGCGCCCGCGGGCCCGCCCTCGTCCTCATGCACCACACCGACGGGCGCGAGGTCAGCTACGCCGATCTGCCGGTCAAGGTGGTGGTCTACGTGGCCGACCCGACGTCCACGGCGGCGGCGATCCGGGCCGACGGGTTGGACGTCACGCGCGAACCGGCCGCGGTCCCCGAGCTCGGTGACGCGGTCGTCGGGTTCGCGAAAGACCCCGACGGCTACGTCATCGAGCTGCTGCAGCGGCCCGCTCGGGCCGCTCGGCCTGAGCGGCCCTCGTCGTCGGCCGGCTGACCGCCGGCAGGGGGTGACCCACCGGGCGGCCTCAGCGGTGCCCGGGGCAGGCGGCGTGAGTGAGGGGGTACGGGTTGATCGAGGCGCCGCCGCCCGGCTTGATCTCGAAGTGCAGGTGCGGTCCGGACGAGGACGCGTTGCCCGACGAGCCCACGTAGCCGATGAGCGTGCCCGCCTCGACCCAGCCGGCACCCTGGTTGGCGTAGCTCTGGAGGTGGGTGCCGTAGTAGGTGTTGCCGTTGTCGCCGTAGACGTACCACGACAGCCCGCCGAGGCCGGTGCTCCGGTGCTCCACCCGACCGCTCACCGGTGCGACGGTCTCCACACCGTGCGCGGCCATCATGTCGACACCCTTGTGCGACCGGCCGCCGGAGCGGGCGTAGCCCCACGAGTCGATGAAGTTCGTCGCTGACGGGGGGTTGACCGGGCAGAACATGAGGCCGGCCTCGATCTTGGCGCGGCGCTCCTCCTCGGCCTTCCGCGCGGCTTCGGCGGCCGCACGGGCCTCCGCAGCCGCGGTGATCGCGGTGGCGATCTCCGCTTGGCGGGTGGCCAGGGCCTCTGCCTCGGCGGGGTCGGTCGGGGTCGGATCGCTCGACTGGTCGGCCAGCGCCTCCTCCACGGCGGCAGCGAACCTGGCCTGCGCCGAGAGCGCGGCGTCGAGGTCCGCGAGCGTGGCCTCGGCTTCGCCCTCGGCGGTCTTGGCGGCGTCGCGGGCGGTCTCCTGCTCGGCTGCGAGTGTCTCGTAGTCGGCGAGCGCCGTCTGGAGGTCGGTCAGCGAATCGGCGGACCGGTCGGCGTCCATGCCCAGCAGGGTCTGCTTCACCGTCGCGTCGGTGAGCGAGTCGGCGGTGAGCACGTCGAGCGAGCTCTCGGCCGGCGGATTGACGAAGGCGTCGATGACGACCTGATCGCTCGCGGCCGTCGTCTCCTCGATGAGCAACTGGGTGTTGTCGAGGGCGGCGTCGGCGTCGGCCCGGTTGGTGGTCGCGGTCTCCAGTGCCTCCTGCGCCGTGTTGAACGCGGTGAGCTGGTCGTTGATCTCGGTGCCCAGCTCTTCGAGGGTCGTGGCGACCGCGGCGGAGTTGGTGGACACGAGCACGTCGACGTCGACCAGCGTGTCGTCGGCTTCGGGCGACCGCTCGTCCGTCGTGGGCTCCGTCTGCGCGGGGGCCTGCGGTGTCGCGGGCGACTCCGGCGTGGCGGAGGCGCTCGTGGGCACGGCGGCGATGGCGATGGCGGTGATGGCGGCGGCCCAGCGCCGCACACCATGGCTGCGAACGTCCAACATCTCTCCCTCGGCGTGGCGATGGTTCCCAGTCCCCCCGGCTACGGCTGCGGGGGTCGGACGCTGACGTCGAACGGTAACAAAGCGTCAGCGGGTGCGTCACCATCGGGTCCCTTGCGATGCGAGGTTGACGTCGGGTTCAGGTTCGATTAGCTTCATCTTCCGGTCGAGGCCTTGCTGGGAGGGCCCACACGCATGACAGCGCAACACGCAGCGCAACCGATGACGCACGAGTTCGCCAGGCCAGGCACACCGATCGTGGTGCCGGCTGTCGGTTCGGGGTGCACCCAGGCAGGAACCCCGGCCGGCAGCCGCTCACGAGGTCGGACCTGACCTCCGTTCGTGGTGTGGGGGTGGGGACCCCTTCCCGCCCCGCCCCCGCCCACTACCCTTCTGACGTGGCCCTTCAGGTCGACCCCGCCGCTGCGACACCTCCCGAGGAGCTCCGGGCCGGGCAGGCGGCCGGTGGCCGTGTGCTCTCGGCCCGAGGTCGCCGCACCCGCGCCACGCTCATCGAGGCCGCCAAGCTGGTGTTCGCCGAGACGCCGTTCGCCGATACCCGCATCGCCGACATCACGGCACGGGCGGGCGTCGCCAACGGCACCTTCTACACCTACTTCGACTCGAAGGAAGAGATCTTCCGCGAGATCGCGGCCGAGGTGCTCGACGCCATGCTGCAGGCCCCCCGGCGCAGTCCAGAGGCCGGCGACCGCGACTACATACGCGACGTCGAACACGCCAGCCGGGCCTACTTCCAGGTCGTCGTCGCCAACGCCGTGGTCGCCCGGTCGATCGAGCAGTTGGTACCGGTCGACGACGACATCGCCGGGGAGCGGCGCTCCACCATCGTCGGCGCCATCAAGCGCGCCGACCGGTGGATCAGGGGGCTGCAGGCCCAGGGCATCTGCGACGACATCGATTCGTGGACCACGGCCGTCGCCCTGCAGACGATGACGATCCGTGTGGCCTACGACCACCTCCTCCCCTCCGCCACGGGCGGCGACGCCGACGTCGACGTCGACGCCATGGCCCGCACGGTCAGTCGCATCTGGGCGCGCGCCGTCGGGCTCGAGAAGGTCGAGCCCTGAGCCCGCTCTCGACCCCGCTCACCTGATCGTCACCTCGTCGATCAGCCGGGGAGGGGGCTGGTCGCGGCTGGGTTCGATCCAGGATGCACCGGACGTCTCGGCGTCGGGCACCACTCGCCACCTCTTGCGCTTCACCGCCCTGTCGATGCCGAGTGCGTAGACCGTCAGTGCGCCCGTCGGGTCGATGTGGATGCGCAGGAAGTTCTTGTAGCCGGTGATGCGGGAGGCGGCGAACGCCTCGTTGGCGTGGGTGCGCACGAGGGGAAGCCCGATCGCCGCGGCGAGATAGAGGCCGACCACCACCGACCCGGCCGCTCCACCGAGGAAGAACGCCATCGCGCTGGCGACCAGGGCGAACAACCAGCCGTTCAACGACGACGCCACGGACAGGGCGACGAGCGACACCGTGGCGATCGTGGCGATCTGGGCCGCGAGGTGGATCAGCGCGAGCCCTGTCTTGGCGACGTAGCGGCGCCAGCCACGGGGTGCCCACGGCGGGGACTTGGCGAACGCCCAGAGGCCGCCGAACAGGACGAGCACGAGGAGGGCCGACATCGAGTTGCGGCCCACGCCGCCGATGAGGTCGCCCCAGCCCCACTCTCCGGCCGCCTCGTCGAAGCCCTCGCCCGACCGTTCGAGGCTGCGGAGCCCGAACTGGATCGTCCACAGCAACACCAGGTTCACGATGGCGGGGATGACGCAGAAGCTCGGGTTGCGCAGCGGCAACAGCACGGCGCCGGCCGACAGCAGGCGTGACCGCCGCGGGCTCGGGTACCGCGCTGCGAGCGTGTACTCGGCGGTGTCGTCGAGGTCGTCAGGTGTGATGCCGATGGTGGTGGTGGGGGACAGATCGTGGGTGGGGTGCAGGAAGGCGCCGCCACCGCCCGAGGTGATCTTGTGGGTGGGGCCGACCTCCTCCTCGGCGCCCTCGTGCACGTAGCGGGCGTAGTGGTGCAGGTCTCCGGCGAGAGTGAGCTTGAGCTCGAGCCCGGCGGGGCGCATCAGGGCCCGTTCCAGGTAAGCGAGGTTGCGGTAGGCCTGCGGGTCGCGTTCGAGCTGGGTCCAGGTCGGCACCGCGGTGGCGAGGACGAGCCGGTCACCGGGCCGGGCCTGCTCGGCCACGTCCGCGAAGAACTCGAGCTGGGGCTCGTCGATCAGCGAGTCGGACTGGATGTCGATGCCCCACAGCCACCACCGGTGCGGCAGCGCGACCGCGAAGTAGCTGCGGGTCTGGTTGGTGCGCCAGCCGCCGATCCACCGCCCCTGGCCGAACATGCGCAGGAAGCCCGTCAACCCGTCGTACCAGTCGTGGTTGCCGGGCACCGCGTAGACGGTCGGGTGCGCGGGTTCGGTGGACGCGGGCTCGGTCCACGGCAGGGCGGCCCGCCACGGTCCCTCCAGCCGCTCCTCGTACCCCTCGGTGCTGGCGGCGGGGTACACCTCGTCGCCGCCGAACACCAGGATCTCGCCCCGGGGGAGCGCGCCGGCCGCGCCCTCGGGACGCAGGGACGGCTTGGCCACCTGGTGGGCGACGGTGGCCGTCGCGGCGAACCCGTCGCCGGTGTCGGCCACGTAGTCGATCCAGAGCTCGTCGCGGCCCGCGTAGCGCAGGTCCGGCTCGCACGGGCGGGCGGTCTGCAACTCGCGCTTGTCGAGGAACGAGCCGAACACCGAGGTGACCCCGACGTGCAGGCCCGATGCCGTCAGCACCCCGGGGCTGAACCACCGGGTGGCCTTCTGCGGTTCGAAGCGCAGTTCTGTCGGGGTGAGATCCCGCGGCCGGGTAGGCGGACGGTCCGCATGGGGACTGGCGCTGCGCCGCTGCCAGCCGGCACCGGCACCGGCGCCGGCTGCGGTGCCGGCGCGCGGCCCGGTCGGTAGCCCGGTCGGCGGGTCGGCGGGTGGGTCGGCGGGTGG
>CAYUXB010000060.1:14587-16490 GCA_964448525.1 uncultured Acidimicrobiaceae bacterium
GTCGATCGGCGACGTTCAGTAGGGCCAGGTCCAGTCCCGGACGGAGGGGATGTCGTCGCCGACGGCGCGGGTGTGCTCGCGGGCCTCGAGCCGGCGCGCCACCATCTCGGCCCGCACCTCGGCTGCGGCATCGCCGAGGGACGGGACGCGGTCGATCACGTCCATCACGAGGTGGAAGCGGTCGAGGTCGTTGAGCATCACCATGTCGAAGGGCGTGGTCGTGGTGCCCTCCTCCTTGTAGCCACGCACGTGCAGGTTGGCGTGGTTGGTGCGCCGGTAGGCGAACTGGTGGATCATCGACGGGTAGCCGTGCCAGGCGAACACGATCGGCTTGTCGGTCGTGAACACCGCGTCGAAGTCGCCGTCGTTCATGCCGTGGGGGTGCTCCGTCGGCGGCTGCAGACGCATGACGTCCACGACGTTGACCACCCGCACGGCCAGTTCGGGCAGGTGCTGGCGCAGCAGGTCGGCGGCGGCCAGCGCCTCGAGCGTCGGGACGTCGCCGCAGCACGCCAGCACGACGTCGGGCTCGCCCCCGGCGGCGACCGCGGGCGACGAGGCCCAGTCCCACGGGCCGATGCCGGCCCGGCAGTGCGCGACCGCGGCCTCCATGTCGAGCCAGTTCGGCATGTCGTTCTTGCCCGCCACGACGACGTTGACGTAGTCGACGCTGCGCAGGCAGTGGTTCATCGTCGACAGCAGCGTGTTGGCATCCGGCGGCAGGTAGATGCGGACGACCTCGGCCTTCTTGTTGGCGACGACGTCGAGGAAGCCCGGGTCCTGGTGCGAGAAGCCGTTGTGGTCCTGACGCCAGACGTGGCTGGAGAGCAGGTAGTTGAGGGACGGCACGGGCGGCCGCCAGTCGAGCTCGCGGCTGACGTTGAGCCACTTGGCGTGCTGGTTGAACATCGAGTCGACGATGTGGATGAAGGCCTCGTAGCAGGAGAACAGGCCGTGGCGGCCGGTCAGCAGGTAGCCCTCCAGCCAGCCCTGGCACAAGTGCTCGCTCAGGACTTCCATGACGCGGCCCTGCTGCGCCAGTGACACGTCGTAGGGTTCGATGGCGTCCATCCAGACCCGATCCGTAACGGCAAAGACCGGATCCAGGCGGTTGGAGGCGGTCTCGTCCGGGCCCATGATGCGGAAGTTCTTCGCCTCGGCGTTGAGCTCCACCACGCCACGCAGATAGTGGCCCAGCGCTCGCGTTGCCTCGCCGATGGCGGCACCCGGATGGGGTACCTCGACGGCGAATTCCTCCAGCTCCGGCAGTTTCAGCTCCTGTCGCAGGGTGCCGCCATTGGCGTGAGGGTTGGACCCCATGCGTCGCTCACCGCTGGGCGCCAGGGCGGCCAGCTCCGGCAGCAGCGCGCCGCTTTCGTCGAACAGCTCCTGCGGGCCGTAGCTCTGCATCCATTCTTCAAGCAGACGGCGGTGGTTCTCGTCTCCGCGCGCATTGGACACCGGCACCTGATGCGAGCGCCAGAAGTCCTCGATCTTCTTGCCGTCCACCTCCTTCGGGCCGGTCCAGCCCTTGGGACTGCGCAGCACGATCATTGGCCAGCGCGGCCGCTCGCTGGCCTGGCCGGAACGGAAGTCGCGCTGGATCTGAGCGATGCGCTGGAAGGCCGTGTCCATGGCTTCGGCCATCTGCCGGTGCATGGGCATGGGATCGCTGCCTTCGACGAACAGCGGCTCGTAGCCGTAACCAATGAACAGACTCTTCAGCTCCTGCGGGTCCATGCGCGCCAGAATCGTCGGGTTGGCGATCTTGTAGCCATTGAGGTGGAGGATGGGCAGCACCGCTCCGTCGCTGCCCGGATTGAGAAACTTGGTGGAGTGCCAGGAGGCCGCCAGCGGGCCGGTCTCGGCCTCACCATCGCCCACCACGCAGGCCACCACCAGG
>CAYUXB010000061.1:0-16362 GCA_964448525.1 uncultured Acidimicrobiaceae bacterium
AGGTCACCCTCGACCTGCGCACCGTGCCGGAGGTGCGCAACGAGATGATGGTCGTCGTCGTCACCGTCGGCATCGGCGCGGTGATCGGACTGATCACCGCGGCCACGTTCCAGAGCCGCTACGCGGCGGTGGTCGTGCCGCTCGTGCTGCTGGCCGTGGCCATCGGCCTCGTCCGCCTGCCCCGCCTGGCGGCGGCGGTGATGGGCACCGCCTACCTCGGTCTCGCGCTGTTCGGGCTCGGCTGGGTCAACTACCACCAGCGCACCCAGTCGGCGGAGGTGGCCGCGGCGGTGGCCGAGCGGGCGCAGCCCGGCGACGTCGTCGTGTACTGCCCCGACCAGCTCGGGCCCGCCTTCTCGCGCGAGATGCCCGACGGGCTCGACGAGGTCGCGTACCCGGCGCTGACCTCGCCGGAGCGGGTGGACTGGGTGGACTACGCGGCGACGAACGCCGCGGCCGATCCGGCGGCGATCGCCGCGGAGATCAGACAGCGAGCGGGCGGGCACGCCATCTTCGTCGTCTGGATGTCCGGCTACCGCACCTTCGACGACCAGTGCGAGCGCCTGCTGAACGAGCTCGACCTCACCGAAAGCCTGATCCTGGGCGACGAGACCCGGTTCTACGAGCCGGCCTTCCTCCACTGGGCGCCGGGCACCGTCGCGGCTGACGCCGCCGTGCCGGAGGCCGAGGCGGCCGAGGCGGTCTCAGCCGACGACGGCTCGTAGGCCGGCGCCGGCTGCGGCGAGGGCGTCGCGTCGGCGCACGACCATGAGGTCGGCGGTGCGGAAGCTGGCCATGCGGGTGCTCCACGAGTCGATCACGTCGCGGCCGTCGCCGCGGCGGAAGAACGTGGTCATCGGGCCTTCTTGCTGGTAGGCGTCGGCGCCGTCGACGGTCTCGACGGCGCCATCGCGCAGGATCACCTCGAACGTCGGCATGGGGTCACCGTACGGCGAGGGCCCTGTGCGGTACGAGAGGGGCAAGCCTGTGGATTGCGGAAGTTTTCCACAGGGACGGCCGCTCGCCGGGTTCAGCCGTCGTCGGCCGTGACCTCGCCGCGCACGGCGGGCTCGGGGTAGAGGTGCTCGAGCTCACCCGGTTGGATGCGTGATCGGCTGATGAACTCGTCGACCTCGTGGCCACGGAGCCGGATGACCCTACCGAAGCGGTAGGCGGGCAGCTCGCCGTGGTCGATGAACCGGTACAAGGTCCGGGGGGTGATGCCCAACCGGCGTGCCGCTTCCTGGGTCGAGAGCCAATCGGTCTCGTCGGTGTTCACGCCGGACACCTTACCTCCTCGTGTGGTGTTTGAACATCTTTCGGTCAACTCCTGGCCACGGTCGCGCGACCACGTAAGGTGTGAGGGCCACCACCTCGGCCTGGGGGGCGTGTTGGCGCACACAACCCGCGGTCGACCACCGCGGGGATCGAGGCCCGGCGAGCGCCGAGCCTCCCCGATGTTGCGGCTGGATGAGGTGGCAGAGATCGATGGTGATGACGCGTCCGACCGATGGCGCAGGTGTGACCGACGCGCCGGACGTACCCCCACGCCGCGTCGTCCGGCGCAGCACCGGGCTCCCCGGCGGCCGGGCCGTGGTGGGTGGGGTGCTCATCGCGCTGGCCGCGGTGGGCACCTTCGTGTCCTGGAGGCAGGCGTCGAGCCCGCCCCGACACGCCTACGCCGTGTCGACCCGGCCGCTGCAACCGGGCGATCCGCTCACCGCCGACGACATCCGCTACGAGCACATCGACCTCCCGGCCGGCCTCGCCGACCGCGCCTTCGACGTGCCCGCCGACATCGAGGGCCGGGTGCTCGTCGCCCCGATGGGCGAGGGCGAACTGCTCCAGGCCGGCGTCGTCAGCGACCAGGGCGAGCGCGATGCGGCGGCCGAGGTGTCGCTCGCCCTCGATCGCGACCTCGCCGTCGACGGCCGCCTCCGGCCGGGCGACACGGTCGACGTCTACGCGACCGTCGACGACGCCACCAGCGCCGTGGCCACCGGGCTCCGGGTGTTCGCCGTGTCCACCGGGGGCGGCTCGTTCGCGGACGGCAGCGAGGTGACGGTCACCCTGGGGCTCGGGTCGCCCGACGAGCAGGTCGCGGTCATCCACGCCGCCCGGGCCGGGAAGGTCACGCTGGTCCGCACCACCCACGTGCCACGCTCGTCCACCGCCCCCTCGTCCACCGCCCCGTCGTCCGGGCCCCCGTCGTCCGGGCCCCCGTCGTCGGAATCTCCGGCGTCGACGACCACCGGCGCCGAGGTCCCCGGCTGATGGCGGGCGATCGCTACGTCGTCCTCGGCCTCGCCCGCGTGCGGGCCGGGTGGTTCGGTGACGTCGCCCGGTGGGCCACCTCAGCGGCGCTGCCCCTCGACTTCGTGAAGGTGGTCTCGGTCGAGGAGGCGCGGGCTCGGCTGCGGTCGGGCCGTCCGTTCTCGGCCGTGCTCGTCGACGCCGGGCTGTCCGCGCTCGACCGCGACCTCGTGGAGATCGCCGCAGGGCACGGCTGCGCCGTGATCGCCGCCGACGACGGTCGCGCCACCCGATCGTGGCGCGAGCTCGGCGTCCACGCCGTGCTGCCCCCCGGGTTCGGCCCGGACCAGCTTCTCGACGCCCTGCGGGCGGTGGCGCGCCCGGTCGCTCGCGGCGACGGGCTGACGCTGCCCGACGAGCCGGCGGCCGAGACGGCCGCCAGCGCGTGGCGCGGTCGGCTGGTCGCGGTGACCGGCGCCGGCGGGGTCGGCCGTTCGACACTGGCAACCGCCCTGGCGTCGGGGCTCGCGGCCGACCCCCGCGACCGCGGCCTCGTGGTGCTCGCGGACCTGTCGCTGCACGCCCACCAGGCGATCCTCCACGATGTCGGCGACGTCGTGCCCGGGGTGCTCGAACTGGTCGAGGCCAGCCGGGGCGCGGGTCTGCCGCCGGAGCAGGTGCGCGGGCTGTGCTTCGGGCTGGCCGAACGTGGCTACGACCTGCTGCTGGGGCTACGCCGCCACCGCGACTGGACGGCTCTGCGCCCCCGGGCGTGCGAGGCGGCCCTCGACGGTCTGTGCCGTACCTACCAGCACGTGGTGGCGGACGTCGACGCGGACGTCGAGGGTGAGGAGCAGTGCGGCTCGACCGACGTCGAGGACCGCAACGTCCTCGCCCGCCAGTCCGTCGCCCGTGCCGACATGGTGCTGGCGGTGGGCGTGCCGGGGGTGGCGGGCGTGCACGCGCACCTGCAGGTGATCCGCGACCTGATCGAGGTCGGCGTCGAGGCCGGCCGCATCGTGCCGGTGGTCAACCGCGCCCCCCGGTCACCCCGTCGTCGAGCGGAGGTCGGCGGCGCGCTCACGTCCCTGCTGTCCGGCGCCGTCCCGGGTGCGGTGCTGGCCTCGAGCCCGGTCTTCGTGCCCGAGCGCCGGCGATTGGGCGAGCAGGCGCGAGACGCCGTCGCGCCGCCGTCGCAGGTGGTGCGACCGCTCGTCGGGGCGGTGCGCGGCCTGCTCGACCGCGCCCGGCACGGGCCCTCCCGCCGTGCGGCCCGGGACGAACCGGTGCTGGTCGCACCGGGGTCGCTCGGCAGCTGGGTCGACGACAGCGCGGGGATGGCGCGATGACGGCGCGACCCTGCAGAGCTGTCGGCCACGGACGGGGGGTCCGGGGATGACGATGGCGGGAGAACCCCTGTCGCCGCTGGCCGAGATCGAACGGGCGGTGCAGGAGCGAGCGAAGGACATCTCTCTCGAGATGGAGGAGCCCGGGGCCGAAGGGAAGCTGCGGGCGATGATCGGCGACGAGGTCCTCCGGTGGAACGACGACCACCGCCGAGGGCGCCGCGCCTT
Source organism: uncultured Acidimicrobiaceae bacterium (assembly GCA_964448525.1). Taxonomy (GTDB): domain Bacteria; phylum Actinomycetota; class Acidimicrobiia; order Acidimicrobiales; family VFJN01; genus ZC4RG19. Next base: position 3,828 of record CAYUXB010000061.1, read on the forward strand.
CGGTCTGCCCGACCCCGAGCTGGTGATCGAGCGGGCCTTCCGCAACCTCGCCCGCCACGGCCCGCTCACGCCGCTGCTGGCCGACGACGACGTGTGGGAGGTGATGGTCAACGCGCCAGATGCGATCTTCGTGCGCCGGCACCGGGGGCCGTCCGGCTACCACGACGAGGTCTTCCACGACGACGACCACGTCATGCGCACCCTCACCAAGCTGCTCGACGACGCCTCGACGGCGCACCGCAGCCTCGATCCCGCCGAGGGCCTCCAGGATGCCCAGCTCGACGACGGCGCCCGCGTGCACGTCGTGCACGGCGACATCGCCCGGGGCGGGCACGTGCTCGTCAACATCCGCAAGTTCACCGGCATCCCCTTCCGCACGCTCGACGAGCTCGTCGAGCGCGACATGCTCACCGACCAGGTCGCCGACTTCCTCGCGGCGTGCGTGCAGGCACGGCTGTCGATCGTGTTCGCCGGCCCGCCGGGGTCGGGCAAGACGACGCTTCTGTCCTGCACCACCGCCGAGCTCGACCCCGGCCTGCGCGTCGTGGTGGCGGAGGAGGTCTTCGAGTCCGACGTGCCCGTGCCCAACGTTGCGCAGATGCAGACCCGGGCCGCACGCGCCGATCGCCCGGCCGTCGACCTCCGCCGCCTCGTGTCGGGGTTCCTGCGCATGGCCCCCGACGTGGCCGTCGTGGGGGAGGTGCGCGATCGCGAGGCGTTGCCGCTCCTGTTGACCCTGTCGTCCGGGGTCACGGGGTACACGACGATCCACGCCGGGTCCGCCCGTCAGGCGCTCACCCGGCTGCGGTTCATCTGCCAGTTGGCCGACACCTCCGGCGGGCTGCCGCTCGCCGCGCTGAACTCCCTCGTCAGCGAGAGCATCGACGTGGTCGTCCACTGCTCACGCACACCGGCTGGTCCCCGAGTCACCGAGGTGGCGATGGTGGAGGACCTGGCGGGTGGCATCGACGCCACCCACTTCACGATCACCGAGGTCTTCCGGCGGGCGGGCGCGGACCAGCCGCTGGCCTGGACGGGGGAGGTGCCCGCCCGGGCGGTGCGGCCGCTCGCCGATGCGGGTTTCGACATCCGCCAGCTGCTCGAACCCCTGGGGGGCTACCAGTGACCGGCCTCCTGCTGGCGCTCACGGCCGCCGCGGGCGTCTTCTACCTGTACACGGCGTACGCGTTCGGGTGGCGGGGCGTCGCTCCCGGGCCGGCGGCCACACCGTCGTCGCCTGGCCGCCGGTCGCGTGCCTCGGAATGGCTGGTGCAGGCCGGGTTGGACGACGTCGACCCCCGGCAGTTCGGAGTGGTGACCAGCGGCCTCGTCGTGCTGGGCGCGCTGGTGGGTCTGGGGCTGTTCGGTGGGCCGTTGCCCGCGCTCGCGCTGGCCGCGTGCCTCGGGGTCCTGCCCCTGGCCTCCTACCGGGTGCGGCGCGCGCAGCTGCGGTCCGTCTCGCAGGAGGCGTGGCCGCGCCTCATCGAGGAGATCCGCATCCTCACGTCGTCGCTGGGCCGATCGGTGCCCCAGGCGCTGTTCGAGGCGGGCCAGCGGGCGCCCGACAGCATGAGACCGGCCTTCGTCGCCGCGCAGCGCGAGTGGTTGCTGTCCACCGACTTCGAGCGCACCGTCCGCCTCCTCAAGTCCGGGCTGGCCGACCCGACAGCCGACGCCGCGTGCGAGACGTTGCTCGTCGCCCACGAGGTCGGTGGCACCGACCTCGACCGCCGGCTCGAGGCCCTGATCGAGGACCGCGTCATCGATGTGCAGGGCCGCAAGGATGCCCGGTCCAAACAAGCCGGCGTGCGGTTCGCCCGGCGGTTCGTCCTGTTCGTGCCCCTCGGCATGGCCCTGGTCGGGATGAGCATCGGCAACGGGCGGGCGGCCTACGCCACGCCCGGGGGCCAGGTGATGGTCGTGCTCGGCATCGGCGCAGTCGTCGTGTGCTGGGCGTGGGCGGGGCGGCTGCTCGCCCTGCCCGAGGAGGAGAGGGTGTTCGACGAATGAGCCCGCCGATGCTGGTCCTCGTGGGCCTCCTCGTGTTCGTGGGGTCGACGCTGCTGCTCAGCGAGCTGCGGTGGTTCCGCCGCCGGCCGCTCGTCGAGCGGCTCGCCCCGTACGTCGCCGGCGGGTCGACGCTCCGGCGTCGGGGCGCGGTCATGTCGGCCGCGTCGTTCGGCCAGGTCGTGGGCCCGCTGGCCCGAGCGGTCGGGGAGCGGGTCGCCCGTGCCTTCGGTGTCACCGAATCGTTGGCGATCCGGCTCGAGCGCGTGCACTCGCCCCTCGACGTCACGGCCTTCCGCGTGCGCCAGCTCGCCTGGACGGGCGCCGGCCTCGTCATCGGTGGGGTGGTCGCAGCCGCGACCGGCCTGTCGGGTGTGCTCGCACTCGTGCTGGTCGCAGCGGGGCCCGCCGTCGCCTTCCTGGTGATCGAGCAGCAGTTGGCGTCCGCCTCCGCCCGCTGGCAACGACGCATCTTCCTCGAGCTCCCGGTCGTGGCCGAGCAACTCGGCATGCTGCTCGGGGCCGGTTACTCGCTCGGCTCCGCGCTGTCCCGCCTGGCGACCCGGGGAACCGGGGCGTGCGGGCGCGACCTGGCGCGGGTCACCGGGCGCATCCGCCAGGGGCTGACGGAGGTCGAGGCCCTGCGGGAGTGGGCGACGGTCGCCGATGTCGAGGCGCTGCGCCGGCTCGTCAGCATCCTGTCGCTGAACCGCCAGGCCGGCGACCTCGGGCGCCTCATCGGCGACGAGGCCCGCTCGATCCGGCGCGACGTCCACCGCGAGCTGATCGAGTCGCTCGAACGGCGAGCTCAGCAGGTGTGGATCCCGGTCACGGTCGCCGCGCTGGTGCCCGGTGTGATCTTCCTCGCGGTGCCGTTCATCGACGCCCTCCGCCTCTTCTCCAACACATAGACGAAAGGAACAGCGATGAGAGCACGACGACGGGTGCACCCCGTCCTGCGGAGCCATGCCCTCGCCAGCTCGGCGTGGGTCACCACCAGGAGCCGGGTGGGTGCCGCACGGGCCCGCGCCCGCAGCGACGATCGGGGCGAGGGCGTCATCTCGGCCGCGCTCGTGGTCCTCATCATGGCGATCATCGCGGCCTTGATGTGGACGGCGTTCAAGAACATCTGGGACACCGTCGAGACGAAGACCCAGGACGAGGTCGAGGAGATCGGCAGCTGATCGGGCACCTGCGGGTCCGCGCCGCCCGGCGTCGATGGGACGATCGGGGCTCGGGGGTGTTCTCCACCGCGGTCGCCTTCCTGGTCTTCCTCCTGTTCCTGTTCTTCGCCATGCAGGTGATGTTCGGGCTCTACGCCACCTCGACGCTGCGAGCCACGCTCAACGACGCGGCGTCGCGGGCCGCCGCGGGCGGGGCCACCAGCCCAGCCGTGCTCGAACAGCTGGCCGAGGAGGCCGAAGCCTCCCTCGGTGAGATGGGCCGACGGCCGTCGACGGTGATCGAGCTCGAACTCGTCGACGAGGACGGCGACGGCATCGGCGACGTGATCGTGGGGCGGGCGGAGGCGGTGCCGCCGCGCTTCGTCCCGCCGTCGGTGGGCGGGATGATCGGTTTCGAACAGATCACCGCGGGGGTGCGGGTCCGGGTCGAACGCCTGCGGTGAGCGCCGGCCGGCGACGGGCTGACGGCAGGGGCTTACTGCGGGTAACCTGCCTGCTGTTCGGGCCCGGAGCCCGACGGGACTGGTCCTGAGGGGGAGCAGCATCGTGGACACCACCAGATCTGACGGTCCGCACGAGAGCGACCCGGCGGCGCCGCACGCCCCGGCGTCGACGTCAGGGCAGCTGCCAACCGCGGGCCGCGGCACCGTGGCCGACACCGCCCGCACGCTGGCGGCCGTCGCCATGCTGGGGGCGGCCGTCATCCACTTCGCCTTCGCGCCCGATCACCTGAGCGAGCAGACGTCACACGGCGTGTTCTTCCTCGTGGTGGGCTGGGCCCAACTGCTGGGGGCCGCGGCGCTCGCGTTCTCGTGGCGGCCTCTCCGCACCTGGCTGCTCGGCTCTGCCGGTCTCAACGCGGGCGTCGCCGCGCTGTGGCTGCTGACGCGCACCGCAGGCCTGCCCGGCGAGGCGGCCGAGCCCGTCGGCTTTCCGGACGCCCTGGCCTCGGGCCTCGAGGTGCTCGCCGCCCTCGCCTCGGTCGCCGTGGCCCTCGGCTGGTTGGTCGATCGCGAGGTCCGGCGGCCCGCCCTGGCGGTGACGGGCGTGCCGGTGGTCGCGATGGTGGCCGTGGTGACCGCCTCGGTCGTGCCGTCGCTGGGTGGCGGGCACAGCCACGGCGATGGCGACGGCCACGGCCACGGCGGTGCCGGGTCGGGCGAGATGGCCCACGGGGCCGAGGGTCACGGCGACCACGGCGACGCCGGAGGCGACGACTGGGACGCCCGCCGCATCGCGGCGCTCACGGGCTACCTCCCCGAGAGCGAGGCCGAGGCCTACCGCCAGATGAACATCGACTACCTGTCCGAGCAGATCCGCGCCCGGTCCGAGACGTTGGGCGACCTTCCGGAGGCCGAGCGCGAGGCCCGGATCGCCGAGTTCGTCGAGTGGTCCGTCGACAACGCGCTCGAGGGAGAGAACGGCGCCGACGCAGGCGACGAGCCGACCATGCACTCGCACGGCATCACGGCGTGGCAGGACATCACCGACCCGGCGGACCAGACCCGGCTCCAGGCGGAGCTGCGGGCCGCGGGCGAGGTGATCGCCGCGATGCCGACGGCAGCCGAGGCCCGCGATGCCGGCTACATCCAGGTCACGCCCTATGTCCCCGGCATCGGGGCGCACTACCTCAACGTCGGGCTCCTCACCGCCGACGGCTTCGACCCCGCGAAGCCCGAGATGCTGCTCTACAACGGCAACGAGCCCGGCTCCGAGCTGGTGGGGCTCAGCTACGCCGTGCTCGGCGACGAGGCGCCCGAGGGCTTCGTCGGGCCGAACGACGAGTGGCACGTCCACCCCTCGCTGTGCATCGTCGGCGTGCTCGTCGTCGGTCCGGATCACACACCGGACGACGTGTGCGCGTCGATCGGCGGCGAGAAGGGCATGCCGTTCGACAAGCCGATGTGGATGGGCCACCTGTGGCAGGTCCCCGGGTGGGAGTCGCCGTGGGGCCTCTTCAGCGGCGAGAACCCGGTCGTGAACCTGGCGACCGCCGACCTGACGCTCTGACGACCAGGGGCTTCGACGCCGGGCGCCGTTAGCGTCGGCACGGTGGACACCCCCGACACGCCCGACGAGCCCGTCGCCCCTGACGAGCCCGACCCTGACGAGCCCGTCGCGCCCGTCGCCTCACACGACATCGACACGTCAGACGAACCGGTCGCCGAGGTGAACGACGACGATCGCGACCGGCCGGCGGTCCCCGACGACGGCGGGTTCTCGCCCACGCCCGAGGGGTTCAGGTCGGGGTTCGTCAGCATCGTGGGACGCCCCAACGTCGGCAAGTCCACGCTGCTGAACCAGATCCTGGGGCAGAAGGTGGCGATCGTCTCGGACAAGCCGCAGACGACCCGCCACCGCATCCAGGGGGTCCTCACCCGCCCGGACGCCCAGGTCGTCTTCGTCGACACCCCGGGCATCCACAAGCCGCGCACCCCACTCGGCGAGCGACTCAACACCGCGGCCGAATCGACGATCCCGGACGTCGACGTGGTCGCGTTCGTCATCGACGCCACCCAGCCCCTGGGTCGAGGGGACCGTTGGGTGGCGAGCCGGGTGCCCCGCAACGCGGTCGTCGTCGTCAACAAGGTCGACGCCGCCCGGCCCGGCGAGGTGCTCAGCCAGCTCCAGGCCGCGGCCGAGCTCGACCTGTCGGAGTACTTCCCCGTGTCGGCCCGCACAGGCGACGGGGTCGAGGCGCTGGTCGAGCATCTGGTCGGCCGGCTGCCGGAGGGCCCGCGCTACTACCCGGACGACACGGTCACCGACGTGCCCGAAGCCTTCTGGGTGGCCGAGCTGGTGCGCGAGCAGCTGCTGGCGGTGGCTCGCGAGGAGCTGCCGCACTCGATCACGACCCGGGTCACCGAGTGGGAGTGGCCGCTGATCCGCTGCGAGATCCTGGTCGAGCGCGAGTCGCAGAAGGGCATCGTGATCGGGCGGAAGGGCGCGGTGCTGAAGGAGGTCGGCACCGCCGTGCGCAAGCAGCTGCCCGAGGGGGCCTACATCGAGCTGCACGTCAAGGTGGACAAGGACTGGCAGCGCCGCCCCGCGGCGCTCGACCGTCTGGGCTTCTGAGCAGGCGCCGGCGGGTCCGGTGGCCCGCCGGGTTCAGCCGCCCCGCGTCGGCTGTCGCGTGGCCGTCAGGCGGCTTCGGTGGCGGTGCGCAGCTCGCGGAGGAAGGCCTCGATGTCCGCTCGCTCGCGGGTGCGGCGCATCTTCGGCAGGGTGGCCACGATCTTCGGCCCGTAGCGGGCGGTGGCCAGCCGAGGATCGAGCACCGCGACGGCGCCCCGGTCGCTCGAGGTGCGGATCAGACGACCGGCGCCCTGGGCGAGCAGCGTGGCTGCCCGGGGTACATCGATGGTGACGAACGCGCCGGGCCCGGCGTGCTCGCGTCGCGCCTGGAGGAGCGGGTCGTCCGGCCGCGGGAACGGCAACCGGTCGATCGTCACGAGCGACAGCGAGGGTCCGGGCACGTCGATGCCCTGCCAGAAGCTCATCGTGGCGAACAGGCAGGTCTCGGGCTCACGCGAGAACCGGTCGACGAGGGCCTGCTTGGGCAGGTCACCCTGCGCCAGCACGGGGTAGGGGAGGCGGGTGCGCAGCGCGTCGGCTGCCCGGTTCATGGCCTTGTAGCTGGTGAACAGCCCGAGCGTGCGCCCTCCGGCGGCGTCGATGAGCGCCTCCAGTTCGTCGATCGCTGCGTCGGCCCAGCGGGGGTCGTTGGGGCGCGGCAGGCGAGCCGCGCAGTAGATGACGCCGTTGGCCGGGTAGTCGAACGGGCTGCCCACGTCGAGCAGCTCGTCGGCTCGCTGCGGGAGACCCAGGTGCGGACCGAACCCGGGGGCGAGGGTCGCGCTGGTCAGCACCGCGGGCCGGCGCGACCACAGGCGGTCGCGCAGCAGGCCGGACACGTCGAGCGGCGCCAGGCGCAGCATCGGTGCATGCTCCGGGCCGGTGACGAACAGCACCTGCGTGTCGGAGGGCGCCGCCACCGCGTCGAGGTCCTCGAGCAGCGCCGTGGCGGCCTGGCGGGCCCGGATCGCCCGGGCGGTGACGTCGTCGCCGGCTGTGTCCGGGATGTGGCGCAGCGCCTCCTGGGCGGCCACGACGCGCCGCCGGAGGGCGGCCAGCGCACCGGCGAGGGCGTCGGGGAGGGGCGAGGTGATGCGCTGGTCGCGGTGCCCGGCGAGGGCGCCGACGAGGACGCCGGCACAGTCGTCGACGCCGGTGATGGTGTCGCCGGCCTCGGCCAGGATGCCTCGCAGCAACCGGCCCAGGTGGGAGAACCGGCCGGAGCCGACCTCGACACCGGTCGTGGCCGAGATGATGTCGTCGACGACGTGCGCCTCGTCGATGATCGTGACGTCGTGCTCGGGCAGGATGGCACCGTCGCTCGCCAGGTCGAGCCCGTACAGGTGCAGGTTCACCACGATCACGTCGGCCTGGGCGGCTCGGGCCCGCGCCCGCTCGGTGAAGCACCGATCGCCACGGGGGCAACGTTGGGCGCCCGGGCAGTCGCGGGAGGTGGTGCTGACCGCGGCCCAGGTCGTGTCACCGGGCTCGGTCTCCAGCTCGGCCCGGTCGCCAGTCGCGGTGGTGGCCGCCCACGCCGCGATGGCGGCCAGCTCGGTGCGGTCGGCGCGCTCCGCCAGCCCGTCGAGAGGAAGCTGGGACGCAGCACCGGCGGCGATCGGAGAGGCGCCGCGGGGGACGGCGACGGGCGTGCCCTCGGCCAGGGGCGGGGCGACCTCCGCCAGGCGCTGGACGCACACGTAGTTCGAGCGGCCCTTGAGCACCGCCCAGGTGAACGGTCGATCGAGGTGGCGGTCGAGGAACGGGAGGTCCTTCGCCGCGAGCTGGTCCTGCAACGCCCTGGTCGCGGTGGCGACGACGACTCGCTTGCCCGACAGGATCGCCGGGACCAGGTACCCCAAGGTCTTGCCGGTGCCGGTGCCCGCCCGGACCACGAGGTGCCGACCACCGGTGATCGCGTCCGAGACGGCACGGGCCATCTCGACCTGGCCCTCGCGGCCCTCGCCGCCGCCGGGTAGCTGTCCGACGACGCGGGCCAGCGCGGTGGTGACAGGGGACCTGGGCACGGCAGGCGACGGTAGCCCGCCCCCGGTCGCGCGCCGGGGAGCCTCGTCCGGCTCCGGTGCGGGACCGACGGCGGGATCGGGCGCGGTCATGTCACGACGAGGCCGTCGTCTCCGGCGGCCGCGAGCCGGCGGGTCTCGGCCGCCGCCTGGTGGAGATCCGGAAGAGCGTGGTCGACGGGGCCTCCCGGGGTGAGGAACACGAAGACGACGTCGCGCACGGGCTCGCCGGTGGCGTCCGCGACGGCGAGCGCGTAGGACGCGCCTTGCCGGCGGTAGCGGGCGACGAGGGGTGCGAGGTCGGCGTCGGTGGTGGTGGGGCCTGTCTTGTAGTCGACCACCACCAGACCGTCGGCGCGTCGGTAGAGGAGGTCGATGTAACCCTCGAGCGTGCGACCGTCGCCGAGTGGCACGCCGACGTAGACCTCGCGCCAATGGGGCGCGATCGCGGCCTCGATCACGGTCGGCGACCGCAAGGCCGCGTGGACCAGTGCACGGATGTGGGGTTCGTGGCCGATGACGCCCTCTGCCGCGGCCTGGGCGGCCACGGCGTCGTCGACGGCCCCGGAACCGTCCGCGGCACCCGGCCCGAGGTCGATCGTCTGCAGGACGCCGTGCACCGCGCGGCCGATGGCCGAGCCGTAGCGCCCCTTCTGCCATGCCGGCAGGTCGAGGTCGCGCGGCCGCTTGTGCAGCCCGGGATCGGCGATCGCATCGGGCCGCCCCTCGTCGGTCAGTGCCGTCGCCGCGACAGTGCGGGGACGCCGGCTGCCCGCCAGGGCCTGATCGCGCTCTCGTCGCCAGTCGGCGAACGACGGCAGCGCATCGGCGCCCGGGGCGGTGGCGCCGGTGTCGTCCTTCGTGATGGCCGCGACGCCGCCGGCGACGGCCGACCCGTCCTTCTGCGTCCCGCGGTGCGGCGGGTGGTCGGGGTCCCTGTCGTCGGCGATCGCCTCCTCGTCGGCAGCCGGGGTGGCGGCGAGGACCGGCAGCTCGGACAGGCGGTCGCCCAGCGTCGTCGCCAGAAGTTCGGCGCTGGTGTGCTTGGCCTCGGTCGCCGGCGGGTTCTTGCGCACCCTGCGGTGCAACGAGACGATCAGGTGGTCCTGCGCGCGGGTGCACGCCACGTACAGCAGGCGCACGCGTTCGTCGTGGGACATCTGCTCGTCGATGGGCTTCCACGCCTCGTAGGCCTCGGTGCGCACGGTCGACCCGACCCGGATGATGCACGGTCGGCCGGGGGGCCACACGACCTCTGCGCCGGCCCGCTGCGCCATCGGCTGTGTCGACAGTCCGGACACGACGGTGATCGGGAACTCGAGCCCCTTGGCGGCGTGGATCGTCATGATGCGCACGGCGTCGTCGTCGGTCTCGGGCAGCACGGCCTCCGACACCCGGCTGCCCTCGGCGGTTTGCTGGCGGATCCATGCCAGGTACTGGCGCAGGGTGCCGTGGGTGGTGTCGGTCCACGCCCGGGCCTGGTCGAGGACGAAGCGCACGCGGCGCCACAGGTCGCGCGCCCGGCCCTCGGCCCAGCCGAGCTCGAGCACCCGCCGGTCGCGCACCACCGCATCGGCGAGCTCGCTCGGTGCCCGCCACCGGCGGGCCTCGTGCATCTCGTGCAGGTACGTGAGCCCGGCGACCACCGGATGGTCGGCGGGCGCGTCGGCCGCGACCGGGCGGGTGTGGTCGAAGCTGCCGTGGAGGTCGCGCCGGTAGCGGTACAGGTCGTCGTCGCCGCAGCCGAACAGGGGCGACCGCAGCGCGGCCACCGTCGCCAGCTCGTCGGTCGGGTCGTCGATCGCTTGCAGGGTGAGCAGCAGGTCGCGCACGAGGCGGCTGGCGTACACGAGCGATGCCGACTCGGCGCGGTACGAGATGCCGGCCGCGGTCAGGGCGTCCTCGAGGGCCGGCAACGACGTTCGGGTGGGCACCAGGATCGTGATGTCGCCCGCCCGGGCCGGCTGCCAGTCGGGGGTGGGACCGTGGGGGGCGCGGTCGACGCGCCATCCCTCGGCGACGACCCGGTTGACGGCGGTGGCGACGTCGAGGGCCTCACGCCGGCGGACCTCCGCGGCATTCGGCTCGTCGTCGTGGGCGACGGGACCCAGCACGGCGAACGCCGGCCCGACCGGGGCGTCGCCGCGCACCGACGTCAGCGCCGCGTAGGCGGGTTGGGAGGGGAGCCCGTCGTGGCGCTGCTCGCTGATGAGCCGGCCGAAGACGTCGTTGATCAGCTCGACGACCGCCCCGCCGGTGCGGAAGTTGGTGCTGAGGGAGAGCCCGCGATCGCCCTCGCCGAACCGCTCCGCGGCCCGCAGGAACAACGAGATGTCGGCCCGCCGGAAGCGGTAGATCGACTGCTTCGGGTCGCCGACGAAGAACAGGTGGCCGTCGCGCGTGTCGATCTCGTGCCACTCCGCTCCCGCGGCCACGGGGCCGGCCCCGGCGATGAGCACCGCCAGGTCGACCTGGATGGGGTCGGTGTCCTGGAACTCGTCGATGAGCAGGTGGCGGTACCGGCGGTGCAGTGCCGCCCGCACCTCCGGCCCGTTGGCGGGGTGGCGCAGCACCTGCCGGGCGAGGACGAGGAGGTCGTGGAACTCGAGCTCACCCGCGTCGCGGCGCTCGGCGGCGGCCTCGAGCGTGAAGCGACGCAGGTCGACCGCGAGTCGCCGGACGGCGGCGTCGACCACCCGTGTGCGCAACGCCTCGATGCGACCGCCGAACTCGTTGTAGCGCTCCTTCAGCTGCTGCAGTGGGTAGCCGGGCCAGTTGTCCTTCCGGCCGTTGGCCCGGGCGGACGGCCGGCCGCCGTCGTGGCGCAGCAGAGCGAGGCGGGTGAACTCGTCGCTGGCGTCGCGCACGCGGCGCGCCCACTGGGCGAGGCCGGCGAGCTGCGACGCGAGCTTGTCGTCGTCGTCGCAGCAGTGGTCACACTCGTCGCAGGCGGCGTCGATGTCCGCGAGGAGGGTGTGCAGCTCGTCCTCCCACGGCGGGATCTCGATGGCCTCCGACGGGGCGTGCACCTCGGCCAGGTCCCAGTTCTGGTTGAACGCGAGGGCGATCAGGCGCAGGTGTGCCGGCTTCACCCCGGCCGCAGTGGCGAGCAGCAGGGGTCGTTCGACCGCCGGGTCGGCGATCAGCTGGTCGAGGAAGCGGGCCCACCGGTCATCGAACGCCACGGCTGAGGCGACCTCGTCGAGCACCTCGATGCGCGGTGGCAGCCCGGCTTCGATGGGGTGCTCGGTCAGGATGCGCTGCGCGTAGCTGTGCAGGGTGCCGATCGCCGAGCTGTCGAGGTCGGCCAGGGCGACGCGGCACCGCTCGACCCGGAGGTCGTCGCCGCCGCCCAGGGCCTCGTCGAGCGCGTCGTCGAGGCGGCGCCGAACCCGATCGCGCAGCTCGGCGGCGGCCTTCTCGGTGAAGGTGATGGCCGCGATCGCGTCGAGCCCGGCCGTGCCGGTGGTGACCAGCCGGACGATGCGCTCGACCAGGGCGCGGGTCTTGCCCGACCCGGCGCCGGCCTCGACGAACAGCGTCTCGCCCAGGGCGTCGGTGATGCGGTCGCGATGCGCCTGATCCGGCGGCAGCGAGGCGGGGGCCGTCACGGTGCGGTGACCTCCGTCTGCGGTTCGGCGAGCGCCGCGTAGGGCGCGACCGCCGGGTCCTCGCGCTTGCGCTCCCAGTCGCGGCGCAGGTCGGACACTCCCATGCCGTCGGGATCGCAGTAAGCGCAGAGCACGAAGGGCGCGAACGACTCGACGGGATGGGCGGGAAACGCACCCCGCTCGATGCCCTCGACGATCACCCCGAGCGTCGTGGTGACGTGGGTGAGCACGGCGTCGTCGACGAGGTAGCCCTTGCGAGCGAAGCCGCCCCGTTCGGACACGAACCAGTATTCGGACGTCACCGCTGCGTCGGGCCTACCGGCGAAAGCCCGCGCGGCCTCGGCGTAGACGACGAGCTGCAGCTTGGTGCCCCGCTCGTCGGGGTTGTCCGCGCTGAGGCTGCGGTAGTCGTCGGCCTTGCCGGTCTTGTAGTCGAGCACCAGGAGACTGCCGCCGGGACCGGCGTCGATGCGGTCGGCCGCCCCCCGGAAGCGGAGCGCGCGGCCGTCGTGGAGGCGCATCTCGACAGGGTCGGCGCCCTCGTCGAACCCGAACCCGTACTCGGCGGCGACGGGCTGTGTGCCGGCCTCGCGCCGCTTGGCGTCGTCGTCGAGCAGGAACCGGCTGGCGAGCG